>NZ_JBVITR010000057.1:0-28274 GCF_055574875.1 Streptomyces sp. NPDC034670
CTCCTCCCCACGCACCCCGGGCGAGGCCCTTTCTGTGCTGCTCTCCCCCCCCCCCCCCCCCCCCCCCCCCCCCCCCCCCGCCCCCGGGGGGTGCGGCCGGTACGGCGGTTACCGCGGGGTCATCCGCTCCACCACGTCCGGGTGCTCCTCCAGCCAGGCGGCGACGGCCTCCTCCTCGTTCCCCTGGCCGCGGTCCTTGATCTCGCGCTCCAGGGTGCCGAGCTCGTCCTCGGTCATCCTGAAGTTCTTGATCCACTCCGTGAGCCGCGGGTACTGCTCGGGGAACTTCTTGCTCGCGATGGTGTGGATGGTGTTGTTCTCGCCCCAGGCGCGCTTCGGGTCCTCGAGCTTGGTCAGCTCGTACTCGCTGTACGACCAGTGCGGCGACCAGAGGGTGACCGCGATGGGCTCCTTCTTGGCGTACGCCCGCTTGAGCTCGGCCAGCATCGCCGGTGAGGAGCCGTCGACGACCTCGTACTCCTCGTCCAGGCCGTAGGCCGGCAGGACCTTGTTCTTGAGGAGGTCCATCTGGCCGGTCCCCGGTTCGATGCCGACGATCCGCCCGTCGAACAGGTCGGCCTTGCCCTTGAGGTCCGCCAGGGACTTGACGTCCTTGACGTAGGAGGGGACGGAGATCTCCAGCGAGACCGGTTCGTACCACGTGCCGAGGTCGGTGAGCTTGTCCTTGTTCGGCTCGTAGAAGTTCTTCTGCGAGTGCGGGAGCCAGGCGTCGAAGTTGAGGTCGATGTCCCCGGAGGCGAGGCCGGTGTAGACCGGGCCGACCTCCATCTGCTTGAGGTTCAGCTTGTAGCCGCGCCGTTCCAGGACGTTCTTCCACAGGTAGGTGATGGCGACGTCCTCCTCCCAGGGGAACCACGCCACGTCCAGGGGCCGCTTCGCCTCGGCGGGGGTGTCGCCGGAGCCGGAGCCGACCGGGGCCAGCTTGTCGACGACGCCCGGGTTGTCCCCCAGCCAGGCGCGGACGGCGTCCTGCTGCCGGCCCTTGCCGGCCTTGTTGATCTCGGCCTCCAGACCGGTGAGTTCCTCCTCGGTCATCGAGAAGTCCTTCAGCCACTGGCCGACGACCGGGTTCTCACCGGCGAAGCCCTTGCGGGCCACCAGGTGCACGGCGTCGCCCTCGCCCCAGGAGCCCTTGGGGTCCTTCAGCTTCTTCAGGTCGTAGTCGCTGTACGCCCAGTGCGGCGACCAGAGCGTGACGACGACCGGTTCCTTCTTGCTGTAGGCGCGCTTGAGCTCGGCCAGCATCGCCGGGGTGGAGCTGTCGACGACCTCGTACTCCTCGTCCAGGCCGTAGTCCCCGAGGACCTTGCTCTTCAGCAGGCCCATCATGCCGGCGCTGGACTCGATGCCGGTGATCTTCCCGCCGAAGACGGAGGCCTTGCCCTTCAGGTCCTCCAGCGAGTCGATGTCCTCCATGTACGCCGGGACGGTCAGTTCCAGCGTCGTCTCCTCGTACCAGGTGCCGAGGTCCTCGAGCTGATCGCCGTACTTCTTCCAGTACTCCGCGTGCGTGGTGGGCAGCCAGGCGTCGGTCTGGAAGTCGACTTCGCCCTGGGCGAGCGCGGTGTAGAGCGGCCCGGCGTCCAGCTGCTTGGCCTCGACCTCGAAACCGCGCTGCTCGAGGATCTCCTTCCACAGGAAGGTGGAGGCGACGCCCTCGTCCCAGGGGATGTAGCCGATGCTGATCTTCTTGCCGTCGCCGACGTTCTTGTCGTCCGCGGTGGTGCCGCCGGAGCCGCCGGAGCCGCCGCCGAACAGGCTCATGCCGCCGGCGACCAGGGCCAGGACGACGATGCCGATCACGGCGACCTGCGGATGGGGCCGGTAGGACCAGATCTTCAGCCCCTGCCCGGCGCGCGCCTTGGCTGCGGCGCGCCGGCCGAGCGGGGAGACGTGGGTGCCCAGGGCGCTGGTCATACGGTCCAGGTAGATCGCCAGGATGACGATGGCGAGGCCGGACTCGGCGCCCAGGCCGATGTTCAGCTGGCCGATGGCCTCGATGACGGCGCCGCCGAGCCCGCCGGTGCCGACCATGCCGGCGATCGCCGCCATGGACAGGCCGAGCATGATGACCTGGTTGACGCCCGCCATCACCGTGGGCAGCGCCAGCGGGAGCTGGACGCGCAGCAGGGTGTTGCGGGGCGTGGTGCCGAACGCCTCGGCGGCCTCGACCAGTTCCTTGTCGACCTGGCGGATGCCCAGCTCGGTCATGCGCACGCCCGGGGCGAGCGCGAAGATCAGGGTGGCGACGATGCCCGGGGCGGGGCCGGTCCCGAAGAACAGGATCGCCGGGATGAGGTAGATCATCGCCGGCAGTGTCTGCATGAAGTCGAGGATCGGCCGGACGAAGGCGCTGACCCGGTCGGAGCGGGCCGCCCAGATGCCCACCGGCACCGATATCACCAGGGCGATCACCGTGGCGACGATGACCAGTGCCAGCGTCACCATCGAGTCCTCCCACAACTCCATGGAGTCGAGGAAGGCGAAGCCCACGAAGGTGAGGAGACCGGCGAAGGTGCCGCGCAGCCAGAAGGCGATCACCGCGAAGATGCCGCAGAGGATCAGCGGCTCGGGCGCCTGGAGGACGGCGTTGACACCGTCGTAGGCGCCGGTGAAGACGGCCTTGAAGAAGTCGAACAGCCAGGTGACGTGGTCGAGCAGCCAGTCGACGGTGTTGTTGACCCAGTCGCCGAGCGGAATCCTAGGCACGGGCCATCACCTTCTCGCCGCCCTTGTCCCGCGGGCAGTCGCAGACACCGGTGTCGGCCTCCTCGTCGCCGAGGAAGCCGACGAGGCGCCGCCGGGGCACGACCCCGACGAGCGCGCGGTCGCCGTCGAGGACCGCCACGGGGTGCGGCACGCGGGCGCTGATCGCGCACAGGTCGGTGAACGGCGTCTCGGGCGTCGCGGTCTCGCAGCCGCAGTCGGCCTCGTCGCCGCGGACCTCGCGCTCCATCACCGCGCCGGCGGTCAGCACGCGGGAGCGGTCGACGTCCTGGGTGAAGGAGGCGACGTAGTCGTTGGCGGGGCGGATCAGGATGTCCTGCGCGGTGCCGATCTGCACGATGCGGCCGTCGCGCATCACCGCGATGCGGTCGCCCAGGCGCATGGCCTCGTTGAGGTCGTGGGTGATGAAGACGATCGTCTTCTTCAGCTTCTTCTGCAGTTCGATCAGCTGGTCCTGCATGTCGCGGCGGATCAGCGGGTCGAGCGCGCTGAAGGACTCGTCCATCAGCAGCAGGTCGGCGTCGGTGGCGAGCGCGCGGGCCAGGCCGACCCGCTGCTGCATGCCGCCGGACAGCTCGTCGGGCCACGACTTCTCCCAGCCGGCCAGGCCGCACAGGGCGAGCGCCTCGTCGGCGCGGCGTTCGCGCTCGGCGCGGGGCACGCCCTGCACTTCCAGGCCGTAGGCGGCGTTGTCGCGGACGCTGCGGTGCGGGAAGAGCGCGAAGTGCTGGAAAACCATGCTGATCTTCCGGGAGCGGACCTCGCGCAGCTGCCGGGCGGACAGCGCGGTCAGGTCCTGCCCGCCGAAGCGCACCTGGCCGGCGGTCGGCTCCAGCAGGCCGTTCAGCATGCGCAGCAGGGTGGACTTGCCGGATCCGGACAGGCCCATGACGACGAAGATCTCGCCCGGTTCCACGGTGAACGAGGCGTCGATGACGGCCGCCGTGGTGCCTCCGGAGCGCAGTCCCTCCCGGTCGGTCTCTTTGTTGCGCAGTCGTGCGACCGCCTGGTCCGGTCGTCTGCCGAACACCTTGTACAGATGCTCGGCCTCAAGCCTGGATGACACGCGTACCTCTTGCTCTCGACGGCAATGGAAGGAGCGATGCGCGGCGGACGGCTCACGCGGTCCTGAACAGTTGAATCTGTAACCGGCATCGCTCCGGCCCGCGCCTCCCCGGTTTTGCACAGGGCAAACGTGTTCGTGGCCCGCCTCACAGGGCCGCCGCAGGACGCAACCCGTTGCGCGGCGCGCGCCGGCCCGGACGCCCGCCGGGCGCTGTCGGCGGTGTGCGGCATGATGCGGGGCGTGACCGGACGACTGATGCTCCTCGACACCGCCTCCCTGTACTTCCGCGCCTACTTCGGCGTCCCGGAGTCCGTCAGGGCCCCGGACGGCACGCCGGTGAACGCCGTGCGCGGGCTGCTCGACTTCATCGACCGCCTGGTGCGGGACCACCGGCCGGACCACCTGGTGGCCTGCATGGACGCCGACTGGCGTCCGCAGTGGCGGGTGGAGCTGCTCCCCTCCTACAAGGCGCACCGCGTCGCCCGGGAGCAGGAGGGGGGCCCGGACGAGGAGGAGGTGCCCGACGCGCTCGCGCCGCAGGTTCCGGTGATCGAGGCCGTCCTCGACGCGGTGGGCGTCGCGCGGGTGGGGGTCGCGCGGTACGAGGCGGACGACGTGATCGGCACGTTCACCGCCCGGGCGGAGGGACCGGTCGACATCGTCACCGGCGACCGCGACCTGTACCAGCTGGTGGACGACGCGCGCGGGGTGCGGGTGCTGTATCCGCTGAAGGGCGTCGGCACGCTCCAGGTCACCGACGAGGCCGTGCTGCGCGAGAAGTATGGGGTGGACGGCCGGGGGTACGCGGACCTGGCGCTGCTGCGCGGCGACCCGAGCGACGGTCTGCCGGGCGTGCCGGGCATCGGGGAGAAGACGGCCGCCAAGCTGCTGGCCGGGTTCGGCGACCTGGCCGGGATCCTGGCGGCCGTGGACGACCCGGGGGCGAAGCTCACGCCGTCGCAGCGCAAGCGCCTGGACGAGGCCCGGCCGTACCTCGCGGTCGCTCCCCGGGTCGTCCGGGTCGCGGACGACGTCCCGCTGCCGGACGTCGACACGGCGCTGCCGCGTGCGCCGCGCGACCCGGCCGCGGTGGAGTCCCTGGCGGCCCGCTGGGGCCTGGGGGGCTCGCTGCGGCGTCTGCTGGCGACCCTCACCGGGTGAGCCGCGGACGCCCTCCGGCCGCGGGCGGGCCGGGCGGGCGGCCCGCCGGCCGGGCGTCGACCGCGGACGAGGTGCTAGGTTAGGTAAACCTAACCACCACAGCTGGGAGGCCCGCATGGCAGAGCGACCGGCACGCGCTTCGCGCACGCCGCACACCGCCGAGGTCGTCCGCACCGAGCGGCTGACCCCGCACATGCACCGGGTGGTGCTCGGTGGCGAGGGACTCGCCGGCCTCGCCGCGGACACCTGCACGGACCACTACGTCAAGCTGCTGTTCGCGCCCCCCGGGGTGACGTATCCGGAACCCTTCGACCTGCAGCGCGTCCGGGAGGAGCTGCCGCGCGAGCAGTGGCCGGTGACCCGGACGTACACCGTGCGCCGGTGGGACGCCGAGCAGCGCGAGATGACCCTGGACTTCGTGATCCACGGCGACGAGGGCCTGGCCGGCCCCTGGGCGGTCGCCGCCCGGCCGGGCGAGGTCGTGCGGTTCCTGGGGCCGGGCGGTGCCTACGCCCCGGACCCGGCCGCCGACTGGCACCTGTTCGCCGGTGACGAGAGCGCGCTGCCCGCGATCGCCCGCTCCCTGGAGGCGCTGCCGCAGGGCTCCAGGGCGTACGCCTTCGTGGAGGTCGCCGGCCCCGAGGAGGAGCAGAAGATCGACTCCGACGTGGAGGTCCGCTGGCTGCACCGCGGTGACCGCCGCGTCGGCGAGGCGCTGGTGGAGGCCGTGCGGAGCCTGGACTTCCCCGAGGGCCGGGTGCAGGCCTTCGTGCACGGCGAGGCCCACTTCGTGAAGGAGCTGCGCCGTCTGCTGCGGGTCGAGCACGGTGTCCCGCGCGAGGACCTGTCGGTCTCCGGTTACTGGCGGCTCGGCCATAACGAGGACGGCTGGCAGGCCTCCAAGCCGGAGTGGAACGCGCGTGTCGAGGCGGAGCAGGAGAGGCAGGAGAAGGCGGGAGCCTCCTCCTGACCTCCCTGCGCCCGGGCCGCGCCCACGGCGCCGCCCGGGTGAACCGGGGCGCTCCCGCCGGCCCGGTCGGCGTGGCGGGCCTGCGCCGGGAGCCTCACTGCCCGATGATCCGGCCACGTGGCACATACCTTCGAAGAACTTGTGGCCAAGCAGCGCGCCGCGAACGAGGCGCACGCCCGGGTGCGGCAGCTGCGGGAGACCTACGACCCGTCCACCCCCCGGTCCGAGTGGAGCGGACAGCAGGCCGCCACCTGGGAGACCGCCCGGCGGGCCTGGCGCGATCTGGCCCGGGAGGTCCGGATCGCGGTGAGCGAATACGCGCGCGCCGAGGGCCTGCCGCGCCACGAGGTCGACGCCCGGGTGCAGCGGGCGGTACGGCTCGAGGAGCAGGGCGGGACGGACGCGCCGGACGCGTAGGGCCGCCGCGGCGCGGCCCCGCCGGGCGCCCCCGTCCCGCGGTGCCCGCCGTGCGTCCCCTCCGGGGGACGGCGGCCGCCGCGGGACGCGCTCCCCCGCCGGGTCCCGGCCGCCGGGGCCGTCCCGTCCGGCGCCCCGCTCGCGGCCCGTACCCTTGCTCGCTGTGAGACGCAGACGCCCGGCCCCGCCCCCTCCCCTGCCGCAGCGCCACGGGGTGGACCCGGTGCGGGTGCGGCTGCCCGCCGGGGGGCCGTGGGCCACGGTGCGGGAGCACCTGGTGCAGCGGCTCTCGGCCGGTCCGGGCGTCGTCGACGGGATGTTCGCCGCGGGGCTGGTCGTCGGGGCGGACGGCCGGGCCGTGCCGGCGGACGCGCCGTACGCACCCGGTATGTTCCTGTGGTTCCACCGGGAGCTGCCCGACGAGGTGCCGGTGCCCTTCCCGCTGGAGGTCGTCCACCGGGACGAGCACGTCGTCGTCGCCGACAAGCCCCACTTCCTGGCCACCACCCCGCGCGGCAGCCACGTCGTCCAGACCGCGCTCGCCCGGCTGCGCCGCGAGCTCGGCGTGCCGGAGCTCGCCGCCGCGCACCGCCTGGACCGGCTCACCGCGGGACTGGTGCTGTTCACGGTGCGCCCCGAGGAGCGCGGCGCGTACCAGACGCTGTTCCGCGACCGGCGGGTGCGCAAGGAGTACGAGGCCGTGGCCCCCCACGACCCCGGCCTCGACCTGCCGCGGACCGTGCGCAGCCGGATCGTGAAGGAGCGCGGGGTGCTCACCGCCCGGGAGGTCGCGGGCGAGCCGAACGCGCTGACCCGCGTCGAGCTCGCCGAGCACCGGGCGGACGGCCTGGGCCGGTACCGGCTGGTGCCTTGCACCGGGCAGACCCACCAGCTGCGGGTGCACATGAGCGCCCTGGGCGTGCCGATCCTCGGCGACCCGCTGTATCCCGAGGTGACCGGTCCCGTCCCGGCCGGTGACTTCCGGCGTCCGCTGCAACTGCTGGCGCGGGTGCTGGAGTTCACCGATCCGGTGACGGGCGTGGAGCACCGGTTCACCAGCCGCCGAACGCTCGCGGCGTGGTCCTCGTACGAGGACTGGGCCGCCGGTCAGTAGCCGCGCCACCAGCGCAGGAGGCGCTGCCACGCGCCCCGCGGCGGGACCGGTTCCGCCGCCGGGCGCGGCGGTGGCACCGGTTCGGGTTCCGGAGCCGGCGCGGACCGCGGGCCGGGACCGGCCTGCTGCCCGGGCGGTGCCGCCGGCGCGGAGGGCACGGGCTGCGGCCGGGGGGCGCCGATGTGCCAGTCCCGCTGCACCGGCGGCTCGTTCTGGTGGCTCGGCCGCTGCGTCACGTCCTGCTGCGGCCTCGGGGTGAACCGGACGGGCAGCGCCACCAGGTGACGTGAGGCGATGGACTCGGTGTAGACCAACTCGTCCTCGTCGACGTCGAGTTCGACGTCGGGCAGGCGCATGAGCAGGGCGTCGACGCCGACTTCGGCGATGGCCCGGCCGATGTCCTGGCCGGGACACTCGTGCGGACCGCCGCCGAAGGCGAGGTGGGAGCGGTTGCCCTGCATGTCGGCGGTGGGGTCCGGGCGCACTCTCGGGTCGACGTTGGCCGGGGCGGGCGCGAACAGCAGTCCGTCGCCCTTGCGGATGCGCCGGCCGCCGAGTTCCGTGTCCTGCTTGGCGAAGTAGCCGAGGGTGGTGCTGAACGGCGGCTCGTCCCAGAGCAGTTGTTCCACCGCCTCCGGCACCGTCATCTGGCCGCCGTTGAGCTGGGCGCGGAAACGCGGGTCGATCAGCACCTGGCGCAGCACGTTGGCGAGGAGATTGGCGGTGGTCTCGTAGGCGGCGATGAGCACCAGCCTGAGGTGTTCCCTGACCTCCTCGTCGGTCAGGCCGGCCGGGTGGGTGACGAGGTGGCTGGCGAAGTCGTTCACCGGCTCGGCCCGGCGGCGGGCGGTGAGGCGGCCCAGGACCTCCACGACGTACGCGTTGCTGGCGTTGGCGGTCTCGGTGCCCCTGATCATGTCGCGGGCGGCCTCGACGATCCGGTCGTCGTACTCGTCGGGCATGCCGAAGATCTGGCACATCACGGCCATCGGCAGGTGTTCGGCGTACTGTCCGACGAGGTCGGCCTCGCCCTTCTCGCAGAACCGGTTGACGACGCGCTGGGTGCTGCGGTTGATGTGCCGGCGCAGGGTGCGGAAGTCGATGGTCGCCACGGCCGCGTCGATGGCGCCGCGCAGCCGCTTGTGCTCCTCGCCCTCGGCGTGGGCGCAGATCGGCTGCCAGGCGAGGTGGGGCATGAGCGGGTGGTCGGGCCTGACCAGGCCCTCCCTGAACGGGGACCAGGTGCGGGTGTCCCGGGTGTACTGCGCGGGGGTGCGCACCATGTGCAGGTTCTCGGCGTGGCCGAGGACCACCCACACCGGCAGGTCGTCGTGGAGCAGCGCGGGCGCCACCGGGCCGTACTCGGCCCGGAGTTCCTCGTACAGCTTCCTCAGGTCGTCCGCCTCGTGCAGCCGGCGCAGCCCTCCGGGGCCCGAGCCGTGCGCGGGGCAGCCGGGGGGCGGGCCGGGCCGGGGGACGTCCGTCCCGGTCGGGGGGTGTCCGGTCGGGGAGTGGGGTTCAGGCGTCACAGTGGTCGCTCCGAAGGCGAAGGCTGGGGGTTGTGGGCGGGCGGACCCGGGGTTCAGGTGAGCGGGCCCGTCATGGCGAGGGAGTGCAGGAACCGCATCAGGGTCATCAGGACGTCACGGCTGGAGGCCCGGCGCCGCACGTCGCACTCCATGATGGGAACGTCCCCGGGCAGGTCGAGGGCGGCGCGCAGGTCGGCGATCGGGTAGCGCGGCGCGTCCGGGAAGGAGTTGACCGCGACGACGAACGGGACGCCGCGTTCCTCCAGCCGCCCCATGACGTCGAAGCTGACCTCGAGGCGGCGGGTGTCGACCAGCACCACCGCGCCGAGCGCCCCCTCGAACAGCCCGTTCCACAGGAACCAGAAGCGCTCCTGGCCCGGGGTGCCGAAGAGGTACAGCACCAGCTGGTCGGTGATCTTGATCCGGCCGAAGTCCATGGCCACCGTGGTGGCCGTCTTGGTCGGGGAACCGAAGTCGTCGTCGACCCCGATGCCGGCCTGCGTCATGGTCTCCTCGGTCGTCAGCGGTTTGATCTCGCTGACCGAGCCGACCATGGTCGTCTTGCCGACCCCGAATCCGCCCACGACCACGATCTTCGCCGCGGCCTGCGCCGTGTGCGGCAGCCGGTCCTCGGTCCGTGGGCCCGGGAGGGTGTCAGAGCCTTTGAAGTCCATGCATCACCGCTTCGAGAAGGGAACGGTCGGGGAGCGCCTGACGGGCGACCGGGGCGCGCGCCTGCACCAGTTCCGCCGCCAGCATCTCGGTGATCAGCACGGTCACCACGCTGAACGGCAGGCTGAGATAGGCCGACACTTCGGCCACGGACAGGGGGGCGACGCAGAGCCGGAGCAGCGCCGCCTGCTCGGGTGTGGCGGAGTGCGGGGGGTCCGGGGAGCGCGCCACGATCAGCGTCACGAGGTCGATGTCCGCGCGTGCGCCGTCCGCGCCGGCGACGACGTACAGCCGCTCCGGGTTGCCGCCCCCTCCTTCCTTCGCCCGCCCGGCCAGCCGGGGAGGGGGCTCGCCCTGGGGGATGCGCCTGTGGCGTCGCGGAGGAGTCATACGGTCTGCCCGTTCCGTCGGGGCGCGGTGGTGAGGTGGGCGCCGATCCGGACGACGAGGTCGCGCATCATGCCGCCCATCCGGCCCGGTTCGCAGGTCATGTCGGAGAGCACCGCGAGGTAGGCGTTGGCCCCGGCCGCCATCAGGTAGAAGTAGCCCCCGTTGATCTCGATGAGCACCATCTTCATCTCGCCGTCGCTGCCCGGGAGCTCCTGGGCGACGGCCCCGGCGAGGCTCTGCACCCCCGCGCAGGCCGCGGCGACCCGGTCCGCGGCGTCCGGATCACCGCCGTGGCGGGCGATGCGCAGGCCGTCGGCGGAGAGCACCACGATCATCTCGACGCCGGGTACGCCGTCGGCGAGCTCCTTGAGCATCCAGTCGAAGTTCGCTCGTTGCTGGATCACTTGAGGTCCCCCTCGTCGTCATCGGCCTCGGTGCGGGCCGGTTCGTTGATGAGATGCAGGTAGGCGGTCGGGTTCCGGGTGAAGTCGGTGGGGTGGACGCCCGGTTCGAGGTCCTTCTTCAGCCCCTCCCAGAAGGCGTCGACCCACAGACCGGGCTCGCGCTCGTCCTTCCGCTCGGGCTTCCCGGGCTCGGACACGGCCCTCACCCAGGGGTCCTGGTACGTCTCGCCCCGCTCCTCGGCCTCCCGCCGGGCCCGTTCGGCGGCCGCCTGCTCGGCGTACCGCTGGCTCAGCGGGGTCTTCACCCGGCTGCGGCGTTGCGGCAGGCCGCCCGCGGTCCACTCGGTGACCTCGGGGACGTCGTCCTCCATGGAGACCGTGGCCGGGATGCGGGGGCTGGTGGGGCGGCGCTTCTTGGGGGCGCGCTCCGGCCCCGGCAGGGCGTCGACCTGGTGCGGCACGGCGGTCGCCCCGATGCCGTGGGCGAGGCCGACGCCGGGCTCCTCGGTCAGCATGTCGCTCGGCACGACGAGGACGGCGCGGACCCCGCCGTAGGCGGAGGCGCGCAGCGAGACCTTCATGTCGAACGCGGCGCAGAGCCGGCCGACGACGGCGAGGCCGAGGCGCGGGCTCTCACCGAGTCCCTGGAGGTCGACGCCCTTCTGGGCGCGCTCGAGGATGCCCTCGATCCGGGCCCGGGCCTGCTCGTCGAGGCTGATCCCGGCGTCCTCGATCTCGATGGCGACGCCGGTCTGCACCTCCGTGGCGGTGACGTGCACCTTGCTGGTCGGCGGCGAGTAGCGCGTGGCGTTGTCGAGGAGTTCGGCGGCGGCGTGGATGACCGGTTCGACGGAGATGCCCTTGACGTTGACCTTGGCGATCGACTTCAGCTCGATGCGGCGGTACTCGAGGATGCGGGACATCGCGCCGCGCAGGACGCTGTAGAGCGCGACCGGCTGGGGCCACTGGCGCCCGGGGCGGCCGCCGCCGAGCACGGAGATGGAGTCGGCGAGACGGCCGATCAGCGCGGTGCCGTGGTCGATGCGCAGCAGGTCGTCGAAGACCTCGGGGTTGCGGCCGTGGTCCTCCTCCATCTCGCGGAGTTCCTTGGCCTGCTGGTGGACGATCGCCTGGACGCGGCGGGCGATGCTGACGAAGGAGCGCTGGGAGGAGTCCCGCAGGTTCTCCTCCTCGTCGATGATCCGCAGCGTCGTGCCCAGCAGCTCGATCTGGTACCGCGGCAGGTCGCTCCAGGCGGGGTCGAGCCGGGGCAGGTGGCGGAGCACCTCGTCGGGGTCGTGCCCGCGGTGCAGGTGGTCCAGGGCCGCGGGGAAGACCTGCTTCGTGAAGTAGTGCGTCTCCGTGTCGTGGGCGGCGATCCGCGCCTCCAGGTACGCACGGTGACGCTCGTGCTCGGCCCGCGCGTCGCACAGGGCACGGCCGCGGCGCGCCGCCTCGGCCGCGGCGGCGGTCACCAGCAGGGTGGCGACGGCACCGCACACGCCGACGGCGGTCCGGGCGGGCTCCGTCACCAGGGCGACGGCGGCCCCGGCTGCCGCGGCCATCACTATGGCGGGCAGCAACAGCACGCGTGCATAAGGAAGTTCGCGGCGACCGGGCGGGGATTGAACACTCACCATGTAGGCCTCTGAGACGAATCGGCTGGTGGTCGGAGAACGTGCGGGGGCATGTCGGGAAGCTGTGGGGCATTCCGCACCATGGGGAACAAGCGCACGAATCCATCCCAACTGGGTGCGCTGCGGGCGAGCTTAGTCCGACCGGATCATCGCCATGTCATATTCAGCAAGTGCCGGAAACGGCCCCTGGGAGCGGGGTACGCTCGGGTCCATTTGCACACCGGGAAACCGTTCGAACACGGAGGGTGACTCCGGAAGGGTGTGCGAAGGTCACTCACCGTCACGGGTGACGAGGGCCCCGCGGCGGCGCCGAGCGGCCCGGACGGCGTCCTGAGCGGCGCCGGCGCGTACCGGTCCTGATCCTGCCCGCGGAGGCGGCCGGCGATGCCTCCGAAGGGGGGCACGGGACGCGGCAGCCCGGCGCGCACGGGGCGCACCGGGCTTGCGACGGCGTAACCGGGCCCTGGGGCGCGGACGGAGCGCCCGGCCGGGTCAGCCCACGGACGAGTAGGCCACCACGCCGCGCAGCAGCCCGTCCACCGCCCTGCGGGCGTTCCTCGCGACCGTCGAGCCCTCGACGGCCGGTGCCGCGGCCGAGATCTGGCCGAGCACGTCGATGACCTGCTTGCACCAGCGCACGAAGTCGCCGGCCGGCATCTCCGCCTCGCGCAGCACCTCGTCCAGGCCCTTGCCGGACGCCCACATGTAGGCGGCCCAGGCGAAGCCGAGGTCGGGCTCGCGCTGGCCCACGCCCTCGGTCTGGCTGATCCGGAACTCCTCCTCCAGGGCGTCCAGCCGGCCCCAGATGCGGACCATCTCGCCGAGCGCCGCCTTCGCCTTGCCCGAGGGCAGCTTGGGCGCCATCGCGTCGTCGCCGACCCGGGCCTCGTACACCAGCGCCGAGACGCAGGCGGCGAGCTCGGCGGGGGCCAGCCCCTCCCAGACGCCCTCGCGCAGGCATTCGCTGGCCAGCAGGTCGAGTTCGCCGTACAGCCGGGCGAGCCGCTTGCCGTGCTCGGTGACCTCGTCGCCGCGCAGGTAGTCCATCTCGGTCAGCAGCGCGACGATGCGGTCGAAGGTGCGGGCGATGGTGTTCGTCCGGCCCTCGATGCGCCGCTCCAGCTGCGAGGTGTCGCGCAGCAGCCGGTGGTAGCGCTCCGCCCAGCGGGCGTGGTCCTCCCGGTCGTCGCAGCCGTGGCACGGGTGCGCCCTGAGCGCCTTGCGCAGTCGCGCGATCTCCCGGTCGTCGGCCGCCTGGGAGCGCCTCGCGCGGTGCCGCTCCGGGGTGATGTGCCCGGCCTTGGTGCGCAGCGCGGAGGCCAGGTCCCGGCGGGACTGCGGGGAGCGCGGGTTGAAGGACTTCGGGATCCGCATCCGCTCCAGCGCCTCGACCGGCACCGGGAAGTCGATCGCCGCCAGCCGCTTGACCTGCCGCTCGGCGGTCAGCACCAGCGGGCGCGGGCCGTCGTGGTGGTCGAAGCCGCGGTGGCCGTTGGAACGGCCCGCCGGCAGCCCCGGGTCGAGGACCAGCGCCAGTCCCGCGTACTTGCCGGTGGGCACGTGGATGACGTCACCGGGCTTGAGCTTCTCCAGCGCGACGGCCGCCTCCGCGCGCCGCTGCGCCGCGCCCTGGCGGGCCAGCTCGGTCTCCCGGTCCTTCAGCTCGCGGCGCAGCCGCGCGTACTCCTCGAAGTCGCCGAGGTGGCAGGTCATGGAGGCCTTGTAGCCCTCCAGCCCCTCCTCGTTGCGCTGCACCTGGCGCGAGATGCCGACGACCGACTTGTCCGCCTGGAACTGCGCGAACGACGTCTCCAGCAGCTCGCGCGAACGGTGCCGGCCGAACTGCTCGACCAGGTTGACGGCCATGTTGTACGACGGCTTGAAGCTGGAGCGCAGCGGGTACGTGCGCGTGCCGGCCAGTCCCGCGAGGTGCTCGGGGTTCATGCCGCGCTGCCACAGCACCACCGCGTGGCCCTCGACGTCGATGCCGCGCCGTCCGGCCCGGCCGGTCAGCTGGGTGTACTCGCCGGGGGTGATGTCGGCGTGCTGCTCGCCGTTCCACTTGACGAGCTTCTCCAGCACCACCGAGCGGGCGGGCATGTTGATGCCGAGGGCGAGGGTCTCGGTCGCGAACACGGCCTTGACCAGCCCGCGCACGAACAGCTCCTCGACGACCTCCTTGAACGTCGGCAGCATGCCCGCGTGGTGGGCGGCGATGCCGCGCTCCAGGCCCTCCAGCCACTCGTAGTAGCCCAGGACGTGCAGGTCCTCGGCCGGGATGGAGGCGGTGCGCTCCTCCACGAGCGCGCGGACCCGGGCCCGCGCCTCCTCGTCGTTGAGCCTGAGGCCCGCGTACAGGCACTGCTGGACGGCGGCCTCGCAGGCGGCGCGGCTGAAGATGAAGGTGATGGCGGGCAGCAGGCCCTCGGCGTCGAGCCGCTCGATGACCTCGGGCCGGCTCGGCGTCCACACCCGTGAGCGCTGCCGGCGCTCCCGCTCCCGGTCGGCCTCGCGCGCGTTGCCCCGCCCGCGCCGCCGGTCGCCCCACGGCGGGCGGCTCGCCTCCAGGCGCGCCATGCGGGTGAGGTCGGGGTTGACGGCCTTCTTCCGGCCCTCGCCCTCCTCGAACAGGTCGTAGATCCGGCGCCCGGCGAGCACGTGCTGGAACAGCGGCACGGGCCGGTGCTCGGAGACGATCACCTCGGTGTCGCCGCGGACGGTGTCGAGCCAGTCGCCGAACTCCTCGGCGTTCGACACGGTCGCCGACAGGGAGACCAGGGTCACCGACTCGGGGAGGTGGATGATCACTTCCTCCCAGACGGCGCCGCGGAAGCGGTCGGAGAGGTAGTGCACCTCGTCCATCACCACGTAGCCGAGGCCGAGCAGCGTCTGCGAGCCCGCGTAGAGCATGTTCCGCAGCACCTCGGTGGTCATCACGACCACCGGGGCGTCGGAGTTGACGCTGTTGTCGCCGGTGAGCAGGCCCACCTTGCCGGTGCCGTAGCGGCGGCACAGGTCGGCGTACTTCTGGTTCGACAGCGCCTTGATCGGTGTCGTGTAGAAGCACTTCTTGCCCTGCTGGAGGGCGAGGTGGACGGCGAACTCGCCCACGATCGTCTTGCCGGAGCCGGTGGGCGCGGCGACCAGCACGCCCTTCCCCGCCTCGAGCGCCCGGCAGGCCTCGATCTGGAAGGGGTCGAGGCCGAAGTCGTACATCTCGCGGAAGGAGGCGAGCGCGGTGGCCTGCTCGGCAGCGCGCCTGCGTGCTGCCGCGTACCGCTCGGCCGGTGAGAGGTCCTCTGTCATCGTGCTTTCGAGCGTACCGGTCCGTACCGACAACAGGACGATCATTATCCGGAACGGTCGCCGTGAGCTCCGGGATCCGTCCAGCTCAGGGGCCCACGGTCCAGCTCAGGGGCCCACGACCCGCACCGCGGCGCGCACGCACCGCGCGGTCAGCGGCAGCGGCCCGACCGGTTCGCCGTCCGCGTACCCGGTGACCCCCTCGGCGGCCAGTTCCACGCTCGCCGCCCGCAGCACGGTGATCGCCGGGTGGTCGACGTGCGTCCCCCGGTACACCCTCGGGAACACCCGCAGCAGCGTGGCCCGGCTGCACCCGCCCACCACCGTGATGTCGAACAGCCCGTCGGTGGGGTCCGCTCCGGGGCATATCCGCATGCCGCCGCCGTACGACGGCCCGTTCCCGACGGCCACCAGCGTGGCCTCGACCTCGCGGGCCTCGCCCCCGTCGAGGGCGATCCGGTACCGGGAAGGCCGGAAGGCGGCCAGCTCGGCGACCATCGCGAGGTCGTACGTGAAGCGTCCGAGGGGCAGCCGCATCCGGTTGCCGCGGTCGTTGACCCGGGAGTCGAACCCGGCGGCGAGCACGGCGCCGAACCAGCGGTCGCCGACCCGGCCGAGATCGATGTCGCGGACCCGGCCGCACTTGAGGGCGTCGGCGATCATCCGGCCGGCCGCGGCCGGTTCCCGCAGCGGCAGTCCGAGGGCGCGGGCGAAGTCGTTGCCGGTGCCGACGGCGATCAGGCCGAGCGGGGTACCGGTGCCGACGACGGCCTGCAGCGCCAGGTTCACCATGCCGTCGCCGCCCACGGCGACCAGCGCGCCGGTGCCCCCGGCGACGGCGGCACGGGCACGAGCCAGGGCGTCCCCGGCGTCCGTGCCGAGCACCGTCCGCACCGAGAATCCGGCGGCCCGCAACGCGGAGGCGGCCGGCCGCGCCGCCCGGGCGCCCCGGCCGCGGCCCGCGGTGGGGTTGACGAAGAGGGTGATCTCGCTGGTCACGGGAGTGACCCTACGAGCTGCGGCCCGTTCCTCAGGTCACGTCGTCATAACCGTTGACCCGGTCCCTGGCCGGCTGCTCGGGCACGGCGGCCACGGGCTCCGCCGGTTCGACGGCCTCGGGGGTGAGGTCCAGCTCGGAGGCCTCGTCGTCGGCAGGTCCGGCGGACTCCTTGCGGGCGCGTCGTTTGTCGTTGAGCAGCGAGAACGCCACAGCGGCGAAGTAGAGGACGATGATGGGGCCGGAGAGCGCGATCATCCCCACGGGGTCGGTCGTGGGCGTCGCGACCGCGCCGAAGACGAAGACGCCCATGACGACGCCCCGCCACCAGCCGCTCATGCGACGGCCGGAGACGATACCGACCATGTTCAGCATGACGAGCAGGAGGGGGAGCTCGAAGGCCAGGCCGAAGATCAGCACCATCCTGATGGTGAAGTCGAGGACCTCGTCGAGCGACAGGATGTTGGCCGATCCCCCGGGCGTGAGGCTGAGGAGCACCTTCACGCTGATCGGCAGGATGACGTACGCCAGGTAGGCGCCGCCCGCGAACAGCGGGACCGCGACCGAGACGAAGACGTAGGTGTACTTCTTCTCGTGCTTGTGCAGTCCGGGCGCCACGAACGCCCAGAGCTGGTAGAGCCACACCGGGCTGGAGACGACGAGGCCGGCCATGAGGCTCACCTTGATCGTCGTGGTGAACGGCGACGTCAGGGTGTTGAACGACACGATGGCGCAGTTGCCGCCGTCGCTGTTCGCCAGGTCCTCGCACTTCGGCACCGGCTCCGCGAGGAACTGCATGAGCTCCTCGCTGTAGAACGCGGCCGCGATCATCACCACGACGATCACGGCGACGGACTTGGCGAGCCGATTGCGCAGCTCACGCAGGTGTTCCACGAGGGGCATCCGCCCCTCGGGATCCTTCTCCTGCTTGCGGGCAGACTTGAGCAACCCACGTTCCCATCTCGTGCGGCGGGCCGGGCGTCACCGGCCCTGCGTCAGCGCTTGGTCGTGTCCGTCGGCTCCGTGACCGGGCGGGAGCTGGTCACGTCACCGGGGGCGGCCTGGATGGTGCGCTGCGCCGGGGACTGCTCGCCCGGGGCCGGCGGATCGGCCGGGGCGGAGGACTTGTTCTCCTCCTTCATCGCCTTCGCCTCGCTCTTGAGGATGCGGGCCGACTTGCCGAGCGACCGCGCCATGTCCGGGAGCTTCTTCGCGCCGAACAGCAGAATGATGACGACGAGGATCAGAATGATCTCGGTAGGTCCGAGCCGTCCCATAAGTCTTTACCTTCTCACCGAGGCGGGTGGGTGGGGGGCTGCCCGGCCGCCGGACAGGTGCCCGAACGACGGTGCTGGCAGCGATCGTAACGCTCGGGGGTGAACCTCCGGCAATCCCCGGGCGTACTCCCGTCCGCGATCCGGGCCTCGTTCTCCGGGCCGCGATCAGCAGCGTACCTGCCGGTGCCGTCAACTCGACAGGGTCCAGCGGCGGAGCCGGATCGGGAGGGCCGTCAGAGCGCTTCGGCGGAACGGGCCGCGCCGGCCGCCGCGCGTTCCAGGTCCTCCGCGGCCCGGTTGATGCGGTGCGCGGCGTCCGTGACCTGCCTGCCGAGCCGCTGCGCCTCGACGAAGACCCGGACGGCGAACACCCCGAGCACCACGAGACCCAGGAAACCCACGGCAACCGCGAACATCGGCCAGAACATGGGAGCGAGCCTAGACCGTCCCGGCGGTCGGCGGACGCCCGGCCACCCCTCCGGCGCCCCGGGCGGGGCTGGGCCGGGACGTGTCTCGAAAGTCCCGCCTGCCCTTCGGGCCGACGACGCTGCTTTCGAAACACGCCCTACGCGGTCGAGTGCAGCCGCAGTGTGCGCACCCCGCCGCCGGTGAGCAGCTCGACGATCCGCTCCCCGGCCGGCTTGCGGACGGCCGCCCCGCACCCGGGACAGGTGAAGGAGTAGAAGGTGGTGCGGCTGCTGGCGCCGATGGCCAGGCGCAGCGCGCTCGCGGCGAGCTCGAAGCGCCCCCGGCAGTCCGGGCAGCCCGCGCGGAAGACGACCGGGGCCACGCTCCTCATCCCCGCGAACGCGGACTCCACCGTCACGCCCCGCACGCCGGACACCGTCGACTCGCTCAAAGCACTCGCTCCCGCCTGTCGTCCCGTCCGTCCCGCACCGCGCCCCGCGCGCCGTGTTCCGGGTGACCCGCTCATCCGGCCGCCTCGACCCCGTCGTACGCCGCCAGCGCCTCGCGGGCCGCCCGCCGGGCGCTGTCGGCGAGTTCGCGCGGCTCCACGATCCGTCCGTCCCGCCCGAGCCTCAGCGCCAGTCGCCTGAGCGAGGCCGGGTCGGGGGTGCGCAGGGTGATGCGCAGCCCGCCGTCGGGAAGCTCGTCCGCGCTGTCGTGCGGGTAGTACTCGGCGACCCAGCGTCCGCCCGGGCCGACCTCGACCACCACTTCCGGGTCCTCGGCCGCGGGCTGCACCAGCCCTTCCGACAGGTCCCGCAGCTCGACCTCGGGCGGCGCGGAGGGCTCGTCCAGGATCCTGATCTCGGCGACCCGGTCGAGCCGGAAGGTGCGGCGCGCCTCGGAGCGGCGGCACCAGGCCTCGACGTAGGTGTGGCCGACGCTGACCAGCCGGATGGGGTCGATCTCCCGTTCGGTGACCTCGTCGCGCGCGGGCGAGTAGTAGCGGATCCACAGGCGGCGGCGCTCGGCGATGGCCCGGTCGACGTCGGCGAAGACGCCGCCCTCCGACTCGAAGGTCACCGAGAGCCGGGAGCTGGCGCCGGCCGCCTCGCCGGCCGCGGCCTCCACCTTGGCGGTGGCCCGCAGCAGTGCCTGCCGGTCGCTCTCGCGCAGTCCGGGCAGGGTGGCCACGGCGCGGGCGGCGACCAGCAGGGCGGTCGCCTCGTCGGCGGCGAGCCGCAGCGGCTCGGCCGCCTCCGCGCCGAGCGCGGCGGGGTTGTGCCACCAGATGCGTTCGCCGTCGGTGTCGATGTCCAGCAGGTCGCCGCCGCGGAAGCTGGTGCCGCACATGGGCAGCACGTCGAGGTCGGAGACCAGTTCGTCCTCGGTGATGCCGAAGGCGCGCGCCACGTCCTCGATGCGGGCGCCGGGGCGCTCCCGCAGGTACGTCACCAGGGAGAGCATCCGCCGGGTCTGGTCGATGGCGTTCACGGGCCTGACCGGTTTGCCTGCCACGTTCTCGTCCGCTCCCCCTCAGCCCTTGGCCACGGCGCGCAGCCGGTCCACGACGTCGGCCCGCAGCTCGGCGGGCTCCAGGACCACCACGTCCGGACCGAACTCCACCAGCCAGGCATCCAGGCCGTGCCCGTACGGAATCTCCAACTCGTCCCACCCGTCGCCGAGTTCCCGCACCGCGGTGGCCCTCGCCCGAAGGGGGTAACCGGCGTCCGAGCGCAGCCGGATCCGCGCCGAGCGGTCGGCGGTCTCCCCCGCCCAGCTCGCCACGGTCTCGCGCACGGTGACGACGTCGGGCACCGGCGCGGTGTACCGGCCGCCGCGCGAGCGCACCTTGCCGGTGATCCGGGAGAGCCGGAAGACCCGCTCGGCCCCCCGGTCCCGGTCCCAGCCGGCCAGGTACCAGTGGCCGCGCCAGCACTCCAGCGCCCACGGTTCGACGTGCCGCTGCTCGGGCTGGGCGGCGGTCGCCTTGCGGTAGGCGAAGACGACCGGGCGGCGGTCGCGGCAGGCCAGCATCAGCGGCTCGAACGCGGCCTCGTGCACGGGGATGCGCGGCTCGAGCGCGCCGTGCGGCCCGTACGGGTCGACGTCCTCGGGCAGTCCGGCCGCACGCAGCTTCTGCAGGGCGCCGCTGGCCGCGCCCGCGAGCCGGGCCTGCTGCCACACCTTGGCGGCCAGCCCCAGCGCGGCGGCCTCCTCGGCGTCGAGGGTGATGGGCGGCAGCCGGTTGCTGTCGCGGCGGGCCAGGTAGCCGATCTCGCCGTCGAGGTTCTCGACGGTCTCGATGACCAGTCCGAGTTCGCGCAGGTCGTCCTTGTCGCGCTCGAACATCCGGTTGAAGGAGTCGTCGGACCCCGCTTCCAGATAGGCCTCGATGGACTGGCGCAGCTCGCGCTTGGTGAGCGGCCGCCGCGTCCCGAGCAGACACAGCGCCAGATTCATCAGCCGCTCGGCCTTGGCAATGGCCATCGACGCCCTTCGCCTCCCTGTGGTGCTTACGACGGACGACCGTACCGCTCCGCGGTGTCCTGACAAAAGCCGAGGACCCATGCCCGGGCAGGCATGGGCCCCGGATGATCGGGTCCTGTCGTACGGCGGTCAGACCCCGAGCAGGTCGACCACGAAGATCAGGGTCTCACCGGGCTTGATCGCCGGGGTGGGGCTCTGGTTGCCGTAGGCGAGGTGGGCGGGGATGGTCAGCTGGCGGCGGCCGCCGACCTTCATGCCCTGCACGCCCTGGTCCCAGCCCTTGATGACCCGGCCGGCGCCCAGCGGGAAGCGGAAGGGGGTGCCGCGGTTCCAGCTGGCGTCGAACTCCTCGCCCGTGCTGAAGGCGACCCCGACGTAGTGGACGGTGACGGTCTGGCCCGCCCGCGCCACCTCGCCGTCGCCCTCCCAGATGTCCTTGATCTCGAGGTCCGCCGGGGGCTCGCCGCCCGGGAAGTCGATCTCGGGCTTGTCGATGCTCACTTTTTCTCTCCTTGTCGCGTGACCTGCGTCGCGGACAGTCTCACAGACTTCCGGGTCAGACGGTGCCGAGGATGTCCACCACGAAGACCAGCGTGTTCTTGGCCAGCTCGCTGCTGGGGTTGGCGCCGTAGCCGAGGGAGGGCGGGATCACCAGCAGGACCCGGTCGCCCACGTTCTTGCCGACCAGTCCCTGGTCCCAGCCCGCCACCACGGCGCCGGTGCCGATCTGGAAGGCGGTGGCGCCCCCGTGGTCCCAGGAGGAGTCGAACTTCTTGCCGTCCTCCCACTTGACACCCGTGTACTGGGCGATGAGTCCCTGGCCGGCCTCGACCTTCTCGCCGTCGCCCTTGATCAGCACCTGCTGCTCGAGGTCCCCGGGGGCCTTGGCGCCCTTGGGGACGGTGATGGTCGCCGCCTTCTGCGACGGGGCCTGCACCGTCGGCAGCCCCGCCTCGGGGGCCGTCTGCTCGCCCTCGCTCTCGGCCTTGGCGTCGACGGTGGCGGCGCCGATCGGGTCGACCACCCAGATCAGCACGTCCTTCTCGGTGATGCCGGACGAGGGGTTCAGGTTCTCGCCGATCAGCTCACCCGCGGTGCCCTGGACGAGGATCCGGCTGCCCGGCTTCTTGCCCTTCACGGCGTCGAGGACCTTGGCCGGCAGCTGCCGGCTCGGCTTGCCGATCTGCTCGACGGACTGCTGCCGGGGCGTCTTGCCGTCCGCCGAGGGCGCGGCCCAGGTGCCGCCGAGCTCCTGGTCGCTTCCCCACTTCTCGACGGTCCAGTCCAGCCGGACGTAGTCGGAGGCCTTGATCGCGGCTCCGCTGCCTTCCGCGACCGTCTCGATCACGGTCTCCTCGGACGGCTTGCCGTCCTCGGGCACGGAGATCTCGGGCTTCTCCCCGGCCTTCCCGGTGACCTGGGCGACGCCTCCCGCCGCGTCGCCGTTGCTGTCGTCGTCCGATCCGCACGCGGCGGTGAGCAGCAGCGCGGGGACGGCCAGCAACGCCGCGACGTGTCGTTTCATGTTGTAGTTCATCAGTCCCACTGGGAATCGGGGGTGGGGGGCATTGTTCGCCACTCTACGACGTGCACGCTCCGCGCACGGCTCTCCCGGAACCCGCCGTCGCCCCGGACCGCCGCACGGACGCACCGGTGGCGGACGCCTCCGGCCCCTTTCCCGCGGGAGAACGCCCGGTGCCCCGGAGGCCGCGAAAGCCTCCGGGGCACCGGGCGTCCGCTCACATTCCGGCGATCAGCTTCTCCACCCGCTCATCCACCGAACGGAACGGGTCCTTGCACAGCACGGTCCGCTGGGCCTGGTCGTTGAGCTTGAGGTGGACCCAGTCGACGGTGAAGTCGCGGCGCTGCTCCTGGGCCCGCCGGATGAAGTCGCCGCGCAGCCGGGCCCGGGTGGTCTGCGGCGGTACCGACTTGCCCTCGAAGATCTTCACGTCGTTGCAGATCCGGGCCGCCTGCCCCTTCTTCTCCAGCAGGTAGTACAGGCCGCGGCGGCGGTGGATGTCGTGGTAGGCGAGGTCTATCTGGGCGACCCGCGGATGGGACATGGTCATGTTGTGCTTGGCCCGGTACCGCTCGATGAGCTTGTACTTCATGACCCAGTCGATCTCGGTGTCGATGCGGTCGAGGTCCTCGGACTCGATCGCGTCCAGCGTGCGGCCCCACAGCTCCAGCACCTGCTCGACGATGCCGGTGCGGATGCCGCGGCGCTCGCAGAAGTCCAGCGCCTTCTCGTAGTACTCGCGCTGCACCTCCAGCGCGGAGGCCTCCCGGCCGCTGGCCAGGCGCACCTTCCGCCGGCCGGTGATGTCGTGGCTGACCTCGCGGATCGCCCGGATCGGGTTCTCCAGGGTGAGGTCGCGCATCACGGTGCCCGCCTCGATCATGCGCAGCACCAGGTCGGTGGCCCCGACCTTGAGCAGCATGGTCGTCTCGGACATGTTCGAGTCGCCCACGATGACGTGCAGCCGGCGGTAGCGCTCGGCGTCCGCGTGCGGCTCGTCCCGGGTGTTGATGATCGGCCGGGAGCGGGTCGTCGCCGAGGAGACGCCCTCCCAGATGTGCTCGGCCCGCTGGCTGACGCAGTACACGGCACCGCGCGGCGTCTGCAGCACCTTGCCGGCGCCGCACAGCAGCTGGCGCGTGACCAGGAACGGGATGAGGATGTCCGCGAGCCGGGAGAACTCCCCGTGCCGGGCCACCAGGTAGTTCTCGTGGCACCCGTAGGAGTTGCCCGCCGAGTCGGTGTTGTTCTTGAAGAGGTAGACGTCGCCCGCGATGCCCTCCTCGTGCAGGCGTCGTTCCGCGTCCACCAGGAGTCCTTCGAGAATGCGCTCGCCGGCCTTGTCGTGGGTGACCAGCTCGGTCACGTTGTCACATTCGGGTGTGGCGTATTCCGGATGTGATCCCACGTCGAGATAGAGGCGGGCGCCGTTGCGCAGAAAGACGTTGCTGCTTCGGCCCCATGACACGACACGGCGGAAGAGGTACCGCGCCACCTCGTCAGGAGACAGGCGCCGCTGTCCCCTGAACGTGCACGTGACGCCGTACTCGTTCTCCAGCCCGAAAATGCGGCGGTCCATGAGGGAACATTACGCCCGATCCCCCGAACTGAAACGAGGTTCGAGGGCACGGTTCGGATCATTTTCCGAACGGGCCGCAACCACCGTGTTTTCGGCCGGAAGTACCAATACCCGCCCGGTGGCGATCAAAACCAGCAGCGACACGCCGCCCGCGACGCCCGGTACGACGAACCCCCACAGGGCCCCGCCCGCCTCGACGACCGGGCCCGTGAGCCCCGTTCCGACCGACGCGCCCACGGTGAACGTCGTCACCAGCCAGGAGAACGCCTCGGTGACCGTCCCGCGCGGCGCGTGCCGGTCGACCAGGACGAAGGCGCAGGCGATGACCGGGGCGAGGAAGAGACCGGCGACCACGGTGAGCGACGTCATGGCCACCGGGCCCGGCATCAGAGTCAGCGGCAGGTAACACACTGCCAGGAGGGCCACCAGCACCTGCAGTCGCCGCGCGGGCTCCCGCCCCACCGCCGCGCCCCGTACGCCGCGCCGCCGATGAGCGCGCCGAGGCCCAGGCCCGCCATCAGCCCGCCGTACACCCGGTCGCCGCCGTGCCCGTCCGCGTACGACACCGCCGCCACGGTGATGGACCCCATCGCGATCCCCACGAACAGGAAGGCGCCCAGCAGCGCGAGCAGCCCCCGCGAGCGCAGCGCGCCCAGCCAGTGCGCCTCGCGCGGCGCCGACCGCCAGGCGCGCGAGGGCGGCGAGACCACCACGGACAGGGCTCCCAGCACTCCGACGGCGTTCAGCACGAGCAGCGCCGCCTGGGCCGACCACAGCGAGGTGCACAGGGTCACCAGCAGCGGTCCGACGGTGAACATCACCTCCTGTGCCACGGCGTCCATGGCGTACGCCCGGTGCACCTGGCCCTCCTCGGGCAGCACCGAGGCCCACAGGGCCCGCAGCCCGCCCTCCAGGGGCGGGGTGAGGAGTCCCGCGGCGGCCACGGCCGCCCAGGCCACCACCGCCGGCCCGGTCCCCGTGAAGGCGAACACGGCCATCGCCAGCCCCGACAGCACCGCGGCGGGCAGTTGCACCCCCGGCTGCCCCCGCAGGTCCACCAGCCGCCCCAGCACGGGCTGCCCCACGGCGTTGGCGACCCCGTACACCGCGGCCAGCGCGCCGGCCAGGCTGTACGTACCGCCTTCCGCCCGCACGAACAGCACGATCGCGAGGGGGGCGGTCGCGTTGGGCAGCCGCCCCACCAGGGTGCCCGCGAGCAGCCGGGCCGCGTGCCGTGCCCGGAGGATCTCCAGGTATCCCGTGGCCATGCCGAGCCCTCCGCTCACGTCACCTGTCGGGGTTTTACGTATAACGTAACCGTCCATACGTACCATGTCCGCTGTTCCCCGGTCCAGACGAAGGAGTGGCCCGACGGTGGCACGAGCCAGCACCCGCCCCACGAGCCGGGACGTGGCCCAGGCCGCCGGCGTCTCCCAGGCCGCGGTCTCCCTGGTCCTCGGCGACAAGTGGCGCGGCCGGGTCTCCCAGGCCACGGCCCAGCGCGTCCGCGAGGCCGCCCGCACCCTGGGCTACCGGCCCAACCTCGCCGCCCGCAACCTCCGCCTCGGCCGCACCCGCACGGTCCTCCTGGTCGTCCCCGCCCTGACCACGGAGTTCTTCGCGGGCGTCTACACCGGAGCCGCCCGGGTCGCCTCCCGGCACGGCTTCGGCGTGGTGCTCTACCCCTCCCCCGAGGGCATCGGCCCGGCCCGCGACCCCTTCGCCTCCGCCCAGGCCGCCCTGGACGGCGTCATCGCCTCCTCCATGGCCGCCGAGGCCCTCACCGCGATCCGCGGCGACCAGCTCCCCCTGGTGATGCTGGACAGCGACCCCGACGGCACCACGGGCGCGGCCACGGTCAACCTCGACATCGCCGACGGTGTCCGCCAGGTCGCCGGCCACCTCCTCGCCCTGGGCCACCGCCGGTACCTCCACCTGGCCGCGGACGTGGCCTCCTGGACCTTCGAGGTGCGCGCCCGCGAACTCGCGGACCGCCTGCGGGAGGTCCCCGGCACGTCCCTGCGCACGACGAGGTCACCCATCTCCATCAGGGGCGCCGAAGCCGCGGCGCACGCCGCGCTCCTGGACCCCGACCGCCCCACCGCCGTGGTCTGCGACGACGACCAGCTGGCGGCCGGCGCCTACAAGGCGGCCCGCCGCCTGGGCCTGCGCGTCCCCGACGACCTCTCCGTCACCGGTCTGGACGACCTGGCCCTGGCCACCGCGATCGACCCGGAGCTCACCACGGTCCGCCTGGACGCGGAGCTCTTCGGCGAACGCGGCATGCAGGCCCTCCTCGCCGTGCTGGACGACCGCACCCCCGAAGCGGGCGACATCCCGGTCGACCTGGTGGTGAGGGGATCGACGGGACCGGCCCGTCCCCGATGAACGGGCGGGCCGCCCGCGGCCCGCGCAGGACGGCGCCGGGCGTCCGGCCGCGCACGACGGCAGGCCGGGAACGGCGGCGGGCGCCCCCGCGTCCCCGCCCGCCCCGCCGCGGGCACCCGCACATGCCGCGCGCCCCGGCCGACCGGCCGGGGCGCGCGGCGCGACCTCACCCGCGGCCGGGACTACTCCGCGTCTCCTGCGGACCCGGTCCTCGGCTCCGCGTCCGTCTCCGCCTTCGGCGCCGTCCCCGCGCCACCGGCCTCCAGCAGCCGCGACAGCTGCCGCCCGCTGATCCGCCGGAACTTCCGCTTCTGCGGCCGCGTACGGTCCAGCACCGCCACCTCCAGCCGCTCCGCGGGAATCTCCCGCTCGCTGCCGTTGGTGTCCCGCGACAGCGACTGGACGGCCAGCCTCAGCGCCTCCGCCAGCGTCATCCCGTCCCGGTGCCGCTGGTCCAGGTACCCGCTGATCTGCTCCGCGTTGCCCCCCACCGCCACCGAGCCGTGCTCGTCCACGATGGAACCGTCGTGCGGCAGCCGGTAGATCTGGTCCTGCTCCGGGGTCTCCCCGACCTCGGCCACCACCAGCTCCACCTCGTACGGCTTCTCCCCCACGCTCGAGAAGATCGTGCCCAGCGTCTGCGCGTACACGTTCGCCAGGCCCCGGGCCGTCACATCGGCCCGGTCGTAGGTGTAACCCCGCAGGTCGGCGTAGCGCACGCCCCCGATCCGCAGGTTCTCGTACTCGTTGTACTTACCGGCCGCGGCGAAGCCGATCCGGTCGTAGATCTCGCTGAACTTGTGCAGCGCACGGGACGGGTTCTCACCGACGAACACGATGCCGTCGGCGTACTGCAGCACAACCAGGCTGCGACCACGGGCGATGCCTTTGCGGGCGTACTCCGCCCGGTCGGCCATCGCCTGCTGGGGTGAGACATAGAACGGCGTCGACACCGGTTATCCGTCCCTTTCTGTCGAAGTCACTGGACCACCCTGGACCCTGAACCAACAAACCGCCCGCGCCGCGTCTACAGCAGCGCCGCCCGCGGGCCGTCCGGCTGCTCCAGCCGCCGCTCCAGCACGGACCGGGCGATCCCGGACGCCTCCTCCTCGGAGAGCCGGCGGAAACCGTCCTCGGTGATCACGGTGACGATCGGGTAGATCCGGCGGGCGACATCGGGACCGCCGGTCGCCGAGTCGTCGTCTGCCGCGTCGTACAGGGCCTGCACCACCAGCGTGGTGGCCTCGGCCTCACTCAGGTCGTCCCGGAACAGCTTCTTCATCGCACCGCGCGCGAAGATCGACCCGGAACCGGTGGCCGCGTACCCCTGCTCCTCCGAACGCCCGCCCGTGACGTCGTAGGAGAAGATCCGCCCCTGCTCCCGGTCCAGGTCGTACCCGGCGAACAGCGGCACCACGGCCAGCCCCTGCATGGCCATGCCCAGGTTCGAGCGGATCATCGTCGACAGCCGGTTCGCCTTGCCCTCCAGCGACAGCTGCGCGCCCTCGACCTTCTCGAAGTGCTCCAGCTCGAGCTGGAACAGCTTCACCATCTCCACGGCCAGTCCCGCCGTACCGGCGATGCCCACCGCCGAGTACTCGTCCGCGGGGAACACCTTCTCGATGTCCCGCTGCGCGATGACGTTGCCCATGGTGGCCCGCCGGTCACCGGCGAGCACGACCCCGCCCGGGAAGGTCACGGCCACGATCGTGGTGCCGTGCGGCGCCTCGATCGCGCCCTGGACGGGCGGCAGCTTCCTCTTGCCGGGCAGCAGTTCCGGCTGGTGCTCGGAGAGGAAGTCCATGAAGGAGGAGGATCCTGGCGTCAGGAAGGCAGCAGGGAGACGCCCGGTGCTACGAGTGTTGGCTTCCACGCGATTCCTTCCACGTATGCGGCAGCCCGCCTTATGGCATCGGGCCGATCCTTGAACTGCCCCAGCGCGGCATGACGGCTGAAGCACGATACGCCACGGACCCTACCCGTCTCGTGGCGGTGATCCACATACATCGCGGAAGCACGCGGACCTGCGCGACGGCGGATCCGCGGCCCGCCGGAGCAGGCCGCCCCACCACCGGCGAGGACTGCTCGCGGGGGGGGGGGGTGACGGCCCCCCGGGGACACAGACCACCCTCCTGTCCCCCGCCCCTCCCCCCCCCCCACCACCCCGCCGCTATGCGCCCCCCCCCCCCTCTCTTTTTTTCT
>NZ_JBVITR010000057.1:28284-33822 GCF_055574875.1 Streptomyces sp. NPDC034670
GCGTGGTAATTGGCTGCGTCCATCTCCTCTCCCCATCCGCGCACTCCCCCCCCCCCCCCCCCCCCCCTGTTCGGTGGTCCCCCCCCCCCCCCCCCCCCCCCAGCACTGCGCACCCTGCGCTCTCCGCACCCGCGCCCCCCGCACACGGCCTTCGGTCCGAAGGCCGCAGCTGCCTACTGGCCACCCTTCTGAACGAACGACCTCACGAAGTCCTCGGCGTTCGCCTCGAGCACGTCGTCGATCTCGTCGAGGACGTCGTCCACGTCGTCACTCAGCTTCTCGTGACGCTCCTTGAGCTCCTCCGAAGCCTGCGCCTCCTGCGCCTGCTCCTCGACCTCCTCCGTGGACCGGGTGGCCTTCTGCTGTCCGCCGCCGGTGTCCTTGGTCGCCATCACCCTCACCCCGCTCGGTTCGCCCGACACAGTTGCTCGGTCAAGACCGGACCCTACAAGCCGGGTCCGACAACGCCCCCGTAGTTGCTCCAACGTACGGGGACCATCTCGATGATTCCCGGACCGGGGGTTTTCCACCCCGTCCGGCCGGCCCTTCCCGGGTACCCGTGGGTACCCGCTCTGCCCCGGATCACCCCCCGGACAACACCCTGACCAGGTCCTCCGCCGTGCGGCACCGGTCCAGGAGCGCCTTGACGTGATTACGCGTTCCGCGAAGCGGTTCCAGGGTCGGGACCCGCTGGAGCGAGTCCCGGCCCGGCAGATCGAAGATCACCGAGTCCCAGGAGGCCGCCGCGACGTCGTCGGCGTACTGCTCCAGGCACCGTCCGCGGAAGTACGCGCGGGTGTCCTCGGGAGGCGCCGTACGGGCCCGCTCGACCTCCGCCTCGTCCAGCAGCCGCTTCATCCTGCCCCGGGCCACCAGACGGTTGTACAGGCCCTTGTCGGGGCGCACGTCGGCGTACTGGAGGTCCACCAGGTGCAGCCGGGCGGCGTCCCAGTCCAGGTCGTCCCTGCGCCGGTAGCCCTCCATGAGTTCCCGCTTGGCGACCCAGTCCAGCTCGCCGGCCAGGCTCATCGGGTCGTTCTCCAGCCGGGTGAGGGTGTCCTCCCAGCGCGCCAGGACGTCCTTGGTCTGGTCGTCGGCGTCCGCCCCGAACCGCTCCTCCACGTACTTGCGGGACAGCTCGAAGTACTCCATCTGGAGCTGCACCGCGGTGAGCGTCCGCCCGCTGCGGAGCGTGACGAGCCGCTTCAGCGACGGATCGTGCGAGACCTGGTGCAGGGTGCGCACCGGCTGGTCGACCGCCAGGTCCACGGCGATGAAGCCGTCCTCGATCATGGACAGCACCAGCGCCGTCGTGCCCAGCTTCAGGTACGTCGAGATCTCCGACAGGTTCGCGTCGCCGATGATCACGTGCAGCCGGCGGTACTTCTCGGCGTCGGCGTGCGGCTCGTCGCGGGTGTTGATGATCGGGCGCTTCAGCGTGGTCTCCAGGCCCACCTCGACCTCGAAGTAGTCCGCCCGCTGGCTGAGCTGGAAGCCGTGCTCGTGGCCGTCCTGGCCGATGCCGACCCGGCCGGCGCCGGCGAAGACCTGGCGGGAGACGAAGAACGGCGTCAGGTGGCGCACGATGTCCGAGAAGGGGGTCTCCCGCTTCATCAGGTAGTTCTCGTGCGTGCCGTAGGAGGCGCCCTTGTTGTCGGTGTTGTTCTTGTAGAGGTGGATCGGCTGGGCCCCGGGCAGCTGAGCGGCCCGGTCCGCCGCCTCGGCCATGATCCGCTCGCCCGCCTTGTCCCACAGGACGGCGTCCCGCGGGTTGGTGACCTCGGGGGCGCTGTACTCGGGGTGGGCGTGGTCGACGTAGAGCCGCGCACCGTTGGTGAGGATCACATTGGCCAGGCCGATGTCCTCGTCGGTGAGCTGGCTGGCGTCGGCGGCCTCGCGGGCCAGGTCGAAGCCTCGCGCGTCCCGCAGCGGGTTCTCCTCCTCGAAGTCCCAGCGGGCCCGGCGGGCCCGGTGCATCGCGGCCGCGTAGGCGTTCACGATCTGGGACGAGGTGAGCATGGCATTGGCGTTGGGGTGGCCGGGGACGGAGATCCCGTACTCCGTCTCGATGCCCATTACTCGCCGTACGGTCATGCGGCCCTCCTTGCCCGGCGGCGTCCCCGGTCGGGGACGCTGCTGCTCCGCCGGCGCTCCGGTGCGTGTGCGGTGCCCGTCCCCGCAGTGCGCGACTCGGCGGTACGGAAGAGCCTAGAACGCCTTTGCGCTGGTGGGGAGATCATTTGCGTCATTGCTGTGCTCCAGCCGTGGCCCGAAAAAGCACACGGCTGCGGGTACCCGTCGGAGGCACCCGCAGCCGCCCTGGCTTTTACAGGTACTGGCCGGTGTTCGCCACCGTGTCGATGGAGCGTCCGGTGTCCGCACCCTGCTTTCCGGTGATGAGGGTACGGATGTAGACGATCCGCTCGCCCTTCTTTCCGGAGATGCGGGCCCAGTCGTCCGGGTTGGTGGTGTTGGGCAGGTCCTCGTTCTCCTTGAACTCGTCCACACAGGCCTGGAGCAGGTGGGAGACGCGAAGGCCCTTCTGGTTCTTCTCGAGGAAATCCTTGATCGCCATCTTCTTGGCGCGGCCCACGATGTTCTCGATCATGGCGCCGGAATTGAAGTCCTTGAAGTAGAGGACTTCCTTGTCGCCGTTGGCGTAGGTGACCTCCAGGAAGCGGTTCTCCTCGGATTCGGCGTACATCTGTTCCACGGCGGTCTGGATCATGCTCTGGACCGTCATGGCCTTGTCGCCGCCGTGCTCGGCGAGGTCGTCGCCGTGCAGGGGGAGGCGCTCGGTGAGGTACTTGCCGAAGATGTCCTTGGCCGCCTCGGCGTCGGGACGCTCGATCTTGATCTTCACGTCCAGCCGGCCGGGCCGCAGGATGGCGGGGTCGATCATGTCCTCGCGGTTGGAGGCACCGATCACCACCACGTTCTGCAGGCCCTCCACGCCGTCGATCTCGGCGAGCAGCTGCGGGACGATGGTGTTCTCCACGTCCGAGCTGACGCCGGAGCCACGGGTGCGGAAGAGGGACTCCATCTCGTCGAAGAAGACGATGACGGGGGTGCCCTCGCTGGCCTTCTCCCGGGCCCGCTGAAAGACCAGGCGGATCTGCCGCTCGGTCTCGCCGACGTACTTGTTCAGCAGCTCGGGGCCCTTGACGTTGAGGAAGAAGCTCTTGCCTGCGGCCTGGCCGGTGACCTCGGCGACCTTCTTGGCCAGCGAGTTGGCGACGGCCTTGGCGATGAGCGTCTTGCCGCATCCGGGGGGCCCGTAGAGCAGCACGCCCTTGGGCGGCCGCAGTTCGTGCTCCTTGAACAGGTCGGGGTAGAGGTACGGCAGCTCGACCGCGTCACGGATGGCCTCGATCTGGTTGCCGAGACCGCCGATCTGCTCGTAGCCGATGTCCGGGACCTCCTCGAGGACGAGTTCCTCGACCTCGCTCTTGGGCACGACCTCGTAGACGTAGCCGGAGCGGGGTTCCAGCAGCAGGGAGTCGCCGGGGCGGATGGTGACGTCCAGCAGCGGCTCGGCGAGCCGTACCACCCGCTCCTCGTCGGTGTGCCCGAGCACCAGGGCCCGCTCGCCGTCCTCCAGGATCTCCTTGAGGGTGACGATGTCGCCGACGCGCTCGAACTCCATGGCCTCGACCACGTTGAGCGCTTCGTTGAGCATCACTTCCTGGCCGCGCCGGAGCTCGTCGAGCTCGACGCTGGGGCTGACGTTCACCCGGAGCTTGCGGCCGCCGGTGAAGATGTCGGCCGTGCCGTCCTCGTTCGCCGTGAGGAAGACCCCGAAGCCGGCCGGGGGCTGTGCGAGCCGGTCGACCTCCTCCTTGAGGGCCACGATCTGGTCACGGGCCTCGCGGAGCGTGCCGGCGAGTCGTTCGTTCTGGGCGGACACGCCGGCCAGGTTGGTCTGCAGCTCGACGATCCGCTCCTCGAGAATCCTCGTGTGTCGCGGAGAGTCGGCGAGCTTGCGTCGCAGGACGGCGATCTCCTGCTCAAGGTAGGCGATCTGCCCGGACGGGTCGTCGGACCCGCGTCCCGGGCGGATGCCGCGGTTCATGTCGTCGTCGTGGGCTGCCACGGTCCTCACCTCCTCCAAGGGGAGCTGGACGCTTCCAGACCCTACCTGGGTGGGTGTCGATTGAAACCCCTAGATCACAAAGACGGTCGGGGTGTGTCCGATCTTCACCCTTGCGCTCTCCCTCACGCCAGGGGAATACCCACGGAAAATGATCGGAACCCAGTCGGAGGTAGGGTCGACGTGTTCAACACCCGTCGGAGCTGGCCTGATTCCCACCCGGCCCGATACGGAAAACAGCAAGGGAGATGAGCGTGCAGCAGGAGGCCGACGTCGGCGGCGAGGCCCTGGAGGTCTGGATCGACCAGGACCTGTGCACGGGTGACGGCATTTGCGCCCAGTACGCGCCCGAGGTGTTCGAGCTGGACATCGACGGCCTGGCCTACGTGAAAGGTCCGCAGGACGAACTGCTGCAGGACAGGGGCGCGACAACACCCGTACCGCTGCCGCTTCTCACCGATGTGATCGACTCCGCGAAGGAGTGCCCGGGCGAGTGCATCCACGTGCGCCGCGTCGCGGACGGCGTCGAGGTGCACGGACCGGACGCCGAGTGAGGGCCGTGACACGAGGTGTCACCGCCGCCTGACGTCCCCTGCTCCGGGGCGCACGCCTCCGACGCGCGCCCGCGCGCAGGTCACACGCTCTTGGCGCCGGACGGGGCGGACCGCACGAACGCGCCGTTCTCCCACCGCCACTTCACGCTCTCGCGCACATCGGGGCAGCAACTGGGGACGTCGGCCGACGAGTAGCCGAGGAGTTCGGCGGTGACGCCGCCGTCACGCACGGCGAGGTCGTCGGCGTTCGTGCGGTCCGCGGGGTCGACGAGCGTGGCGACGACGCGCGGCGCGCCGCCTTCCCCGGTCCCGGTCAGGACGTACACGCCGTCGGGCGGGGTGCCCATGGAGGCGTCGCAGTGGACGACCGCCACCGTCTCCGGGCGTCCGTCGCCGTCGAGGTCGCCGGACGCCTGCTTCTTCACCACGGCCTCCACCGGGCCGCACGCGAGCGGGAACTCGGCGGCCGCCGGGTCCGGCGGGGCCACGCCGGCCGGGGCGCTCCTCGTCTGGGGCGCGGGTGTCTGGGCCGCGGTCGCGGCACCGGGTTGCAGGACCGAGGCGAGGGCCACGACACCGGCGACGGCCGTGGCGGTGGCGACCCAGTGGATCGGGCGGGTGTGCGTGTGGGCGAGCTCCGGGACGGCGGAAGAAGACTGCACGAGGAGTGTCTCCTGTGAGGGCTGTGCCGGCGGGGTGGCCAGCATCGTGCCACACGTCACACCGCGGCGGAACGGCGGGGTGCGTGCGGTTCCGGGGCCGGGGGAACCGGAACCGGTCGGGGGTTCTCCCGCCCCGCGCCAACGTGAGGGCGCCGGGGGGGGGGGGGGGGGGGGGGGGGGGGGGGGGGGGGGAAGGGGGGGGGGGGGGGTGGGGGGGGGGGGGGGGGCGGGA
>NZ_JBVITR010000057.1:33832-44254 GCF_055574875.1 Streptomyces sp. NPDC034670
CTCTTCCCCCCCCCCCCCCCCCCCCCCCCGCCCCCCCCCCCCCCCCCCCCCCCCCCCCCCCCCCCCCCCCCCCCCACGGCGTCCGTGCGTTGTGCGGAGGGCGGACCCTCTCAGCGGGCGGCCCCGGCGTCGGCGTTGGGGCCCGTGTAGTCCTCGCCGTAGGCGCCCTTGGCGGGGCGGCGGCGGCGCATCGGCGGCTCGACGCCGTCGGCGAGGCGGCGGGCGGTGAGCAGGAAGCCCGTGTGGCCGATCATCCTGTGGTCCGGACGGACGGCCAGGCCCTCGATGTGCCAGTTGCGGATCATCGTCTCCCAGGCGGTCGGCTCGTTGAAGCAGCCGATCTCGCGGATGGACTCGACGGTCCGGGCGAGCTGGGTGGTGGTCGCGACGTAGCAGCACAGGATGCCGCCGGGGACGAGTGCCTTGGAGACGGCCTCCAGGCACTCCCAGGGGGCGAGCATGTCGAGGATGACGCGGTCGACGTCGGTGTCGGACAGGTTGTCCTGCAGGTCGCCGACGGTCAGCTGCCAGGCCGGGTGCGGGCCGCCGAAGTACCGCTCGACGTTCTGCCGGGCGATGTCGGCGAAGTCCTCGCGGCGTTCGTAGCTGTGCAGCATGCCCTGGTCGCCGATGGCGCGCAGCAGGAAGCTGCTGAGCGAGCCGGAGCCGACGCCGGCCTCCACGACGCGTGCGCCGGGGAAGATGTCGGCGAAGGCGAGGATCTGCCCCGCGTCCTTGGGGTAGACGACGGCCGCCCCGCGGGGCATGGACAGGACGTAGTCGGGGAGCAGGGGGCGCAGCGCGAGGTAGGCGACGTTCCCGGTGGTGCGGACAACGCTGCCCTCGGGAGCGCCGATCAGTTCGTCGTGCGGGAAGGAACCCTTGTGGGTGTGGAAGTTCTTCCCGGCCTCGAGCGTGAACGTGTAGTGGCGGCCCTTGGGGTCGGTCAGCTGAACCTGGTCCCCGACCTTGAAGGGCCCGCGTCTGCGGGCGGCACCGGTCGGTTCGGACATGTGACCAGCCTACCGGTCCCGCCGGGGGCCGCCGACCACACCGGCCGCCCCCGGGGCTGCGCGCGGGGCTACGAGGGACGGGCCATGGCCTTGACGAAGGCGCGCTCGACGTCGGCGGCGGACAGGACGCCGTAGATCTCGCCGGTCTCCTCGACCACCAGGTACTCGGTGGCGGGGGTGGCGCGCAGGGCGTCCAGGAGTTCCTCGCCCGCGAGCTCGGCGGAGACCCGCATGCCGTCGGTGAGGTCCTGCGCGAGCCCGCCGACCGGCACCCAGGGGCGGCGGTGCTCGGGTACGCCGACGATGGCGGCCTCGCGGACCAGGGAGCGGGGGGCGCCGTCGGCGTCGACGACGACGAGGGCGCGGGCGCCGGCGGCGTTGGCCCGGCGCAGCGCCTCGGAGAGCGGGGTGTCGCTCTCGACGGGGACCGCGCGGCGGGTGAGGGTGCGGGCGCGCAGTTCGGGCAGGTGCTCGCGCAGGCGGGCCATGCGCAGGCTGTTGCCGGCGCCGGTCCAGATGATCGCGGCGAGGATGGCGGCGAGCAGCGCGTCCAGGACGGTGTCCATGCCGACGTTGTCCACGGCGTCGGAGCCGAGCGCTCCGGACTGGGCGATCAGCGGGAGGCCGATCAGGACGGACAGGGCGAGGGCGCGGCCGACCCAGGCGGCGACGACGGTGCCGGTCATCGGCCTTCCGCTGATCTTCCAGACGACGGCGCGGAGCATGCGGCCGCCGTCGAGGGGGAGGCCGGGCAGGAAGTTGAAGGCGGCCACGATGAGGTTGGAGATCATCAGCCCGGCCAGCAGGACGCCGGGGACGGAAGCGGGGTCCACGGCGAGCAGGGCGAGGTAGAACAGGCCGGACAGGACGAGGGAGAGCAACGGGCCGACGAAGGCGAGGACGAACTCGCGGCCGGGTGTCTCGGCCTCCTTCTCGATCTCGGAGACGCCGCCGAAGAACTGGAGCTGGATGCGGCGCACCGGGAGCTTGAAGCGGAGGGCGGCCAGGGTGTGGGCGAGCTCGTGGACCAGCACGGAGGCGTAGAAGGCGACCGCGAAGAACAGGGAGACCAGGTAGCTGGCGGCTCCGAGCTCGGGCAGCACGCGGTCGATCTGACCGCCGAACACCCAGGTGATGAGGAGGGCGACGAGGAACCAGCTGGGCGCGACGTACACGGGCACCCCGAACGGCCGTCCCATCAGCAGGCCGCGCTGCTTGTCCCGGGGGCGCTGCGGCGCGGGTGCCCCGTCGGTGCCGGAGCGGGCGTGCGCGCGGTCGGGGTGCCGGTGGGACGAGGGGCCGTCGGCCGGTCGTCCGTCTCCGGGGGTGTCCTCCCGGCCGGTCCCGGCGGCGGGGTTCTCGGGCCGGGGGCCGGGGGCCGGAGCGGGGCTCCGGTCCGCGGGGGCGCCGTCCCCGGTCCCGCCGGTCCCGCCGTTCTCGGCGGCGCCGTCGGCCGCGGGGGGCCGCCCGGCGGGGGGGCCGGGGGCTGCCGGGGTGTCGTCGGGCCGGCCGTCGAAGCGGCGGCCCGCCCGCTCGTCGGCGGCCCGGCCCGCGGTGGTGGAGCGGTCGCCGTCCTCGTGGGGAGCGCCGTCGGCGGCCGGCGCCCGGGGTTCCGTGTGCTCGGCCGACTCGTCGTTGCCGGACCGCGGCCGCCCGCGCCCGCCGCTTGCATCCACCGGTGTCCCCTCGTTCGCTGCGTCTCCCGCTCCCGCCGGGCGGGAGGGTCTCGCCTCGATGGTATGCGGCCTGCGCCACCCGTTCCGCCCCGGCACCCCTGTCACTTCCCGTCCGTCGCCACGTCTCCCGCTTCCCTCTTTTCCCTGTCTTCCCGGCTTTCCCTGCTTTCCCCCTCTCCCCGCCTTCCTCTCTGCCTCCTCCGGCCGCTCACGGCCCGCCCCCGCCGTACGGAGCGTCCCCGGTTCGTCCACAGGCCCCGGACGGGTGTGGATCGCTGTCGGCACCGGGCCGTAAGGTCTGGGACATGGAGACGAGCACCGAGGGCGCGGCGCGCCCCGACAGCGGCCCGGTCGCGGCGGCCGAGCAGGCGGCGGACACGGTCGTGACGACCGCGGCCCCCGCCGTGCCGCCCGCCTCGCTGTCCCCCTCGCGTGCGAGCGACTTCATGCAGTGCCCGCTGCTGTACCGGTTCCGGGTCATCGACCGGCTGCCGGAGAAGCCGAGCGAGGCGGCGACCAGGGGCACGCTGGTGCACTCGGTGCTGGAGCGCCTCTTCGACGCCCCGGCGGCCGAGCGCACCGCGCCGCGGGCGAAGGGGCTGGTCCCGGGGCAGTGGGAGCGGCTGCGGGAGTCCCGGCCGGAGGTCGCGGAGCTGTTCGCCGACGACCCGGAGGGCGAGCGGCTGGCGCGCTGGCTGGCGGAGGCGGAGCGGCTGGTCGAGCGCTGGTTCACGCTCGAGGACCCGAGCCGGCTGGAGCCCGCCGAGCGGGAGCTGTTCGTCGAGGCCGAGCTGGACTCGGGGCTGCGGCTGCGCGGCATCATCGACCGGGTCGACGTGGCGCCCACCGGCGAGGTGCGCATCGTCGACTACAAGACGGGCAAGGCGCCGAGGCCGGAGTACGCCGAGGACGCGCTGTTCCAGATGAAGTTCTACGCCCTGGTGGTGTGGCGGCTGAAGAAGGTGGTCCCGCGCCGGCTCCAGCTCGTGTACCTGGGCAGCGGCGACGTGCTGACGTACGACCCCGTCCCCGCCGACCTGGAGCGGGTCGAGCGCAAGCTGCTCGCGCTGTGGGACGCGATCCGGACGGCGACCGAGACGGGCGACTGGCGGCCGCGCCCCACCAAGTTGTGCGGCTGGTGCGACCACCGGGCCCACTGCCCGGAGTTCGGCGGCACTCCCCCGCCGTACCCGCTGCCGGTGAGGGCGGCCGGGTCCGGCGGAGGCCAACAGGGCAGAATGGGGCCGGACTAGCGAAGGAGACTTACGTGGCCATCCGCGTCCTACTGGTCGACGACCAGCCGCTGCTGCGCACGGGCTTCCGGATGATCCTGGAGGCGGAGCAGGACATCGCGGTCGTCGGCGAGGCCGGGGACGGCCTCCAGGCCCTGGACCAGGTGCGGGCGCTGCAGCCCGATGTGGTGCTGATGGACATCCGCATGCCGCGGATGGACGGAGTGGAGGCGACCCGGCAGATCACCGGTCCCGAGCGGAACGGTCCGGCGAAGGTGCTGGTGCTGACGACGTTCGACCTGGACGAGTACGTGGTGGAGGCGCTGAAGGCGGGCGCCAGCGGCTTCCTGCTGAAGGACGCCCCGGCGGGCGAACTGGTGCAGGCGATCCGTGTGGTGGCCGCCGGGGAGGCGATGCTCGCGCCGAGCATCACGCGCCGGCTGCTGGACAAGTACGCCACGCACCTGCCCTCCGGTGAGGAGCCGGTGCCGGACACGCTGCACACGCTGACCGAGCGCGAGGTCGAGGTGCTGAAGCTGGTGGCGCGCGGGCTGTCCAACGCGGAGATCGCCGCCGATCTGTTCGTCAGTGAGACCACCGTCAAGACGCACGTCGGGCACGTCCTGACCAAACTGGGGCTGCGCGACCGGGTGCAGGCCGCGGTGTACGCCTACGAGAGCGGGCTGGTGCGCCCCGGCGCGCAGTGACGCGGGTCCGTCCGGCCGCCGTGCGCGACGTGACGTGACGACGAGAGGGCGCTCCCTTCCGGGCGGAAGGGGGCGCCCTCTCGTGGGTGCGGCGGATTCAGCTCTTGCTCAGCTCCCAGAAGCGGAACACGGTCGAGGCGTCGAGGCAGTACTCCAGGCCGTAGACGCCGTCACGGACGACCGCGTACTGCTTGGCCTGCCAGACGGGGAGCAACGGCAGTTCCTCGGCGACGATGTCCTGGAGCCGGCCGAACTCCTTGTCGGTGGCGGAGCGGTCGCTCCGGGCGGCGGTGCGCGGGATGAGCGAGCCGGTGATGGTGCCGTTCTCGTAGTTGTTGTCCAGCACGTTGCCCTCGCCGAAGAAGGGGCCCGTGAAGTTGTCGGCGTCCGGGTAGTCGGGCACCCAGCCCTTGACGTAGACGCCGTACTTGCCGGCGGCGATGTCCTTCTCGTACTGCTCGAAGCCGACGGACTTCATCTCGGCGTCGAACAGTCCGCTGGCGTTGAGCTGCCCGGCGATCGCGGCCAGTTCCTGGTCGGTGGCCGGGCCGTAGCGGGAGGGGGTGGACCACAGGGTGAGCTCCACCTTGCCGGTGATGCCTTCCTCCCGCAGCGCGGCGGCGGCCTTGGCCCTGGAGGGGCGGGCGCCGTAGGTGTCGAAGAAGGCCGTGTTGTGGCCGGCGATACCGGCCGGGACGATCGAGTACAGCGGGGTGGCCGTGCCCTCGTGGACCTCGTGGATGAGGGCGTCGCGGTCGAGCAGGTGGGCGACGGCCTTGCGCACGCCGAGCTTCCCGGCGACCGGGTGGTCCATGTTGAAGACCAGGTGCTGGACCTCGGCGCTGCTGCCCTCGATGACCTCGACGGCGCCGGTGCCGTCGTCGGCCTTCTCGAGGTCGGTGATGTCCTTGGCGGTGAGGCCCCGGTAGGCGATGTCGACCCCGGCGTCCTGGACGGCCTTCTTCAGGGCGGTCTGGTCGCCGTGGAAGAACTTCAGCGTCACGCCGGAGTTCTTGGTCTCGACGGTGCCCCGGTAGTGCTCGTTGACGGAGAAGACGGCCCGGTCCTTGCCGAACGAGTCCAGCTTGTAGGGGCCGGAGCCGACCGCCTCGCCGTCCTCGCGCAGCCCGTCCGCGTCGTACTGGCGGTGGTCGACGATGGAGCCGGCACCGGAGGCGATCTTGCTGGGGAAGGTGGCGTCGGGCGTGTTGAGCTTGAAGACGACCGTCCTCTCGTCCGGCGTCTCCACCTCCTCCAGCATCGGGAACATGATCGCGGGACCGTCGGGGTCGTCGATCCTCAGCATGCGGTCGAAGGAGAACTTCACGTCCTTCGAGGTGAGCGGGTCACCGTTGCTGAACTTGAGCCCGTCCCGCAGGGTGCACGAGTACACCTTGGTCCCGGTGTCCGTGAAACCGCACTCCTTCGCGGCCTCCGGCTGCGGCTCGGTGGCTCCCTCGGGGAAGCTGAGCAGCGACTGGAAGACGTTGGTGAACAACAGCCAGGAGCCGGGGTCGTAGCCGGAGGCGGGGTCGGTGGCGAGGACCTCGTCGGACATTCCCACCACGACGTGGGAGCCGTCCGTCCCGGAAGCTCCGTCCTCCAGTCCGCAGCCGGTCAGCAGGCCGGTGGCCGGCCCCGCCGCGATCGGCAGGACCGGCCACTGGTTGCGCAGGTTCACATGGGTGCCTTGTCGTCGGGCTCGATGGTCCCGGGCCGTCCTCCCCGGCCCGGGACGAGACGGCCCGTCAGCCGCTCACGCCTCGGCCGAGCTCCCACAGCTGAAGGGTGGAAGAGGAGTTGAGCGAGTAGGCGGTGCCCGTGATGTCGTCGCGTGCGGCGACGTACTGCTTGCCCTGCCACAGCGGCAGCACGGGGACGTCGTCCGCCACGATGTCCTGGATGTTCGTGAGGCTGCCGGAGGCGGACAGGCGGTCGGCCTGGCGGCGGGACTGCGGGATCAGTTCCTTGCGGATCTTGTCGTTGGCGTACGGCGAGGCGAGGAAGTTGTCGGCGTCCAGGAACGGGGCGAGGAAGTTGTCGGCGTCCGGGAAGTCGGGGAACCAGCCCATGCCGTAGACGTCGTACTCGCCCTTCTGCCCGGCGGGGCGGAAGGTCTTCCAGGGGGTGCCCTCGATGTCGACGTCGAACAGGCCGCTGGCGTTGAGCTGCTTCTGGAGCTGCTCGAACTCGCCCTTCGTGGCCGGTCCGTAGTGGTCGGTGGTGTAGTGCAGCGTCACCTTCACCGGGGTGCTGATCCCGGCCTCCTCCAGCAGGGCGCGGGCCTTGGTGGTGCTGGGGTCGCCGTACGTGTTGAAGAACGAGTTGGAGTGGCCGGTGACGCTCGCGGGGACCAGCGAGTACAGCGGCTCGGCCTGGGAGCCGTAGACCTTGGAGATCAGTTCGCTGCGGTTGACGATCTGGGCCATCGCCTTGCGGACCGCCTTGTCCTTCACGGTCTGGGCGTCGGTGTTGAAGGCCAGGTAGCGGATCTCCAGGCCGGGCATCTCGACCAGGTCGACGTCGTCGTCGGCGTTGTCCGCGAGCTCGCGGATCTGCTCCGGCGACATGCTGCGGGTCATGAGGTCGATGTCGCCCTTCTCCAGCGCGTCGCCCATGGCGTCGGCGTCCTCGAAGGAGACGATCTCGACCTTCTCGTTGTTCACCTTCAGCGCCCCCTTGTAGGAGGGGTTCCTGGTGAACGTCGCCCGGACCAGCTCGTCGCCCTCGACCTTCGCCTCCATGGTGTACGGGCCCGAGCCGTCGACCTCGAAGCCGTCGCGCAGCTTGCCCTTCTCGTAGTCGTCCGGGTTGACGATGCCGGCGACCGGGGTGGACAGCTTGTACGGGAAGGTGGCGTCGGCGGTCTTGAGGTGGAAGATCACCTCGCGGTCGCCCTGCGTCTCGACGGTGTCGATGCCGGACAGCAGCGCGAAGACACCGCTCTCCGCCTCGATCGACAGGGCGCGGTCGATGGAGTACTTCACGTCGGCGGCGGTCACCTTGTCGCCGTTCGCGAACTTCAGGCCGTCGCGCAGGGTGCAGCTGTACCGCTCGTTGCCGGCGTCGGTGAAGCCGCAGGACTCGGCCGCCTCCGGCACCGGCTCGCCCTCGCCGCGCGGCTGGACCATCAGGGTCTGCACGGTCTGGCGCAGGATGTTCCAGGTGCCGACGTCGTAGGCGGAGGCCGGGTCGACGGGTGCGGGGTCCTCCTCCGAGGCAGTGAACCGGTCCGTGGTGCCGACGACGATCGCGTCGCCGTCGCTGCTTCCGCCCTCGGTGTCACCACAGGCGGCGAGCACCGGCGCGAGCAGGCCCATCGCGGCCGCCAGCACCAAAGTCTTGCGGTTCATGCTCGAGTTTCTCCAGGACTGTCGACTCCGTGTACCCGGCACGCAGGGTGTCGCAGCGGTTCACGGGGTAGGGGTGATGTTCTCGCGACGAGATTAGTCCGCGCCCGCAGGAAGGCCCGCAGCCGCTGGAGTTGAGGTGCCATCACGCAGTGGAACCGGGTGTGAACGCACCGGAAGATGCGACCGGGGAAGGATTAGTGCAGCGTCTCCCCAATCGGGACACAAGGGCACCCCGACGACCGCCGACAAGGGGCGGGCAGCACACGCCACCCTCCCTGTCGACCCCTTACGGCGTGTCGAACATCACATGTGAAAACGAGCTCGTCGGCATCGGAATTCAGCCGTCGGCAACGGAACGAATTCCTGCGGACACGGGTCGGCGGGCTCGCGTGCGAGCGGCGGGAATTCCGGCCCTAACCCTTTTGCACGCTGGGTGAACACCTAGAGCACTTCCGTCATCAGGCCGCGCAGAAATGTCAGGTCCACGACTTCCAGGGAGGGAACGACGGTGCGCCGGACGGCCGGGGTGATCGGGGCCACCGAGGGCACCGCCACGACCTGGCAGCCCGCGGCCTCGGCGGCGGCCACACCGGTCGCGGTGTCCTCGATGACGGCGCACCGCAGGGGGTCCGCGTCGAGCCCGGAGGCGGCCGCCAGGTACGGGTCGGGGTGCGGCTTGGTGCGCGGGACCTCGTCACCGGCGATCGACAGCGCGAAGTGCTGCGGACCCAGCCGGGCCAGCACCCGGTCGATGATGCGCCGGTGCGAGGCGGAGACGAGGGCGGTGGGAATCCTGTGCTCGGACAGTTCGGCGAGCAGCCGCTCGGCGCCCGGCATCAGCGGCAGGGCGTGGTCGATGCGGTCCTCGAAGCCGTCGTTCAGCAGCACCGTCAGCTCGGCCAGGTCGATGTCGGCCCCGGTCGCCTCGATCAGGAACTTCGCGCTGCGGCTCATGGGGCCGCCGACCACGACTTGGCGCCAGGACTCGTCGAGGGTGTGGCCGAGGGAGGCGAAGACCTCGACCTCGACGTCCCACCAGAAGCCCTCGGTGTCCACCAGGGTCCCGTCCATGTCGAGGAGCACGGCCTGCAGGGCCGTGCTCCCGGCCGCCCGGGTCTGCCCCGCGCGAACGGGGCCGAGGGCCCGGGAAGCGGTTCCGGGCGCGGGTACCGTACTGGTCATCCACATACCTCCTTGAGGGACGATCAGGCCGGTTCCCCACACGTGGGGAACCGGCCTGCGGTGGACCGACCAGTGTACGTCGTACGCGAAGCGTGTGCCTCTTGTCGCCCGTGGGTCCCGCGCCGGGGCCCTTCCCGGCCCCGGGGGCGGCCTCAGCGGGCGTTGAAGTACTTGGCCTCCGGGTGGTGGATCACGATGGCGTCGGTGGACTGCTCGGGGTGGAGCTGGAACTCCTCGGACAGCTCCACCCCGATGCGCTCGGGTGCGAGCAGGTCGGCGATCTTGGCGCGGTCCTCCAGGTCGGGGCAGGCGCCGTAGCCGAGGGAGAAGCGGGCACCCCGGTACTTCAGGGCGAACATGTCCTCCATGGCGTCGGGGTCCTCGCCCGCGAAGCCGAGCTCGGCGCGGACGCGGGCGTGCCAGTACTCGGCGAGGGCCTCGGCGAGCTGCACGGACAGGCCGTGCAGCTCCAGGTACTCGCGGTAGGCGTCGGCCTCGAAGAGGCGGGCGGTCTCCTCGCCGATGCGGGAGCCGACGGTGACCACCTGGAAGCCGACGACGTCCCTCTCGCCGGACTCCTCCGGGCGGAAGAAGTCCGCCAGGCACAGCCGGCGGCCGCGGCGCTGGCGCGGGAAGGTGAAGCGGGTGCGCTCGTTGCCGGCCTCGTCCAGGATGATCAGGTCGTCGTCCTTGGAGACGCAGGGGAAGTAGCCGTAGACCACGGCCGCCTCCAGCAGGTTCTCCGTCTGGAGCCGGTCCAGCAGGCCGCGCAGCCGCGGCCGGCCCTCGGTCTCCACCAGCTCCTCGTACGTGGGGCCGTCGCCGGTGCGGGCCTGCTTCAGGCCCCACTGGCCCTTGAACAGCGCGCCCTCGTCGAGCCAGCTCGCGTACTCCTTGAGCTGGATGCCCTTGATCACGCGGGTGCCCCAGAACGGCGGCTCCGGGACCGGGTTGTCGGTGGCCACGTCGGAGCGGACGCTGCCCTCCTCGGGACGCTCCTCGACCTCCACGGTCGCCGCGCGCACCCGCCGCTGCCTCAGCTCCGGCAGCTTCGCGCCGGGCACCCCGCGCTTGACGCCGATCAGCGCGTCCATCAGCCGCAGGCCCTCGAACGCGTCGCGGGCGTAGCGGACCTCGCCCTGGTAGAGCTCGTGCAGGTCCTGCTCGACGTAGGCGCGGGTGAGGGCGGCGCCGCCGAGGATGACCGGGTAGTCGGCGGCCAGGCCGCGGGCGTTGAGCTCCTCGAGGTTCTCCTTCAT
>NZ_JBVITR010000058.1:0-42869 GCF_055574875.1 Streptomyces sp. NPDC034670
ACTTTTGGCACGCTGTTGAGTTCTCAAGGAACGGACGCTTCCTTCGTACTCGCCCTCGCGGGCTTTCCTCCGGGCGCTTCCCTTCGGTCCTGCGTCTCCGACTCTACCAGTGTTTCCTCGGCCCTCTGACCACCCTCCTGCGGACATGCGGGAGATGATCCGAAGTTAGGATCTGAGCGAGTCGATTTCCTGCCGGGCCAGGGCGCTCGCTGCGCCACTCAGCCCCCGACAGGACTTAAGACTCTACACGGGGTCGCGCACCGCATGCAAATCCATTAGAGTGGGTGGTCTAGACCTCTGATCTGGACCTGTCGCCCGGAACCGGTACGTCATATGACATACGCTGCTGAACAGCGCACTGTCCGGGACGGAACAGTGACGGCACCCCTACAGATCCCCATCCGGGAGGCTTCCCATGACCACCGTGACGTCCCCGCTTGCAGGACGGGCCATCGGACTGGCGTCCGTGCCCGATCCGGTCTTCTCCGGGGCCATGGTGGGCCCGGGTACGGCGATCGACCCCGTACGGGAGCCCTCCGAGGTCGTCTCCCCCGTGGACGGCGTCATCGTCTCCCTGCACCCCCACGCGTTCGTCGTCGTCGACGAGAGCGGACACGGCGTGCTCACCCACCTCGGTATCGACACCGTGCAGCTCAACGGCGAAGGCTTCGAACTGCTCGTCGACAAGGGCGACACCGTCACGCGCGGCCAGGGCATCGTGCGCTGGAACCCCGCGGCCGTCGAGGCCGCCGGCAAGTCCCCGGTGTGCCCGATCGTGGCCCTCGAGGCCACGGCGGAGGCCCTCCTGGAGCTTCGTGACGACGGTGATGTGAAGGTAGGCGACAGTCTCTTCCTCTGGGAGTGACGCCGGTGCCGTCCCGGACGGCGAGCAGGACGACCACCGCGGCGGCGGGAGCCACCGCGCTGACGGGAGACGGGTGAGATGGAGACAACGCTGCGAGGCGTCGGTGTGAGCCACGGGGTGGCCATCGGCGAGGTCCGGCACATGGGGACGGCGGTGCTCGAACCGCCGGCCAAGCAGATCCCCGCGGAGGAGGCGGAGCGCGAGCAGGGGCGCGCCCACAAGGCCGTGGAGGCTGTGGCCGCCGATTTGACGGCGCGCGGCAATCTGGCGGGGGGCGAGGCCCAGGCGGTGCTCGAGGCCCAGGCCCTGATGGCCCAGGACCCCGAGCTGATGACGGACGTGGAACGGCGCATCGCAGTCGGCAGCACCGCCGAACGTGCCGTGTACGACGCGTTCGCCGCGTACCGCGAGCTGCTGGCGGGGGCCGGCGAGTACCTGGCGGGCCGGGTGGCCGACCTCGACGACGTGCGGAACCGTATCGTCGCCCGGCTGCTCGGGGTGCCGATGCCGGGTGTGCCGGACAGCGACGAGCCGTACGTTCTCGTGGCCCGGGACCTCGCTCCCGCGGACACGGCGCTGCTGGACCCGACCCTGGTGCTCGGTTTCGTGACCGAGGAGGGCGGGCCCACCAGTCACAGTGCGATCCTGGCGCGTGCGCTCGGCGTGCCCGCCGTGGTCGCCCTGCCGGGTGCGGGCGAACTCGCCGAGGGCACCGTGATAGCGGTCGACGGCAGCAGCGGCGAGATCTTCGTGAACCCGAGCGAGGAGAAGAAGGCGCAGCTCGAGGCGGCGGCGGCCGAGCGCAGGGCGGCGCTCGCGGCGTCGACCGGGCCCGGTGCGACCGCCGACGGTCACACGGTTCCGCTGCTGGCCAACATAGGCGGTCCGGCGGATGTGGCGGCCGCTGTCGAGGCGGGTGCGGAGGGCGTGGGTCTCTTCCGCACGGAGTTCCTCTTCCTGGACGACAACAAGAACGCTCCTTCCGAGGAGAAGCAGGTCGCGGCGTACCGGCAGGTGCTCGAGGCGTTCCCCGAGGGCCGTGTGGTGGTGCGCGTGCTGGACGCGGGCGCGGACAAGCCGCTGGACTTCCTCACTCCGGCCGATGAGCCGAACCCCGCGCTGGGCGTGCGCGGTCTGCGGGCGCTGCTCGACCACCCCGAGGTGCTGCACACCCAGCTGACGGCGCTGGCGAAGGCCGCGGCGGGGCTGCCCGTCTCCCTCGAGGTCATGGCTCCGATGGTCGCGGACCGGACCGATGCCAAGGCGTTCGCGGACGCGTGCCGTGCGGCGGGGCTGCGGGCGAAGTTCGGTGCGATGGTCGAGATCCCCTCGGCCGCGCTGCGGGCGCGCTCGATCCTCCAGGAGGTGGAGTTCCTGTCCCTGGGGACCAACGACCTCGCGCAGTACACGTTCGCCGCCGACCGCCAGGTGGGTGCGGTCTCCCGGCTGCAGGATCCGTGGCAGCCCGCGCTGCTCGACCTGGTGGCGCTGGCCGCGGAAGCGGCGAAGGCCGAGGGCAAGAGCTGCGGTGTCTGCGGCGAGGCCGCGTCGGACCCGCTGCTCGCCTGTGTGCTGACCGGGCTGGGAGTCACCTCTCTCTCCATGGGCGCGGCGTCCATTCCCTATGTACGGGCGAAGCTGGCGAAGTCCACGCTGGCGCAGTGCGAGCGGGCCGCCGCCGCGGCCCGGGCGGCAGACAGCGCCGAGGAGGCGCGCGACGCCGCGCAGGCGGTGCTCTCGGGCGAGTAGTCCGGAGGTGTTCGGTCTGTCCGGAGGGGCGCTCCACCCGCGTGGGGCGCCCCTCCCCGGTTTCTCGGTTCAGTGGTGGTGGGCCGGGCCCTCCTCCCCGAGGTCGGGCGGCGCGCAGTAGTCGACGCCGGACTCCGGGGCGATGAGGTCCCCGGACTCGACGTCGGTGCAGTAGGCGTCGAAGACCTCTCCGGCGGTGAGGGGCTCGAGGCCGTGGCCGCGCAGGCGCCAGCCGTGGACGCGGTCGTGGCGGCCGGGTGCGCTGGTGCGCATGACCAGTCCGCCGGGGCGCTCGGTGGCGAGGCCGACGGCCAGGACGGCGGTGAACTCGAGGACTTCGGTCTCGTCCGGTTCCCCGCGGCCGGCGTCGTCGTCGGCGTGGAGGACGGCGATGAGGGTCTCGGGCGGTCCGGAGACGCTGCACACGAGGTGGCGCTCCCCGGGTGCGGCCGTGTCGAGGACGCGGGTGAGGAGGTGGGAGGCGCGGGCGAAGGCGGCGCGGCCCAGGTCCTCGCCGCACGAGGCGCAGGGGCCGAGGCGGGCGAGGAGCGTGGTCGCGTACTCCCAGGTCGCCCGGCGAACCGCCTCGGCGACGAGGGCGGGCAGCAGGTCGGCCAGCGGCTGCCCCTCGTAGAGGACCGTGGGTCCGGTGGCCGCGATCTCGGCCGTGAACCGTGTGCGGCTGGTCCGGCTGTCGGGGTCGAGGCCCGTCTCCCTGCAGAACTCCGTGTACTCCTCGGGGTCGAAGAGGGCCAGCGTGGTGTGGCTCCCCCGCAGTGCGCGCGTCCTGAGGACGGCTTCCACGTGCGCGAGGTAGGTGGTGTGGTCGTCGAAGGCGAAGCTCCGGTAGTGCCGCATGGCGCGGAAGTCGTGCTCGTCGGTCAGCAGGCCGATGGTGCCCGCGATTTCGCGGTGCAGGACACGTCGCAAGGTCCGGTGGTCGGTGTACGCCATGTCTCCCCCTCTGCATGTCGATCAATGCTCACTCACAGTAATCGTCGGCACTGACAACGGCGTCCGAGGAGGGCGGTGACGTGGGGGAACGGTCGATCGAAGCCGGTCGGGAGGGCTACCGGTGACGCAGCGTTCCCGCGTGCCGGGCGGAGAAGCGGCCGTGCCGGGCCCGGAGCGGACGGCTCCGGGCCCGTGGTCGTGCGCGGCGGGTCCGGGGCCGTCCGCCGGGTGGCGTCGCCCCGGGGAGGTCAGGCGCGCTTGCGGGCCAGCTCCTCGTAGAAGCCGAGCAGGTCGAGGTCGTCGATGGATCCCGGGTTGACCGCCTTCTCCAGGGGGGTGCCCTGGAGGAGGCGCTTGACCGGCACCTCGATGCGTTTGCCGGTGAGGGTGTGGGGGATCCCGGGCACCTCGATGATCTCGTCGGGGACGTGGCGGGGCGACAGCTGCTCGCGGATGGTCCGCTTGACGCGGTCCAGCAGGTCCTCGTCGAGGGCGGCTCCCGGTGCCAGGTGCACGAACAGGGGCATCCAGTAGCCGCCGTCGGGCTGTTCGACGCCGATGACGAGGGACTCCTTGATCTCCGGGAGGCGTTCGACGGCTTCGTAGATGTCGGCCGATCCCATGCGGACGCCCTGGCGGTTGAGCGTGGAGTCGGAGCGGCCGTGGATGACGACGGAGCCGCGGGAGGTGACGGTGATCCAGTCGCCGTGCCGCCACACGCCGGGATAGGTGTCGAAGTAGCTGTCGTGGTAGCGGCTGCCGTCGGGGTCGTTCCAGAAGCGGACCGGCATGGAGGGCATGGGGTTGGTGACGACGAGCTCGCCGACCTCGTCGGTCAGGGGGTTGCCCTCCGGGTCCCAGGCCTGCAGGTCGGTGCCCAGACCGGGGGCCTGGAGCTCGCCGACGTGGACGGGGAGGGTGGGTACGGCGCCGGCGAAGCAGGAGCACACGTCCGTGCCGCCGCTGACGGAGGCGATCCACAGGCCGGTCCCCCTGTCGGCGAACTCGTCGTGCAGCCAGCGGAAGCCGTCGGGGGGCAGCGGGGACCCGGTGGTGGCGACGCACTTCACCGCCGAGAGGTCGAAGTCGCGCGCGGGGTGCACGCCGGCCTTGCGGCAGGCCATGACGTAGGCGGCGGAGGTGCCGTAGAGGGTGGTGCCGGTCCGTTCGGCGATCCGCCACTGGGCGCCCGTGTCCGGGTGGCCGGGGCTGCCGTCGTACAGGACGACCGTCGTTCCGGTCAGCAGGCCGGAGACGAGGAAGTTCCACATCATCCAGCCGGTCGAGGTGTACCAGAAGAAGCGGTCCCCGGGGCCCAGGTCGCAGTGCAGGCCGAGCTGCTTGAGGTGCTCGACGAGGATGCCGCCCTGGGACTGGACGAGCGCCTTGGGCAGTCCGGTGGTGCCGGAGGAGTAGAGCACCCACAGCGGGTGGTCGAAGGGCACCTGCTCGAAGACCGGCTCCGTGTCCGCGGAGGTGAGGGCCGACCAGTCCAGTGCGCCCCGGGGGGCGTCGGTGCCGAGCAGGGGGATGTGGACGACGGCGCGCAGGGTGGGCAGTTCGCGGCGCAGCTCGGCGACGACGGCGCGGCGGTCGTGCTCCTTGCCGCCGTAGCGGTAGCCGTCGACGGTGAACAGGACGACCGGTTCCACCTGCTGGAAGCGGTCGAGGACGCTGCGGGCGCCGAAGTCGGGCGCGCAGGAGGTCCACACGCCGCCCACCGCCGCGGTGGCGAGGAGGGCGACGACGGCCTGCGGGATGTTCGGGAGGTAGCCGCTGACCCGGTCACCGGGGCGTACTCCCAGGGAGCGCAGTTCGGCCGCGAGGGAGCCGACCTGGCGGCGCAGTTCGGTCCAGGTGACGGGGCGCGGGTCGTGGGTCTCGTCGACGTGCAGGAGGGCCGGTTCGTCCGCGCGGGACGCAGCCGCGCGCAGGGCGTGCTCGGCGTAGTTCAGGGTCGCTCCGGGGAACCACTGGGCGCCCGGCATCGAGCGGTCGCCCAGCACGCGCGCGTACGGGGTCGAGAAGCGGACGTCGAACCACTCCGTGACCGCTTTCCAGAAGGTCTCCAGCTCGTCCACGGACCAGCGGTGCAGTGCCGCGTAGCCGCCCTCGGCGGGGGCTCCGTGGTGCTCGGCGGCCCACGCCTGGAACCTGGTGATCCGTGCCTGGGCGATACGGTCCGGATCCGGCTGCCAGAGCGGCTGGGGGTTCACGGTCGACATGGGGCGGCTCCCGGGCTGTGCGCGTCGTGTGCGTCTCCGCGCACGAGCGGGGGTGTGCGCGTGACGCGGCTGACAGGGACGATGCCACGTGATCGACTGCCACACCAGGGCGCGCCCCACATAGTCCGTGTCGTGAGGATGTGGTCCGATCACGGGTGAACGGCAGTTGAACGGCACGCACGGGGTGCGCGGTCAATGGCAGGGTGAGCACCATGGACGGTCGTGACCTGGTGCGTTCGGTGAGATCGGTCGGTTCGGCGGGGGCGGTTCAGGGGTTGCGTGCCGTACGGGCAGCGTGGCGCAGGCGGCGGAGCGACGCCACCGGGCTGCCGCCGCGCGGGCCGGAGCGGGCGCGGGTGCCCGGGACCGTGCGGGGGGCGGAGACGGGGCCCGGTGGCGGCGTCGTCCGGTTCGGCCGCTCGGAGCTGCGGATCCTCGTCGCGGTGAACGGGGCCGTCTTCTGGAGCTGGGACGGGGCGGACCCGACGCCGTCCTACGCGTTGGCCGGCCGCTGTCCCGAGCCGGATCCGCGGGCGGTGCTGGAGCCGGACAAGGACGGCGGCTGGCGGGTGGTGGCCGAGCGGGTGACCGTGGCCGTCTCGCGGCACGGCGCGGTGGAGGTGCTCACCCCCGGGGGTGTGACGCTGCGGCGTGATCAGCCGCCGCGGTGGTGGGAGCCGGTGGGCGGTGGCGCGGCACGCTGGGTGCAGCGCTCGGAGGTGCCGGCGGACGCCCGTTTCTTCGGGCTCGGGGGGTGTGCGTCGGGTCCCCGGCTGCGGGACGGCACGTACCGGTTGTGGAACACCGCCCCCGGCCGGGCCCCCGGGGCCGGCGACGGTCCGTCGGGCATCACGATGCCCGTGCAGCTGGTGGTGGCCGACGCGGGCACGCACCTGGTGTTCCACGACAACACGTGGGACGGCGCCGTGACGCTGCGGGAGGGGCAGGAGGGCGCCGGTTCGGGGCACGACCGGGCCGGGACGAGCGAGCTGCGGATGGACGGCGGCCCGCTGCGCTGCTGGGTGATGGTGGGCACTCCCGCGCGGGTGCTGCTCGCCTGGGCGTCGCTCACCGGCGCGCCCGCGCTTCCGCCCGCGTGGGCGCTCGGCCACCATCTCGCGCACGAGGGTCCCGGCGGGGAGGAGGAGGTGCGCAGGGCCGTCACGGACCACCGGGAGCACGGGCTGCCGGTCGACGCCGTGCACCTCGGCGCCGGTCACCTCGACGCCGGCCGGGTGTTCACCGTCGACCGGGAACGGTTCCCCAAGCTGCCGGTCCTCGCCGACGAGTTGCGCGCCGACGGGATCCGGCTGGTGCCGGTCGTCGGCCCGGCGGTCGGGGTCGCGCCCGGCGACGCCGTGTACGACGGGGGGACGGCCCGGGACGCGTTCGTGCGGGACTCCTCGGGGGAGGTCGTGCGGGGGGTCGGGTGGCCGGGGGAGGCGGTCTTCCCGGATTTCACGCACCCGCGGGTGCGCGCGTGGTGGGGCGGGCTGTACGCGGAGAGCCTGGCGCGGGGGTTCGCCGGGTTCCGGCACGACCTGGACGAGCCGACGTCGTTCACGGCCTTCGGGGAGCCGACGCTCCCGCGCTCGGCCCGCCACGCCCTGGACGGGCGGGCCGGTGACCACCGCGAGGCGCACAACGTGTACGCGCTGTGCATGGCCGGGGCGGCGTTCGAGGGGGTGCGGGACCTGGCGCCCCGCGAGCGGCCGTTCGTCTTCTCGCGTTCCGGGTGGGCCGGTGCGCAGCGTTACGGCGGGACGTGGCCGGGTGGCGCGGCTGCGGGGTGGCCGGGGTTGCGTGCGTGGCTGGCGCTGGCCCTGGGGCTGGGACTGTGCGGTGTTCCCTGGGTCGGGGCGGACGTCGGCGGGTTCGACGGGGACCCGTCGCCCGAGCTGTATCTGCGCCGGCTCCAGCTGGGCGCCCACCTGCCGCTGCTGCGCACCCGTACCGGGCCGCCCGCGGGCGGCGGGGGGCCGTGGGGGTTCGGCGCCGAGGTCCTGGAGCACGCGCGTGCGGCGCTCGTCGGACGCCGGAGGCTGCTGCCGTACTTCATGACGCTGGCGCATCTGGCCCGGCGCACCGGAGCGCCCTGCGTGCGGCCGCTGTGGTGGTCGGCTCCCGAGGAGCGTGCGCTGCGCGACTGCGAGGACGCCTTCCTGCTGGGCGACTTCCTGCTGGTGGCGCCGGTGCTGGAGCCGGGGGCGGACCGGCGGGCCGTCCGGCTGCCCGCGGGGCGCTGGTACGACACGGCGACGGAGCGGGCGTACGAGGGGCCGGCCCGGGTGCTGGTCGAGGCTCCCCTGGAGCGGATCCCGGTGTTCGCGCGTGCGGGGGCGGTCCTTCCCGTGCGGGGGGAGGACGGCGGGCCGGAACTGGAGGTGTGGGCGCCCGCGCGGGGGCGGACCGGGGGCGGGTGGGCCGTGCCGGACGCCGGCGACGGGTGGGAGGAGCCGGAGCTCGAGCGGTACACCGCCCGCTGGGCCGGTCCGCGGCTCGTCGTCGAGCGGGAGGGCGAGGACGGTGCCGGTGAGCCGGCCCGTCCGGTGCGCGTCCGCGGGCTCCGGCCGGGCCGGGGTCAGCCGTAGCGGCCCTCGAACCAGGCCCGCACGGCCAGGGTGTGCAGGGGGAAGGCGAGTTCCTCCGGGCGGCGCAGGAGGTGCCGGCCCTCCGTCTCGTCGGTGGCGGTGAAGGGCGGCAGGTCCTCGGCGGAACGCTCCGGGAGGAGCCCGAACAGCAGCAGGTGCCCGTCGGGCGAGCTCATCGCGTCGGCGAGCCGCACGTCGTGGCTCGCCGCGTCGATGCCGGTCTCCTCCCGGAGCTCGCGGACGACCGCCCGGCGCCAGTCCTCGCGGTCGTCGATGTAGCCGCCGGGCAGCGCCGTGCCCCCGCGCGCGGGGGCGACGGTCCGGGTGATGACGACCAGGCCGGTGCCCTCCGTGTCGTGCACGGGCTGGAGGGCCACCGCGACCGGCAGCGGGTTGCGGTAGGCCACGGCGCCGCAGGCCGGGCAGGTGCGGGGCCAGCCGGAGACGCCCTCCCCGAAGGGCGCGCCGCAGCTCGAACAGTGCGATCCGGGCGCGGAGCCGGGCAGGGGGACGCGGGTCGTGGACACGCGCGGACTGTATCCGATCGCGTGTGTCCGATCGCGGCGGGGGGCATCCGCGGGAGGCCTCGCTCAGGGACGAGCGGTGAGCGACCTGCGGGACACCGGGAAGTCGAAGTAGGTGTCCGGGTGGGGTTCGGGTGCGAAGGTGTAGTGCCACCACTCCTCGGGGAGGTTCACGAACCCGAGGTCCTCCAGGGTGTTCTTGAGCAGCAGCCGGTGGGCGCGCTGTTCGCCCCGGACGCGGGGGTCGAGGGTGTGGCTGAGGGTGTCGAAGCAGTCGTAGCCGGTGCCCATGTCGACGGAGTTGTCGGGGAACCGCTCGTCCGCGGGGGCGAAGCAGGGCGTCAGGGGCTGTCCGGGGCGGTACGGCGGGGTCGGCCGGGCGGGGAGCTCCACGAGGGTGAGGTCCACCGTCGAGCCGCGGCTGTGACCGGACCTCTCCGCGATGTAGCCGTCGGCGAACAGCCGGCTCTTGTCGGTGTTCGGGTAGAACTCGGCCTTCATGTCCTGGTCGTCGAGGTCCCCGGCCCAGCGCACGAAGTGGTCCACGGCCCGCTGCGGCCGGTAGCAGTCGTACACCTTGAGGGAGTAGCCCCGGCGCAGCAGCTTCCGCTGGGCCGTGTGCAGGGCCCGGGCGGCGGGGCGGGTGAGGAGGCACAGGGGCTGCCGGTAGCCGTCGACGGGTTCGCCCACGAAGTTGTGCGGGGTGAAGTAGCGCATCTCCTGAAGGATCGTCGGGTCCACACTGCTCAGCGCCACGAAGTCCTCCGGCGCCCCGGGCTCGGGCCTCGCCCGGGCGGGGGCGGAGGCGGCGGTCGTCGTCAGCAGGGCGGCGAGCACGGTGACCAGGCCGCGCGCCGCTGCGGAAAGTCGTGTCATGTTCCCTGCGTCTATCAGGAGCGGGCTCCGCCGGGAAGCACCCCGGCCCTCTTCGCGCCCGCGCGGATCGCCGCGCCGGGCCGCCGGTCGGGCGGCCAGGACGGACAGGGCCGTTCTGGCGAACGGACGGGATTCCCGCCGGCCGGTCGCTTCTCCGGGCCGGGGCGGCCCGGCCGGGGATCAGGTCCTCCACCGAGGTCCAGGGCACCGCCGGGGGCCGGCTCCCCGGCGTGCCGGTGGCCTCGGCGCCGGCCGGCCGGCAGGCGGCCGTGTGCGGGCAGGCCTGTCACGACGTGGGCACGGCGGAGAGCGCCCGCGGCACGGGCGGCTTCCCGCTGCTCGGCACCGGCAACCGGCCGGTGCCGTCGGGGAACGGGCTGCCGACGGCGCCGGGGCACGGGATCGGCGACGGGGCGCCCGGGCACTGCCCGGAGGGGTCGATCGCCCTCACGGGCGCGCTGGTGCGGTGGTCCCGCGACCGGCTCGGCGTCCTCCGCGGCGCGGACCGGGTCGAGCCGTTGGCGGCGAGCGTGGACGACGACGGCGGGGCGTACGTCGTGCCCGCGTCCTGCGGGCCGTTCGCGCCGTGCCGGCGGTCTCAGGTGGTGACCGCCCGGTGCCGCGCGGCCCGCGTCATGGCGTGCTGGACGACGCCGACGAGGACCTCCTTGACCGAGGCGCGGTCCCGGGCGTCGCACATCAGCAGCGGTACGTGGTCGTCGAGGTCGAGGGCCCGGCGGACGTCGTCGGCCGGGTACCGCGCGGCGCCCTCGAAGCAGTTGACGCCGACGAGGAAGGGTATGGAACGCCGCTCGAAGTAGTCGATGGCCGCGAAGCAGTCCTCCAGCCGCCGGGTGTCCGCGAGGACGACCGCGCCGAGGGCGCCCTCGGCGAGCTCGTCCCACATGAACCAGAAGCGCTCCTGGCCGGGCGTGCCGAAGAGGTACAGCACCAGATCCTCGCGCAGCGTGATGCGGCCGAAGTCCATGGCCACGGTGGTGGTGCTCTTGGCCTCCACGCCGCTGAGGTCGTCGACCGGGCGCCCCGCCTCGGTGAGCAGCTCCTCGGTGCGCAGCGGCCTGATCTCACTGACCGCGCCGACGAGCGTGGTCTTGCCCACGCCGAATCCGCCGGCCACCAGGATCTTGAGCGTGAGCGGCTCGACCGGAGGCTTGCCGCGCTCGGAGCGCCCGAGGATCATCGATCTCTTCTCCTGCTCGATGGGGGTCGGACGGCGGACCGTATCCTCCGCCGCCGGGGGTTTCGATGACGAGGACGTCGCCGGGGCCGACGTCCGCCGAGTCGCTCCCGGCGAGCCGGGTGACCGTGCCGTCCGCCCGCTCGACCCGGTTGGCGCCCGGCGCGCCGGGCGCGCCGCCGGCCATGCCGTACGGGGGGACCCTGCGGTGCTGCGACAGGGTGGAGACGGTCATGGGTTCCAGGAAGCGGATGCGGCGCACGGCTCCGTCCCCGCCGCGCCACCGTCCGGCGCCGCCGCTGCCGCGGCGCACCGCGAACTCCTCGAGGCGGACGGGCAGCCGCCACTCCAGGACCTCGGGGTCGGTGAGCCGCGAGTTGGTCATGTGCGTCTGCACGACGGACGCGCCGGGGAACCCGTCCCCCGCGCCCGAGCCGGAGGCGACGGTCTCGTAGTACTGGTGGCGCGCGTTGCCGAAGGTGACGTTGTTCATCGTGCCGGAGCCCTCGGCCTGGACGCCGAGCGCCGCGTACAGGGCGCCGGTGACGGCCTGGGAGGTCTCCACGTTGCCGGCGACGACGGCGGCCGGCGGCTCGGGCGCCAGCAGGGAGCCGGGCGGCACGACGATCCGCAGCGGGCGCAGACAGCCGTCGTTGAGCGGGATGTCGTCGGCGACCAGCGTGCGGAAGACGTACAGGACGGCCGCGTCGACGACCGAGGCCGGGGCGTTGAAGTTGGTGGGCAGCTGGAGGGACGTGCCGGTGAAGTCGATGGTCGCCGAGCGGCCCGCCCGGTCCACGCGCACCGTTACGCGGATGACGGCGCCCGAGTCGGTCTCGTAGGCGTACTCGCCGTCGTCGAGGGCGTCGATGACGCGGCGCACCGCCTCCTCGGCGTTGTCCTGGACGTGCCTCATGTACGCCTGGACGACGTCGAGGCCGAAGTCCTCGATCATGCGGCCGACCTCGTCGACGCCCTTGTGGTTGGCGGCGATCTGGGCCCGCAGGTCGGCGAGGTTGGTGTCCGGGGCGCGGGACGGATGGGGCGCCCCGGTCAGGAGCCGGCGGGTCTCCTCCTCGCGGAAGCGGCCGTTCTCGGTGAGCAGCCAGTCGTCGAAGAGGACGCCCTCCTCCTCGATGGTGCGGCTGCCGGCCGGCATGGAGCCGGGGGTGATGCCGCCGATCTCGGCGTGGTGGCCGCGGGAGGCGACGTGGAAGAGGACCTTCCGGTCACGCTCCGTGCCGCCGGCGGACCCGGGACCGAAGACCGGGGTGATCACGGTGACGTCGGGCAGGTGGGTGCCGCCGTGGTACGGGTCGTTGACGGCGTAGGTGTCGCCGGGCCGCATGGCCGGGCCGCGCCGTCGGACGACCTCCTTGACGCCGGCGCCCATCGACCCCAGGTGGACGGGGATGTGCGGGGCGTTGGCCACCAGGTTCCCGTCCGGGTCGAACAGGGCGCAGGAGAAGTCCAGGCGTTCCTTGATGTTGACGGACTGGGCGGTGGATTCGAGGCGGGCGCCCATCTGCTCGGCGATGGACATGAAGAGGTTGTTGAAGACCTCGAGCAGGACGGGGTCGGCCTTCGTGTCGAGGCCGCAACTCCGCGTGACCGTGACGCGTTCCATGACCAGGTGCCCGTCGTGGGTCGTCGCGGCTCGCCAGCCGTCGTCGACGACCGTCGTCGCGCCGGCCTCGGTGATGACCGCCGGGCCGGTGACGGTCTCGCCGGGGGGAAGGTCCTCGCGGCGGTGGAGGGGCACGTCCCGCCAGGCGCCGGTGTGGAGGCGGACGGTCCGCGGGACGGCGGGGCGGCTTTCGCGGGGGCGCTCGCCGGGGGCGAGGGCGGAGAGGTCGGGGGGTTCGGTGATGCCGGTGGCTTCGACGGAGAGGGCTTCGACGACGATCGGCCGGTCGAGCGTGAAGGAGTACGTGGCGCGATGACGTTCCTCGAAGAGGCGGCGCATCGTGTCGGGCCCGGTCAGCTCGACGGTGAGGGTGGTGTCGGTTCCGTCGTAGCGCAGTCGGGCCCGGCGGGTGACCTCGATCCGCTCCTCGGGGACGTCCTCGGCGAGGAGTTCGGCGCGGGCGGCCGCCTCCAGGTCGTCGGCGGTCTCCCGGACGCCGGGCATCGCGGCGGGCCCGAGGGGCGCCTCGACGGAGCGTTCGCGCATGGCGGTGGTGTCGGCGAGGCCGATGCCGAGCGCGGACAGGACGCCCGCCATGGGCGGGACGAGGACGGTGCGGATGCCGAGGGAGTCGGCGACCCGGCACGCGTGCTGTCCGCCCGCACCGCCGAAGGTGGTGAGGGCGTAGCGGGTGATGTCGTGGCCCTTCTGCACGGAGATCCGCTTCACGGCGCCCGCGATGTCGGCCACGGCGATCTGCAGGTAGCCCTCGGCGACCTGCTCCGGGGTGCGGTCGTCGCCCGTCCGCCCGTGGATCTCCCGGGCGAGGGCGGTGAAGCGGTCCCGGACGAGGGCGGCGTCGAGGGACTGGTCGCCCCGCGGGCCGAACACCGCGGGGAAGTGGCCGGGCTGGATGCGGCCGAGCATGACGTTGGCGTCGGTGACGGTGAGCGGGCCGCCGCGCCGGTAGCAGGCGGGCCCCGGGTCCGCGCCCGCCGAGTCCGGCCCCACCCGGTAGCGGGAGCCGTCGAAGTGGAGGACCGAGCCGCCGCCGGCGGCCACGGTGTGGATGTCCAGCATGGGCGCGCGCAGCCGGACTCCGGCGATCCGGGTGGTGAGGACGCGTTCGTACTCGCCCGCGAAGTGCGAGACGTCGGTGGAGGTGCCGCCCATGTCGAACCCGATGACCCGGTCGAAGCCGGCGCGCTGCGACATGCGCGCCATGCCGACGATGCCGCCGGCCGGCCCGGACAGGACGGCGTCCTTGCCGCGGAACTGCCCGGCCTCGGCGAGCCCGCCGTTGGACTGCATGAACATCAGCCGTACGCCTTCGAGCGCGTCGGCGACGTGCCGTACGTGGCGGCGCAGCACGGGCGAGAGGTAGGCGTCGACGACGGTGGTGTCACCGCGCGGGACGAGCTTCATCAGCGGACTGACCTCGCTGGACAGCGAGATCTGCGGGAATCCGGTCCGGGCGGCGAGTTCCCCGATCGCCCGCTCGTGGGCGGGGTGGAGGTGGCTGTGCAGGCAGACCACGGCGACGGCCCGGATCCCGTCGTCGTACGCCTGCCGCAGCGGTCCGGCGAGGGCCTCCAGGTCCGGGGCGCGCAGGAGGGTGCCGTCGGCGGCGATGCGTTCGTCCACCTCGACGACCCGTTCGTACAGCTGGTCGGGCAGGTCGATGCGGCGGGCGAAGATGCGGGGGCGGTCCTGGTAGGCGATGCGCAGGGCGTCGCGGAAACCGCGGGTGATGATCAGCAGGGTGCGTTCGCCCTTGCGTTCGAGGAGGGCGTTGGTGGCGACCGTGGTGCCCATGCGGACGGCGTCGACGGCGCCGGCGGGGTCCCCGGCCTCGGCCAGCAGCGCGCGGATGCCCGTGACGGCCGCGTCGGAGGCGGACGCCCCGGCGTCCGGGCGGGACCCGGAGTGCCGCAGGGCCGGGGTGTCCGACAGCAGCTTGCGCGTGAGCAGCCGGCCGTCCGGGCGCCGCGCGACGATGTCGGTGAAGGTGCCGCCCCGGTCGATCCAGAACTGCCAGCCTGCCACGTCGGTACCCCGCTTCCGCGCCGGTCACAGTGCCCGGAGGCCGTTGATCACGTCGCGCAGAATACTCTCGTCCGGCAGTTCGGCCGGGGGTACGGGCCGGTTCACATGGACGAACCCGGTGTCGACGAGGTCTCCGACCAGGACCCGGACCACTCCGACCGGCAGGTCGAGTCCGGCGGCGAGCTCGACGACCGTCTGCGGGGCGTCGCGGCACAGCTCGACGATGTCCACGTGCTCCGGGGAGAGCGTGGGGTCCTTCTCCGGGTCGTCGGCGTGGGGCTCCGTGACGACCACCGCGATCAGGTCCAGGCGGTGCTGGACCGCACTGGTGGTGCGGCCCCGCGTCATGGCGTACGGACGGACGACCGGCCCGGCCTCGTCGTCGAACCAGTGGCTTCTCCCCTGACCGTCAGCGCTCATGTCATCCCACTACCCGCCCGAGGGCAGGTCGGTGCGCGGAGCGGCGCCCAGATGTGCGCCGACCCGCTTCACGAGGAGCGTCATCTCGTAGGCGACCTGCCCGACGTCCGAGTCGGCGTCCGCGAGGACGGCGAGGCAGCTGCCGTCCCCGGCGGCCGTGACGAACAGGAACGCCTCGTCGAGTTCGACGACGGTCTGGCGGACGTCGCCCGCCTCGAAGTGGCGTCCCACGCCCTTGGCGAGGCTGTGGAACCCGGAGGCGACGGCGGCCAGGTGCTCGCCGTCCTCGCGGGTCAGGTCCTTCGAGACCCCCGTGGGCAGGCCGTCGCCGGAGAGCACGAGGGCCTTGCGGATGCTCGCGACGCGGTCCACCAGGTCGTCGAGGAGCCAGTTCAGCTCCCCCTGGCCGGTCTCGGTGTGGCCGGTGGCCTTCGGTGCGGTCATCGACCGTTCCCCTCTGTCGTTCGTCGTGGTGCCGTGCCGCTGCCGGCGTCGTCGCCCGCGGCGTTCTCCTCGCGGCCGCGCTGCCAGCCCCGCTGGAGCGAGGCCATGCGGCTGCGTACTTCCTCCGCGTCCCGTTCGACGGGCCGGGTCCCGCCGGTCCCGTCCCGGTCGTGCCGTCCGGCGTCGCGTTTCAGCTGCGGGGCGAGGCTGGCCTGCCGGGTGCGCCGGGGCAGTGCTCCGGCGCCGGGCCGCGCGGCGCCGGTGTCCTGTGCCGTGTCCCCGGGTCCGGTCCCCGCGGTCGCGTCCGCGGCCGGCGGGGCGCCGTCCGGGCCGCTCGACGCGACCGCGGGGCGGCGCGTGCGCCGGGGAGGAAGCGCGGGGGGCCCGGGCAGGTCGTCGCGCGCCGGTCCGGAGGGTTCCGGGGTCTCGTTCCGTTCCCCGGCGCGGGCACCGGTCCCGGGCCGGGCCGGGCCGGTGCGCCGTCTGCGGGCGGGGAGGGCCGGCGGTGTCCCGGCGTCCGGCGGCCCCTGCTCGCGGTCCGACGGGGTGGCCGGGGCCGCCGGGTCCTCGTCCGTCCGTTCCCGGCGGGTGCGCCGGTCCTCGACCGGGCGTCCGTGGGAGCTGACCAGCTTGGGGGCCCTCCGGCGGGGCAGCGGGGCCGGGGCGCCCGTCCGGTCGTCCGCGTCCCGCTCCTCCCCCTCGCGGGTGCCGGGGGTCTGCCGGTGCTGCTCGCGGCGCCCGGACCGCTCGTCCCCGGAGCGGGAGAGGGAGCGGAGGAGGCCGCCGTGCCCGCTGTCCTCGTCCCCCGGCTCGCCGGGGAAGGCGCCGAGGGCGTCCAGGTCGACCGGGGCCTCCAGTTCCACCGGCCCGTCCAGCGGCGGGGCGGGCGGTCCGGGCAGGGACGCGGGGGTCCGGGAGGGCGTGGTGCGGCGGCTCTCCCGCGGTTCCCCGTCCTTGGCCCGCCGGGGCCGGTCGAGGCGGAAACCGGCGCCGTTGGTGTCCGGCACGTCGTCCGTCAGCAGCGTGTCGGGGATGAGGACGACCGCCGTGGTGCCGCCGTACGGGGAGGGCTGGAGGGAGACGCGGATGTTCTGGCGCCTGGCGAGGCGGCTGACCACGAAGAGTCCGAGCCGGTCGGTGTCGGTGAGCTCGAACTCGGGTGTCTCCGCGAGCCGGAGGTTGGCGTCCAGGAGCGCTTCGGCCGACATGCCGAGACCGCGGTCGTGGATCTCCAGGGTGAAGCCGTTGGCCACGCGCTCGCCCAGGACCTGGACGGCGGTGTGCGGAGGCGAGAACACCGTGGCGTTCTCCAGGAGTTCGGCCACGAGGTGGGTGAGGTCGGCGACGGCCGGTCCGGTGACGGCGATCCTCGGCAGGCGGCGGACCTCGATGCGTTCGTAGTCCTCGACCTCGGCGACGGCGGCGCGGACGACGTCCATGAGCTGCACCGGCTTGCGCCACTGCCGGGAGGGCGCGGCACCGGAGAGGATGACGAGGCCCTCGGCGTGCCGCCGCATGCGGGTGGTCAGGTGGTCCAGGCGGAACAGGTCGGCGAGTTCCTCGGTGTCCTCGGTCCGGCGCTCCATCGCGTCCAGCAGGGTGAGCTGCTTGTGGAGCAGGACCTGGCTGCGGCGGGCGAGGTTGACGAACACCTCGGAGACGCCGGCGCGCAGCTCCGCCTGCTTGACGGCGGCCTCCACGGCGGCGCGCTGGAGGGTGTTGAGCGCCTGGCCGACCTCGCCCAGCTCGTTCTTGTCGTACTCCAGCCGCGGGACCTCGGTCTCGACGTCGACCTGTTCACCGGCCGAGAGGCGGCGCATCACGCTGGGCAGGCGGACACCGGACGCCTCGTGCGCCTCGAGGCGCAGTTGCCGCAGGTCCCGGATGAGGCCGCGGCCGATGCGTACGGAGAGGAAGAGGGAGAGCAGGAGGGCGACCAGGCCGAGGGTGCCGGCGACGACGGCCTGGACGATGACGCCCATGGCGACGGGGCGGACGCGGTCCTGGTAGCGGTCGGTGGCCTGGTCGTTGAGCGTGCCGAGTTCGGCGAGCACGTGGCCGGCGGCGGTGTCCCAGCTCTTCGCGGTGATCCCGCGGGGCGGTCCGGCGCCGGAGGAGACGGCCGCCTCCTCCCCCACGCGCAGCGGAGCGGACGCGGCGTTCTTCCAGAAGCTCTCGTAGCGCTCGCGCTCGGACGCGGGGAGCAGTGGCAGGCCGGCCTCGTACATCAGCGTGCGCTGGGCCACGAGGTCGGAGACCTCCCGCACTTCGGCGGGGGACAGCCTGCCGACGATCAGGGCGGAGCCGAGCAGGGCGTCCTCCCGGGCGAGCAGTTCGCGGGCGCGGGCCAGGTGGACGAGGGCCCGGTACTGCTTGTCCAGCTCGACGTCCTCGACCACGTGCAGATTGGCCAGCAGGGCGTAGCACGGGTCGACCAGCCGGTTGTAGAGGTCGAGGGCCTGGGAGCGGTCGACGGTGCCGTCCTCGACGCTGCGGCGCAGGGATTCGATGCCCTCGAAGGAGTCCAGCACCGCGCTCAGCTCGCCGGAGTCCTCGTGCATGGCCTCGCGCACGTCGGGGTCGGCCGCGCTCGCGCGGACCCGCTCGACGGCCTCGTCCGTGGCGGCCCGGCTGCGCCGGAGGGCGGCGAGTGCGTCGGAGGCACGGGGGTCCGCGAGGTGGACGAGGGTCTGCCGGCGCTCCTGCTGGAGGACGCGGACGGTGTCCTCGACGGGGTAGCCGATCTCCTCCATCACCGACGACACGTCGAACAGGTGGCTCGCCTCGCGGCCGGTGAGCACCGTGGTGAAGGCCCAGATCGCCGTCAGGGACACCAGCGGCACGAGCAGCAGCGCCACGATCTTCCGGCGGATGGACTTCCCGCGAAAGCGCATGGCCTCCCCCAGCTCGCCCCCGACCGCACGGGGGTACACATGTGCGTCAACAAACGGCGCGAGCCTACTACCGAGCCCCGGCCGACTCGAAGAACTGACCGGAGGGCCAAGTTCCGCTCCGGCGGCGGGACGTGGCGGGTTGTCCGGGCATGTCAGGAGATTGCCGCCCGCGGCCGGAGTGGAGTGCCGCGGGCCGATGTCCCGGGCCCGTGGGGGTGGTTGGCCGATTTCTTTCCCCGCCCGGGAATCTTCGTGACGTTCCGTTCGTCCTTCTCCATGGGATATGGGGGATGGGGGCGGAATCGGCCACGGGAGCCGCGTCCCGCATCCGGTACGGCGCGAGACAGTGCAAGCGGGCAGTCACGGGGAACCAGGTCCTGGGACACGAGTGAACGGTCTGCCGGCGGTGGGGAGTGACATGTCGAGGGGCACGGCGGAGCGGCGCGGGGCGCCCGGGGACGGCGCGGCGGCGCGAGCGGGGATCCGGCCGGATGCCGGGACACCGGGGCGCGACGCCTTCGCGGCCGGGCGCGGAACGGCCGGCGGCCCCGGCGCTCCGACGGGCCGGCGCGGCGACGGGGCGCGGGCGGAGCGGCGGGAGCGGGCCGACGGCGGGATACGGGGGGAACGGGCGGAGCGGGCCGACGACGGAGCACGCGGGGCCGCGCAGGACGCCGGTGCGGCCGGTGCCCGCGGACAGGCGCACCGCCGGCCCCTGTGGGTCGAGGAGCCGGCGCGGCGGCGCCGGCTGCCGGATCCGGTGCGGACGGCGGCGGTACGGGCGGTGCTCGTCATCGCCGTGACGCTGATTCAGGCCATGGTGGCCTTCCTGTGCACGCTGGCCGGCTCCTGGCTGGCTTTCCCCATGGTCATCAGCGGCGTCGTCAGCACGATCCTGGCGACCTGGGCGGTCCTGGACGTGTGGGTGACCCGCCAGGTCTGGAACCAGCGCCACGGCGTGGTGTCCACCCCCAGCAGCACCGCGCGGGCCCTGCGCCGCGAGCGGCGCCGCGCCCGGCGCCGGGAGCGGTCCGCCGAGCGGGCGCGGGCGCGCGTGCGCCGGCGGGGCGGAGCCGGGCAGCTGTCACATTCCTGACAGCGGCGCCCTCACGCGTTCCGGCCTCCCGCCACCGGGGGCGCGCGGGCACGGCACCCCTGCGGGGGCCGGACCGCCCGGTGGCATGATGTTCCCCCGTGGCGCGAGAAGCAGGCGTCACGGGCAACGGAATCCGGGCGGGCGCCCCTCGCACCGACGTTCTTCCGAACGGGGTCCGCACCGGGACGGCAGGTGGTGAGGACCGAGTCATGACCGGCGCGCGCAAGCGGTCCGAGGACGCGGAGGAGCACACGGCGGGGCCGGCGAGGAGGAGCGCGGCGAGCGCCGTCCAGTCGGTGGACCGTGCGGTGAGCGTGCTGGAGATGCTCGCCCGGCACGGCGAAGCGGGCGTCACCGAGATCGCCGACGCGCTGGGAGTGCACAAGTCCACGGCCTCCCGGCTGCTCGGGGTCCTGGAGAACCGCGGTCTGGTGGCCCAGGCCGGGGAACGCGGCAAGTACCACCTGGGGGCCGGCGTCCTGCGCCTCGCCGGTCCGGCGGCCGTGCGGCTGGACATCTCGCAGGAAGGGGTCCCGGTCTGCCGGGAACTGGCCGACGAGCTGGGCGAGACGGTGAACATCGCGGTCCTGGACGACACCGCCGCCGTCAACATCATGCAGGCCCGCGGAACGGCGTCCGTCTCCGCGCAGAACTGGCTCGGCAGGCGCACCCCGCTGCACGCCACCGCCGGCGGCAAGGTGTTCCTGGCGCACATGCCGCCCCCCTCGCGCGAGGACTTCCTCGCCGGCCCGCTGCACCGCTTCACGGAACGCACGATCACCGGGGAAGCCGCGCTGCGGGAAGAGCTGGAGACGGTGATGCCCCGGGGGTACGCCGCCACGCTCGAGGAGCTGGAGCCGGGACTCGCGGCCGTCGCCGCGCCGGTCCGCTCGTACGAGGGCGAGGTGATCGCGGCGATCAGCGTCTCGGGGCCGGTGTACCGGCTGGCTCCGGAGCGGCTGCCGGAACTGGGCAGGCGGACGGCGGCAGCGGCGGCCGAGCTGTCCCGGCGCATGGGCTACGGCTTCTGAGCCCTGCGTCCGGCCGCGCGAGGGGGACGAGGGGGGACGGCGGCCCGGTCACCCGCTCGCCGGGGCGGGCCGCTTGAACATCCGTGTCGCCGTGATCTCGCTGTGCGCCTCCTCGGCCGGGTCCTGCAGGGGCAGGCCGGGCCGGAGGTGCTCCTCCACGCTGATGTACTTCAGGCCGGCCCGGAGGTCGGCGTCATTGCGCAACCGGATGACCAGGGGGAACTCCGCCAGCGCCGTCGTGTCGAACAGGCCCGTGGTGTAGAGCAGCTGCACGCCGAGCGCGTCGGCGACCGCACGCTGGAGCTCCAGCAGGTAGGTGGCGTTGGCGCGGCCGATGGGGTTGTCGAGGAACAGGGTGCCCGCGTGCCGGTGCTTGTCCCGGCCCCGGTCGTTGGACCGCAGGGCGGCCATCGTGCAGTACAGGGCGATGGCCGCGGTGAGCAGCTGGCCGCCGGAGAACACGTCGCCCATCTGTCCCACGGGGACGCGCTCGGCGCGCAGCACCGCGTCGGGCTTGAGGATCTCGACGGCGACGCCCTTGGGCCGCAGAGCGGCGGCGACCCCGCGCAGCAGCAGGGACATGCCGTCGCGCCGCAGGTCGGAGTTCTTCCTGACGGCCGCCCGGGTCGCCTCGTCGATGACCTCGCCGAGCCGCTCGGTGAGCGTGGCCTGGTCCGGTTCCTCGAAGCGGATGCGCAGGAACTCCTGCCCCGACCACTCGCCGAGCCCTTCCGGCAGCCGGGAGAGCCGCTGGGCGGAACGCAGGGTGGCGAGGGCCGACTCCACGAGCCCCCTGAGCCGGTCCACGATCGAGTCGCGGTTCCGCTCCAGTTGCTCCAGCTCGTCGGTGAGCACCCGCAGGCGGGGCGCGAAGGCGTCCGCCCACTTCCGGGCGTGCTCGGGCAGCGCGGAGGCGGGCAGCTCGCGGATCTGCTGCCGCGCGGGGGTGCGGACCTGCTCGTAGCGCGTGGAGTTGGCGTGCCGGACGAGGACGTCGCTCGCCTCGCGCACGGCGGACTCGGCGGCGGACAGGTCGGCGGCGCAGCCGCGCAGCGAGCGGCGGGCCTCGGCGGCGGCCTGCCGAGCCTCCTCCGGGGTGCCCGGATAGGGCTCGGGCTGCTCCTGCTCCTCCTCGGGGGCGTGCTCGCGCAGCAGGTCGCGGAGCATGGCGGCGATCTCGTCGAAGCCTCCGGCCGCGTCCTCGGCGGCGCGGTGCGCCTCGAGCAGCTCGGCGTGCGCCTCCCGGGCCCGATCCAACGCCTCGTCGTGGGAGGCGAGTTCGGCCGTGGCGGTGCGCAGGAGGGCCTGGGCGTGCTCGGCGTCGCGCGGCACCAGTTCGTCGGGCAGCCCGGTGTGCGCCCCGCCGTCCTCGGGTGCGAGGCGCTCGGCCTCGCCGCGCAGCCGTCCGAGCCGCTCGCTCGCGCCGGACATGCGCGTCTCCAGGAGCTGGACCAGTTCCTCGGCGCGGGCGGCCGCGGCCTGCCGGCTGGGTCCGTCGGAACCGTCGGGCGACTGGAGCAGTTGCTCGGCGCGGGTGCGGACCCTGTTGCTGAGCCGGTCCAGTTCGGCGCGGGCCGCGCTCTCGTCGCTCTCCGCGCGGGCCTGTTCGGCACGCAGGTCGGCGCCGACGCCGACCTTCTCGTACACCTGGGACGCGGCCCGGTACGCCTCGCGCAGCGCGGGCAGCGACGCCTGCGGCGCCTCGGCGCCGTCCTCGGGCACGTCGTCGGGGGCGCCCGCGATCTCGGAGCGCTCGGCGCGCAGCGCACGCGCGGTGCGCCGGGCGTCGTCGGCGGCGCGCTGGGCGCCGCGCCGGTCCTCGTCGGCGGCGCGCGCACGGTCCAGGCAGGCCTGGGCGCGCGCCTCCGCCTCGGTCGCGTCGTCGGCCAGTTCACGCAGCTTGGCCTGCCAGGCGGCCCGCTCGCGCAGCCGGAAGGCGAGCCCGGCGAGGGCGTCGGCGGCGCGCCGGGCCCTCTGTGCGGCCTCCTGCCGCTCGTCGCGCACCCGGGCGGCCTCGACGGCGGCCTCCTCGGCCTCGGCGCGTGCGGCGCGTGCCTCGGCCAGCTCGGCCTCGGACTCCTCGGCGAACGCCCGCGCCTCGTGCGCCGCCCGCGCCAGCTCGGTGAGCCGGCCGGCCGGGCAGCCGGTGCGCCAGGAGGCGAGCCGGGCCGCCAGTTCCCGGTCCTTGCCGAGCCGGGCGGCGAGCACCCGGATCTCCTCGTCCCGCGCGGTCGCCCGCGCGCGCAGCGCCTGCCGTTCCTCGTCGGCGGCGTGCTCGTCGTGCATGGCCGGGTTCGGCGGGACGAGGAAGACCTCCCCGGTGTCCGCGTCCGGCGCCGGGGCCGGCGCGAGCAGGGCGGCGGCCGTGCCGACGGCGACGGCGGACCGGGGCAGCAGGGCGGCGCCGCCCAGCGCCTCGCGGGCCCGGGCGTGGGAGTCCGGGTCGGTGATGACGACGCCGTCGACCAGCTCGGGCCGGGCGGCCAGTACGCGCGCGTGGTCGGCGGGGTCGACGGCCTGGGCGAGGTAGCGCCAGCCGGGCAGCGCCGGGATGCCGTGCTCGCCGAGGAACTCCACGGTCGCCAGCACGTCCGGGCCGGGCGGCAGCAGTCCGCCGTCGCCGAGGGCCCCGAGGATGCGGGCGTCGTCGGCGGCGGCGGTGCGCAGCTCGAACAGCTGCCGCTCGGCGGAGGAGACCGCGTCGTCGAGCAGTTCGCGCAGGTCGTCGGCGAAGCGGTCGAGTTCCTCGGCCGTGAGGGCGCCGTCGGCGGGGGTGTCCTCCGGTCCGGCGTCCGTGGCGTGCCGGGGCCGCGGGACCGGCGACGGCCGGGGGGCGGTGCCGGTCAGGCTCAGCAGCTCCGCCAGCCGCTCCTCGGCCGCGAGGGCCTCGGCGGTGCGGCGCTCGCCCTCGTGGGCCCGCTCGGCCGCCGTGGCCGCGTCCGCCGCGCGCGCCGCGGTGAGTTCCGCGCGGCTCTCGGCGGCGGCCGCCTCGCGCGCGTGCTCGGCGGCCCGGCGGGACGCCTCGCGGGCGGCGTCCCACGCGGCGACCGCCGTCTTCTCCGCGTCGCTGGCCGCGAGGGCGGCCCGGGCGGGGTCGGCGTCGGGGGCGCTGTCGTCGAGCCAGCCGGCCCGGACCGCCTCGGCGGTCTCCTGCTCGACCTCGGTGAGGCGCTGCCGCAGGTGTCCGATCTCGCTGCGGGCGCGCTGGGCCTCGGTGGCGGCGGCGGTGGAGTCGCGGTAGGCGGCGTCGCTGACCTCCTGGAGGGCGGCGGAGCGCTCCTCCTCCTCGTTGGCGAGGCCTTCGGCCTTCTGCGCGGCGGCGTGCAGGGCGCGCACGAGGTCGGCGGCGGCCCCGGCGCGCGCGGCCAGCGCGGGCGCCGCGTCCCGCTCGGCATCCTGGATCGCGGCGGACACGCGCGCCACGCGGTCGGCGGCGGCGCGGTGGCGCAGCACCGCCTCGGCGGCCTGCCAGGCCGCGTACAGCGTGCGCGCGTCGGCGAGTTCGCGCTTCTGGGCGGCGGCGGCCTTCTCGGCGGCGGCGAGCGCCAGGGAGGCGTGCCGGTAGGCGAGTTCGGCGGAGATCAGGGCGCTGCGCTCGCGCGCCGCCTCGGCGTGGGTGACGGCGTACGCGGCGGCGGTGACCCGCCCGGCCAGGTCGGCCGCGCGGTCGCGTTCGAGGGCGCCGCGCGCGGAGAGCCGGCGGGCCAGGGTGCGGGTGCGGCGTTCGGCGGCGGCGTGGATCTCCCGGGCGCGGGTGCGGGCGTCGGCGGCCTCGACGATCCGGCCGAGGAGGTCGACGGAGCCGGCGGTGAAGTCCCGTTCGGCGATCAGCTCGGCGCGGCGGCCCAGCTTGTTCCCGAAGCCGCCGACCAGGTCGGCGAGCCCGTCGGTGTCCCGGGTGTCGGTGACGGCGCGCAGCAGCAGGTCGGTGAAGTCGGAGTCCTTCTTGACGGCGAAGAGGCCGGCGGCCTCGCCCTCGTCGGCGTTCATCTCCCGCTGGTAGCGGAAGAGTTCGGGGTCGAGTCCCAGTTCGCCGAGGTGTTCGGTCCAGCGCTCGTGGACCTCCTCCCAGTGCACCTCGAGGTGCGGGTACGTCCTGCCCGCCTCGGTGAGGGCGTCCCGGAAGCCCTTCATGGTGCGGCGCCGCCCCCGCGCGCCCGACTGGCCCTCGACGGACGGCCGCACGGCCGTGGACTCGGCGACGGGCAGGTTGTCCAGGCTGAGCCCGGGGCCGGGCCGGAAGGAGTACCAGGCCTCGGCGAACTTCCGGGGGTCGCCCGAGACCTGGCGGCCCCGCCACTCGCTGACCTTGCCGACGACGACGCACTCGCCGGTCTGCACGTGCTGCCACTCCAGCGCCACGTGGCCGCAGTCGTCGGCGAGCAGGAACTTGCGCAGGACGCCGGAGCTGGCGCCGCCGAGGGTGTTGCGGTGTCCCGGGAGCATCACGGAGAAGATCAGCTTCAGCAGGACGGACTTGCCGCCGCCGTTCTCCAGGAAGAGCACCCCGGCGGGCGCGGGCCGGCGCGGCGGGCCGACGGGCTCCTCCTCGAAGAACTCCGCCTGCGTCGGCGCGGGATCGGGCACGATCCCGCCGACACCGCGCAGGTCAAGCACGGTGTCGGCGTAGCGCGCACCGGCGGGCCCGATGGAGTAGAGGCGGACCCGGGACAGCTCGTACATGGCGGACTCTCGTGGGGCTTCGTGGAACGGGGAGTTCGGCGTGGAGCGGGGAGCTCAGGAGGAGTGGAAGGGCAGGCCGGCGTCGGCGACGAGTTCCAGGTCGTCGGCGTCCTCGGGGGGCAGCAGGGTGGGCGTGCCGTCGGTGACCGGGACGACGCCCAGTTCCAGCAGTTCGGCCAGGGCGGCGCTGCCCGCCATGTCGCGCACCTGGAGCTGGTAGCGGGCCGTGGTGCGGTACGTGCCGCCGTTGTCGTCGCCGGTGCGCTGCAGGAAGCCGGAGTCGGTGAGGAAGGCGACGGCCTTGGCGACGATGCCGGTGGTCGATCCCGCGAGCCGGCGCGCGTCCTTGGTGGCCCCGGTCGCGCTGCGTCTGGCCCAGACCCGCCAGGCGGCCTCCAGGCCGGGGGCGTCGCTGGCCGGGTCGGTGTTCTCGCCCTGCTGTGCGGCCCGCTCCTCCAGCCGGTGGCAGGCCTGGCGCACGAAGGCGTCGACGCCGTTGACCGTGACGCGCCCGATGTAGCCGTCGTCGGTGAGGTCCTCCGGGCGCGGGAAGGCCAGGGCGGCGACGGCGAGGTGGGCGAGCCCGTGCAGGAACCGGTCGCCGCCGTCGGCGGAGGTGCGCCGCGCGTAGTCGCCCATGCGCACCGCGAACACGGAGTCCTCGGCGGCGGTCACCGCCATGCCCGCGCGCGGGGACACCTCCAGCACGACCAGTCCGAGGCCGGTGGCCACGGCGTCGGCGAGCCGCGCGAACGGCGGGTCCTCGCGGTAGCGGCGCAGCAGGTCCGCGTACTCCTGGTCGCGGGCCGGCTGGAGCTTGGGCTGCAGGCCGAAGGCGACGAGCCGCGCCGCGTCGGCGGCGTCGGCGGGCGTGACGGCGGTGGCGGCCGGCGCGGCACCGGCCTCCGGCTCGCTCCACTCGACGTGCTCGGTCACGGTTTCGGCTCCTTGCTCTGGAGGACAACGGTGCGGTCGGCCCCTTCGGGGGCGCGGGGCCGTGTCGGCCGCGGCCGCGCCGGGTGGGCCCGGCCGGCCGGCGCCGGTCCCCGGCCGTCCCGCGGCGGGACCATCACGCCGCCTCCGTCCGGTCCGCCGCCATGCCCGCCGCGTCCAGCAGGGCCGTGCCGACGATGAGGTCGGCGCCGCCGAACTCGGGGTCGTCGAGTTCGGTGCCGTCGTCCACGGCGAACAGCAGTTTCCGCTCGCCCTGGCGGTAGGCGGTGCCGACCGGCGGGCTGGCGGCGTGGATCGCCAGCAGGGCGACCAGGTACGGCAGCTCGGGGTCCCGGCGGCGCGCGTCGGCGAGCAGTCCGGACAGCCGGCGCGGCGCGTCGGCCGGCAGGTCCAGCAGCTCCGTGGCGGCCGCCAGCTGCTCCTCGCTGAAGCGGCTGTCGTCCGGTGTGGCGATGAGGTCGGGCTCCGGCATCTCGGCGCCGAGGTGCTCCCGCTCCACCGGCGGTGTCAGCAGGATCTCGACGAGGTCGGCGACCCGGACCGACACCGGGGTGCGCAGCCCGGTGCCGCGGGCGAAGAAGGCGCCGGTGACCCGGGCCGCCTGCTCCACGGGCAGCGGCAGCAGGGGCGCCAGGAGGTGGCCGTACAGGTCCGTGCCCGAGGTCGGCGCGGGGGCGGCGAAGGCCTGCCGGTCCTGTTCGGCCCGGAACAGGGGGCCGGCCTCCAGCAGCCGGGCCTGCAGCTGCGTGTGCCGCCGGATGCAGTCCTTGACGATGTCCACCAGCTCGGCGGCCCGCCGCTTGTGCTCGGGGTCCTCGGACTCGTCGCGGGCCTTGCGGATGTTGGTGAGGATCGCGTTCTCGTGGCGGTACCGGTCCGCCACGTGGTCCAGGGCCTCGGCGATCATGTCGGGGACGGCGCTCAGCCAGTCCACCGCGCGGACGTTGCGCCGGGTGGCCTCCAGCGCCCGGCGCAGGCTCTCGGAGTACTGCACGGTCCGGTAGCGGGCCTGCTCCGCGGCGAGCTGGGCGTCGGCGAGCCGGCCGCGGCTGATCAGCACCTCCAGCTTGACCTCGGCGGCGATCTGCGCGCTGGTGACGTCGGTGTCCAGGGCGCCGACCAGGACGTTGACGGCCTCGTCGGTGGTCCGCAGGTACACCGTGCCGCCGGGGCCGGGCACCTCCTCGATCAGCTTGAAGTCGTAGTCGCGGCGCACATAGGTGCCGTCCGCCCCGAACACGCCGTACACCGCCCGGAAGCCGCGGTCGACGCTGCCGACGTTGATCAGGTTCTCCAGGACCCAGCGGGCCACCCGCTCGTGCTCGGCGGCGGGGCGGTCCGGGGCCTGGGCGGCGATGCGGGGGACGAGCCGGGTGACGATCTGTTCGTGGTCCGCGCCCGTGTCGAAGTCCATGTTCAGCGTGACGAGGTCGATGGCGGCCAGGGCGATCTCCGCCATGCCGTACACCGTGTACTCGCCGGCCAGATTGGCCTTGCGCGCGTCCAGGTCGTGCAGCGGCGCCGTGCAGGCGAGCGCGCGCAGCCGCCGCGCCAGCCCTTCGTCGGCGGCCGGGCCCGGTGCGGGCCGCGGCCCCGCGCTGAGCTGGGGCGGAGCACTGTCCGTGGGTGCTGGCGATGTCACGGTGAACAGACTAGGTCCTCGGTCCGACAACGACCCAAACGAGGCCGACGCGCCCCGGTGCCGCGGGCGCCGCGCCCGCGTTCCGCCGCCGCGCGGCGCCGCGGCTCAGCCGCCCTGCCCGTCCGGCCCGACCCGGCGCCGGTACACCTCCACCACCCGCTCCAGCGAGACGTCGAGGTAGGCCGCGAGCAGCCGCTCGGCCTCCTCCCGGTCACCGGCCCGCAGCGCCCGGAGAACGGCGAGGTTGCGCTCGATGTACGGTTCGTGCAGCCGTCCGGGCTCGTCCACCACGTGGAAGGCGAGCCGCAGTTCGGCGAAGACGCCGCGCATCAGCTCGTCGGTGCGCTCGCTGGCGGCGAGGGCCACCAGCTCGCGGTGGAAGTGGATGTTGGCGGTGCCCACGCCTTTCCAGTCGCCTTCGCGCGCCGCCCGGCGGCCCTCCTCCACCGCTCCGGCGAGTGCGTCCAGCGCGTACGGCGGCTCGCCGAGGCCGCGCACGACGGCGCACTCGACGAGCCGGCGGGTGCGGTAGATGTCCTCGACGTCCTCGACGGTCAGCACCCGGACGAACACGCCCCGGTTCAGTTCGTGGACGAGCAGCCGTTCGTGCGTGAGCAGCCGGAACGCCTCGCGCAGCGTGTTGCGGGAGACCCCCAGCGCCCCGCCGATGCCGTCCTCCGACAGCCGCGTCCCGGGCGGGAAGTACCCCTCGGCGATCCGGCTCCGGAGGATGTCCGAGACCCGCTCGGCGGTGCTGGTGCGGCCCAGCAGGGCGCGGTCGTCGGCCAGTCCCCTCAGCTCCTCTGCCATGCCCGGGATTCAATCGCACGCGACAGGACGGAACAACACGGGTGTTGAGGGATCGTTCAACGATCCTCTACGGTGCTCCGCATGGCGCCGCCCCTCGGGCGCGGGGCGCCGGCGCCTTCCGCACCGCGGCACGGCACCGCACCGCCCGCTTCGTCCCGCGCCCTTCCGCCCCCCCCCGCTGCGAGGTGCTCATGAGCACACCCCCTCCACCGCGGGCCCCCGACCGGCCGGCCACACCCCGCACGGACCTGACGCACCGACGAGGACGGGGCGTCCGGCCGGTCGCGGGCGCCGGGACCGCGCGGTCCGAGCGGTCCCGCGCGGCCCGAGAAGGAGAAACGAGGGATCCATGACCTCCATCGATCTGAACGCCGACCTCGGCGAGGGTTTCGGCCGCTGGCGGCTCACCGACGACGAACGGCTGCTGTCCGTCGTCACCAGCGCCAACGTGGCCTGCGGCTTCCACGCCGGGGACGCGGCCACCATGCGCCGGGTGTGCGCGCTCGCGGCCGAGCGCGGGGTGCGGATCGGCGCCCAGGTCTCCTACCGGGACCTGGCGGGGTTCGGGCGGCGCGCGATGGACGTGCCGCCCGCCGAGCTGGCGGCCGAAGTGGCCTACCAGATCGGCGCCCTGGAGGTGTTCGCCCGCGCGGCGGGCGCCCGCGTGGCCTACGTCAAACCGCACGGGGCGCTGTACAACCGGGTGGTCCACGACGAGGAGCAGGCCGGCGCGGTCGTCGAGGGGGTCCTGCTCGCGGACGCCGCGCTGCCGGTGCTGGGCCTGCCCGGTTCGCGGCTGCTGGAACTGGCCGGGAAGGCGGGCCTGCCGGTCGTCCCGGAGGCGTTCGCCGACCGCGCGTACACCGACGAGGGCACCCTGGTGCCGCGCCGGCAGGAGGGCGCCGTGGTCACCGACCCCGCGGCCGTCGTGGCGCGTTCGGTGGACCTGGCCCGTTCCGGTGAGGTGGGGACGCGCTCGGGACGGCGCATCGAGGTGCGGGCGCGTTCCCTGTGCCTGCACGGCGACACGCCCGGCGCGGTGGACCTGGCGCGACGGGTGCGCGGCGGCCTGGAGGCCTCGGGGATCCGGGTGGAGGCCTTCGCATGAGGGTGCTGCCCGTCGGCGAGGACGCCCTGCTCGTCGAGGTCTCCTCGGGCGACGAGGCCCGGGCGCTCCACGCGGAGTTGCTGCGGCGCCGCGCGGAGGGGTCGCTGCCGGTCGGCGAGATCGTGCCGGCGGCCCGCACGGTCCTGCTCGACGGCCTGTCCGACCCCGCCGCGCTGGCCGCCGAACTGACCGCCCGCGGGCTGCCGCCCGCGCCCGCGCACGAGGAGGGGACGGTCGAGGTCCCGGTGCGCTACGACGGCCCGGACCTCGCCGACGTCGCCGCGCACTGGGGCGTCCCCGTGCGGGAGGTGGCGCGCATCCACGCGGGCACCGGGTTCCGCGTCGCCTTCTGCGGTTTCGCGCCCGGCTTCGGCTACCTCACGGGGCTGCCGCCGCGGTACGAGGTGCCCCGCAGGCCGACCCCGCGCACGGTCGTGCCGGCCGGCTCGGTGGCGCTGGCGGGGCCGTACACGGGGGTGTACCCGCGTTCCTCGCCGGGTGGCTGGCAGTTGATCGGCACGACCGACCTCGTGCTGTGGGACCACGCGCGGGTCCCGGCGGCGCTGCTCTCCCCCGGCACCCGCGTGCGGTTCGTCCCGGTGGCGGCGGAGCCGGCGGCATGACGGACCGTGCGCTCGCCGTCGTCCGGGCGGGAGCCCTGACCACCGTGCAGGACCGGGGCCGCCCGGGCCACGCCCACCTGGGCGTGCCCCGTTCCGGGGCGCTGGACGGGCCCGCGGCGGCGCTCGCCAACCGGCTGGTCGGCAACCCGCCGGACGCGGCCGTCCTGGAGACCACCCTCGACGGCTGCGCGCTGCGCCCTCGTTCGGCGGTCGTCGTGGCGGTCACCGGCGCCCCCTGCCCCGTCACCGTGGACGGCCGTCCGGCCGCCTGGGGGGCGCCGGTGCGCGTGCGGGCCGGGGCGGTCCTGGACGTCGGGGCGGCGGCCCCGGGCGTACGCGCCTACGTCGCCGTCTCCGGCGGGATCGCCGTCGAGCCGGTGCTCGGCAGCCGCTCCACCGACCTGCTCTCGGGCCTCGGCCCGGCCCCGCTCACGGACGGCGCCGTCCTCCCCCTCGGGGCCCCGCGGGGGCTGCCCGCGCGCGTGGACGTCGCCCCGCAGCCGGCGCCCCCGGACGAACTCGTGCTGCGCGTGACACCGGGCCCGCGCGACGACTGGTTCACCCCGGAGTCGGTCCGGGTCCTCACGTCCCGCGCGTACCGCGTGTCCCCGGCGAGCAACCGCATCGGGCTGCGCACGACCGGGCCGGCCCTGGAGCGGGCCCGGCCGGGCGAACTCCCCAGTGAGGGCGTGGTGCTGGGGGCGGTCCAGGTGCCGCCCGACGGCAGGCCGGTGGTGTTCCTGGCCGACCACCCGACCACCGGGGGCTATCCCGTGGTCGCGGTCGTCCGCCGCGCCGACCTCCCGGCCGCCGCCCAGGCGGCGCCCGGCACCCCGGTCCGCTTCGTCGCCGTGCGCCGCCGCTGAACGCCCGGTCCGGCCGTCGCTCCCCGGGGACGGCGCGGTCGCCGCCGGCCCGGAGCGCGCGGGGCGGGGCGCCGCTCCCCCGGGCCGGCGCCCGGCGGGGCGCGGACGACCCCGCGGGCCCCGGGCCGCACGGACTCCCGCTCGGCGAACCCGGTGGCGCACACCACGCGCGCACGTGCGGGCGGTGCGGATGCCGGGGGCGTCGACGGCGCTCGCGGACGGCCCCGGGCGCGCAGCACCCCGCCGGCGGTCCCGGGGGAGATCACGGCGGACGGGCCCCGGGCCCGTCCGCCGGCCCGGCGCGGGGTCGTGCGGCCGGGCACCTCCGGGCGGCCGGGGGCGGTTCCCGGAGCGGCCAGCGATCCGCTCCCGGTCGGTGAGGACGCGGCGGCCCCGGTGCCGGGCGGCGCAGGACCCGGCGGTGCGGTCGCCCTCCTCCGCTCGGTCCCGCGGTCGCTCCCCCGTCCGCCCGAGACGAGCACCGGCCGGTCCCCGCCGGCGTCGCGCTCCCGCCGTTCGTACCGGTCATGGCGGTCATGCCGCCACCGTCGTCCTGCGTCCGGCGAGCACGTCCGTGTAGTGCCCGATCAGCCGGTCCCCGACCACGGCCCAGGTACGCCCCTCGACCGCCGCGCGCCCGGCCGAGCCGTACGCGGCCCGCCGCCCGGGATCGGCGGCCAGGGACCACACCGCGTCGCGCACGGCGGCGGCGTCGCGCGGCGGTACGAGCAGTCCCGTGCGCCCGTGCGCGACCAGGTCCAGCGGGCCGCCCGCCGCGGGCGCCACCACGGGCACGCCGCTCGCCATGGCCTCCTGCACGGTCTGGCAGAAGGTCTCGAACGGCCCGGTGTGCACGAAGACGTCCAGCGAGGCGAAGATCCGGGCGAGTTCGCCGCCGGTGCGGCGGCCCAGGAAGACCGCGCCGGGCAGCGCCCGCCCCAGCCCCGGCCGGCTGGGCCCGTCCCCGACGACCACGACCCGGACCCCGGCCAGGGCGCACACCCCGGCGAGCAGTTCGACCCGCTTCTCGGGGGCGAGCCGGCCGACGTAGCCGACGAGGAGTTCGCCGTCCGGGGCGAGCCCGCGGCGCAGCGCCTCGTCACGGAGGCCGGGCCGGAAACGGGCGGTGTCCACACCGCGCGGCCACAGCCTGACCCTGGGCACGCCGTGCGCCTCCAGGTCGCGCAGGGCGGCGCCGGACGGGGCCAGGGTGAGGTCGGCCGCCGTGTGCACGGCGCGGATGCGCCGCCAGGCCGCCGCCCCGCCCGCGCCCAGGTACGTACGGGCGTAGCCGGCGAGGTCGGTCTGGTAGACGGCGACGGCGGGCAGGCCGAGGCGGGCGGCGGCCGCCATGCCGCGCACGCCGAGGACGAAGGGGCCGGCCAGGTGGACGACGTCGGCCCGGTGCCCGGCGATCGCGGCGGCGGGGCGGCGGCCGGGGAGGGCAACGCGGACCTGGGGGTAACCGGGGAGCGGAAGGGAGGGGACGCGGACGACGGGGCACGGCGCCCGGTCGTCGGGAGCGGGGCCGGCGGGGGCGGGAGCGACGACGAGGGGGGTGTGACCGCGGTCGACGAGGTGCCGGGCGGTCTGGAACGCGCAGTGGGCGACGCCGTTCACGTCGGGGGGAAAGGACTCGGTCACGATGACGACACGCATACCGGTGTTGTCGCCGCACCGGACGTGGCCGCGCCAGAGTGGATCTTTCCGTCCGGGGAACGCGCCGTGAGCGTTGCCCCGTGCGCCCGGCCGGGTCGGACGGGGCCGCGCACGCCCGGCCCGCGGGTCACCTCCCGTTCGCGCCGCTCGCCCGAGCGGGTCACACGGCGGTCTCCTCGGGGCCGATCCGGCTGCGGACGGCGGTCTGCACCTCGGCCTCCTCGGCCGGGTCGGCGGCGAGCCGGCGCAGGCGCTCGACCACCCGGGTGTCCCCGGTCTCGGCGTGCCGGGCGGCGATCTCGCGGGTGGACTCCTCGCAGTCCCACAGGCACTCGACGGCGAAGCCGGTGCCGAAGGAGGGGTCGGTGGCGGCGAGGGCGCGCGCCACCCGGCCCCGCAGGTGGGACGAGGCGGTCTCCCGGTAGACGTGCCGGAGGACGGGTGCGGCGCAGGCGATGCCGAGGCGTCCGGCGCCGTCGACGAGCGTCCACAGGGTGAGGGCGTCGGGACCCTCGCCCCGCACCGCCTCGCGGAGCGCCGCGAGGACCAGGTCGCGGTCCCGGGTCCCGCCCCGGCAGGCGAGGACGCGGCCGGCGGCGGCGCCCAGCGGGCCGGGCCGGCGGGCCCAGCCGCGTGCCCGGTCGACGGCCTCGGGACCGCGCATGCGCTCGAAGGCGTCGACGGCGGCCTCCACGACGGCCGGCGAGCCCGTGGCCACGGCGCCCTCGATCAGCTCCAGGACGTCGGGATCGTTGCCGTCGGCGAGGTACCGCAGGGCGGTGCACCGGGCTCCCTCGGTGCCGTCCCGGGCGGCCCGGACGATCTCGGGCCGGTCCTCGGGGCCCGCCACGGCGGCGAGACAGCGGGCGGCCGGTACGTGGAGCGCGGCGCCGCGCTCCACGCCCTGCTGGGCCCACGCGAACACGGCCTGCACGCTCCAGCCGGGACGGGGCCCGGTGGGGCGCATCTGCCGCTGCCAGCGGTCGAAGCAGCCGGCCTCGCGGGCGGCGCGCACCCGCGCGGCGACGGAGGCGCGCGGGTCGTCGGCCCACAGGCGCCAGGGCCTCGGCTCGAAGGCGTCGCGGACGGCGGCGGCCAGTTCCGCCTCGCCCTCGGCGTCGGTGGTGAACCGCGCCAGCACCGGGACGGCGAGGGCGCGCAGGCCCGCGTCGTCGTCCCGGAGGGCGAGTTCGTCCAGGGCCCAGGCCCAGTTGGTGCCGTGGGCGGCGTACCTGCGCAGGAGTTCGAGCGCGTCCCGCCTGCCGTAGGAGGCGAGGTGTCCGAGGACGGCGAGGGCGAGTCCGGTGCGTGACTCGTCGGTGTCGAGGACGTCCTCGGGGTCGAAGAGGTGGGCCTCGATCGCGTCCAGTTCGCCGTGCAGATCGAGGTAGAGGCGGGCGTAGTAGAGGGAGCGGTTCTCCACCTGCCAGTCGTGGCGCGGGTCGCGCAGCACGCAGTGGTTCAGCGCCGCGAGCGCTTCGGGGCGCGGGGCGGTGAGCGCGTGCAGCGTGCCGTCGCCGCGGCCCCGCTGGAGCAGGCCGAGCAGCGTACCGCTGGGCGCTATGACCGGATCGAACATGGGAAACAGCCTCACATCAAGCGTCGACGCAACCGGGGACGTGCATTACCTGGCCGCGTGACAACACGTCGGGGCACCCGCCGTTTCCTGCTCGCTGTAGACCATCTCTCTGCCTCTCGTCGGTGGCCCGTGCGGGCCGCGTCACGGCCCGCGCGGTGCGGCAACACCTGCCCGGCCATCGCGTCCGTGAATCACGTCGTCATGATGACCCGGCGGTCACATCTCCCGCGACCGAAATTTCGGCGGCCCCGTACCGCCTCCCCCGTTTTCTGTATTTTCGCAGCTCAGAGCGTTTCGCTCACTGCTCGCCGAACAGGCCGAGCACTTCCGTGCGGCCGAACATCCGGGCCGTGTCGACGGCCGAGGGGGTACCGGCGGACGGATCGGCGCCGCCCTCCAGCAGGGCCTCGATCACCTCGGTCTCCCCCTTGAAGACCGCTCCCGCGAGGGGGGTCTGGCCCCGGTCGTTGACGCGGTCGGCGTCGGCGCCGCGCTCCAGCAGCGCGCGCACCGTCCCGGCGTGGCCGTGATAGGCGGCGAGCATCACGAGCGAGTCGCCCCGGTCGTTGGTGAGGTTGGCCGGGACCCCCGCGTCGACGTAGGCCACGAGTTCGTCGGTCCGGCCGCTCCGGGCCAGACCGAAGATCTTGGTCGCCAGTTCCACGACCTCCGGGTCGGGGGTGTCGGTCATCGGCCGGACCGCCTCTCAGTGCGCAGTGCTTCGTGCATCGGGGACAGGGCGTACGTCTGCGGTCGGTGCAGAGCCGTACGGGTGAATCGCCAGGGTACTGGCTCGCGCGGCGCATGACCCGGTGCGTCCGGGGTGAGGATCGGGGCGGGTCCTCCCGGCCGCGAGGACACCGTCCCAGTCGTCGGGCGGACCGGCGCGGGACACTCCACCGACCGGGCGAAAAACCCGAGGAACCACCCAGTTGCACCTTTTGTCGTATAGATACATCCTGTGATCCTGGAAGTACTCATGGTGACTGTCCCCGTGAACCAGGAGAACTGACATGATCATCTCGATCTCATGCGTGGTCCTGCTCGGCATCGTCGTCTTCGTCTTCTTCCGCAAGGACGGACTGAAGGCGTCGCACGCCCTGGTGGCCATGCTGTTCGGCTTCTATCTGGCCAGTACGGCCCTCGCGCCCAGCATCAAGGCGGGCGGCGAAAGCCTGGCCAGTCTCCTGGGCGGGTTCAGGTTCTGATCCGGCTCCCTGCGCCCCCCGTCCGTACGCACCCTCTGGAGACCGCAGTGGCCCGGCGCCCTCTCCCCCGCATCCTGAGCAACGGCGGCGCGCAGCTCGCCCGGAGCCGGGAGCTGGCCAGGACCGCGGCCGACGGCGCCACGGACATCCTCCACCCGCTGATCACCATCGCGCGCGGCCTGCGCCGGCTGGCCTCGGCCGGACGGCGCCGGTGGGCCGACACGCCCCAGGACAGGCGCGGCGCGCTGCTCTTCCTGGTGGCGTCGGTCGTGCTGGTCGTGGCACTCGCGCCGTACGGCCCGCTGCTCGCCGTCACCGCCCTGACGGCGGTCGCGGCCTGGCAGGGACGGGACCGCGCCCCGTCGGCGGCCGAAGGGCCCGACGAGTCCTGTCTCCGGCGCCTGAGGACCCTGTACGAGGCACTGGTGCCGTACTTCTCGACCGCCGAGGACCCGGATCCGCTCTACTCCCACGGCGGCGACTGGAAGAGGGCCTTCCCGGAGTACGAGTTCGACGACACCGGCCGCATCACCCGCCTGGTGGTCAGCTATCCCGCTTATTTCACCGACGGCGAGCCGGAGCCCCGGGCGCGGATCGAGCACCTGCTCGGCGCCAAGTCGGGGCGCGACCGCGAGTACCACTTCGCGTGGGACGAGGAGGGCAACCAGCTCACGGTCCAGGTCCTCCCGCCCCTGCCCACCGACATCGCCGCCCAGCCCTTCGTCACCTCCCCCGGCGAGACGGTGCTCGGCTTCACCGACCCCACCCGGGTGCGGCGGACGCTGCCGCTCACCCGCGGCGAGGAGCAGCGCGACGTGCCGCCCGTCGTCTGGCGCACCGGCATCCGCTCCACCGAGCCCCATCTGCTCGTGCTCGGCCAGCCGGGCAGCGGCACCTCGACCCTGCTGCGCTCCATCGCCCTGCAGGCCCTCCACCACGGGGACGTGCTGATCGTCGACGGCGGCGGCACCGGTGAGTACGCCTGCCTGACCGGCCGGGACGGCGTGCTCGCCGTCGAGTGCGGGCCGGCGGGGGCGCTGGCGAGCCTGGAGTGGGCCGCGCGCGAGACGGAGCGTCGGCTGAGCGCGGCGAACCGCGCCCACCAGGCGGGCGATCCGCCGCCCGAGGACACCAGGCGGCCCCTGTGGATCCTGCTGGACCGGCCGAGCGCGTTCACGCACCTGGCCGCCGAGGAGGGCCGCGAGGACCCCCAGTCGCTGCTCCGCCTCCCGCTGCGCCACGGCCGCCCGGCGAACGTCACCGTGGTCGTCGCGGACCAGCTCGACGGCCTGGAGACCCTCAGCGCCCCGGTGCGGCAGCACACGCGCGCGCGGGTCGTCCTCGGCCCGGCGACGGCGGAGCAGCTGGAGGCCGTCCTGGGCGCGCCGCCGCACACCACCCCCGTCGACCAGGTCCCCCCGGGCCGGGGCTACGCCCGCCTGGGCGCGGGACCGGTCCACCGCCTTCAGGTGCCGGCCACGCCGGACCCGTACGACGACGCCACCAGCGACGCCCACCGGCAGGCCGTGCTGGACCTGCTGCCGCCGCGCACGGCCCCGGCGAAGGACACGGGGCGGCCGGGCCCGGAAGCGGCTCCGGCGGGGTCCGTGCTCCTGGACAAGCTGCCCGTGGATCCCGTGCCCCTGGAGAAGGAACCGGTGGAGAAGGAACCGGTGGAGAAGGAACCGGTGAGCAACGCGGTGGCGGAGGAGGAAGGGGAAACGGTGCGGAACGAGGTGGCGGAGGGGGAGCCGGAGGAGAAGGAGCCGCTGCCCGTGAAGGCGCTCCCCGGCGGGCCGTGCCCGGTGGCGGCCGGTCCCGGGGAGGAGTCCCCCGGGGCCGCCGTCCCGCAGGAGGTGACCGCGGGAGCGGTGCCCAGGGAAGCGGCGGTCGCGGAGCCCTCCTGAAGGGGTCCCGAAGGGGCCCGCCGGAGAGGCTGCCGGACCCCGGCACACGTCCCCGTGCCGCGCCGCCGCCGTGACCGCTACGCCACGAACGTGCGCGGCGCCTCCGCCCCCGTGGTCCCGCCGCTCTCCACCAGCCGTGCCGCCGCGGCCAGCCGTACCGCCGCCTCCTGCGCCACCGCGCCGCCCACGGTGAACGGCAGCCGCACGTACCCCTCGAACGCCCCGTCGACCCCGAAGCGCGGCCCGGACGGCACGCGCACGCCGACCCGTTCCCCCGCCTCGGCCAGCCGCGAGCCCGAGAGCCCTCCGGCGCGCACCCACAGCGTGAGCCCGCCCCGCGGGACCTCGAACTCCCAGCCGGGCAGCTCCCGCCGCACCGCCGCGACCAGCGCGTCCCGGTTCTCCCGGGCCTGCGCGCGGCGCACCTCGACGGCCTGTTCCCAGCCGTCCGTGCCGAACAGCCAGTTCACCGCCAGCTGCTCCAGCACGGGCGTGCCCAGGTCGGCGTAGGCGCGCGCGGCGACCAGGCTGCGGATCGCCTCGGGGGAGGCGCGCACCCAGCCGATGCGCATCCCGGCCCAGAAGGCCTTGCTCGCCGAGCCGACCGTGATCACGGTGGACCCGGCCGGGTCGAAGGCGCAGACCGGAGGGGGCATCTCCACGTCGGGCTCGAGCCACAGTTCGGCCATCGTCTCGTCCGCGACGAGCACCGTTCCCGCCGAACGCGCCGCGTCCACCAGGCGGCGCCGCTGGTCCTCGTCGGCGAGCGCACCGGTCGGGTTGTGGAAGTCGGCGACGACGTACGCGATCCGGGGCGCCGCCTCCCGCAGCACCTGCCGCCAGCGGTCCAGGTCCCAGCCGGCCAGGCCCTCGGCCATGGCCACCGGGACGAGCCGGGCACCGGCCTCCCGCATCAGCTGGAGGATGTTGGCGTAGGACGGCGACTCGACGGCGATGCGCTCGCCGCGCCCGCCGAAGAGGTGGCAGATGGCGTCCATCGCGCCCATCGCCCCGGTCGTCACCATGATCTGCTCGGGCATGGTCGGGATGCCCCGCGCGGTGTAGCGGTCGGCGATCATCGAGCGCAGCGCGGGCAGTCCGGCGGGGTAGTCGCCGTGGGTGTGCGCGTACGGCGCCAGCTCCTCCAGGGCGCCCCGCACGGCGCGCGTGAGCCACGGTTCGGGCGCGGGCAGCGCGGCGCAGCCGAGGTCGATCATCGAGCCGAGGGCCTCGGGCGGCAGCGGTTCGAGCCCGCGCGCGGGCAGCGGATTGCCGGCCGGGACGGCGGTCCAGCTGCCCGCGCCGCGCCGTGACTCCAGGAACCCCTCGGTGCGCAGCGCCTCGTAGGCGGCGGCGACGGTGGTGCGGCTGACGGACAGGGCGAGGGCGAGCTCCCGTTCGGCGGGCAGCCGTGCGGCGACCGGCACGCGCCCCTCGAACACCAGCAGCCGGATGCCGTCGGCGAGCGCGCGGTAGGCGGGCGGGCGGCGGGTTCCGGGACCGGCCGGGCGGTCCTGCTGGGAGTTGAGCAGCCGGGCGAGCTGTGCGGCGCCCACCGCCGAGGTCCACTGCGCCATGAGAATCAGTCCACCTTCCCCGGATTGGCCATGGATGGCCGCTCCTTCCGTGCCACAGGGTGTCACGCACCGGTCCACTTCCACCACAGGGGGGCACGTCTTGTCCAGCCATTCACCCCGGCAGGGGCACCTCGCGCGGCGGCTGTTCCAGCTGTACGCCGGCCTGGCGCTGTACGGCGCGAGCTCGGCACTGCTCGTGCGGTCGGGACTCGGCCTCGAACCGTGGAACGTGCTGCACCAGGGCCTGTCCGAGCGGACGGGGCTGCCCATGGGCGTGGTGCTGACCGTCCTGGGCGCGGTGATCCTGCTGCTGTGGATCCCGCTGCGCCAGCGGCCGGGGCTGGGCACGGTGTCCAACGTCCTGGTGATCGGCGCGGCGATGGACGCGACGCTGGCCGTGCTGCCGGACGCCCACGGCCTCGCGGTCCGCGGGGCCCTGACGGCGGCGGGCATCGTGCTGAACGGCGCGGCGACCGGGCTGTACATCGCGGCGCGCTTCGGTCCGGGCCCGCGCGACGGGCTCATGACGGGGCTGCACCGGCGCACGGGCGTCTCGATCCGCCTGGTCCGCACGGCCATCGAGGTCGGCGTCGTGGTCACGGGCTTCCTCCTCGGCGGCACGGTGGGCGTCGGCACCCTGCTGTACGCGGTGACGATCGGCCCGCTCGCGCAGTTGTTCCTGCGCCTGTTCGCCGTCCCCTCGGCGCCCGACGCCGGCACGGCCGTCGTCACGGGGCGACCGCGGGAGGCGATACTGCGTCCGTGACCCCGCGGATACGCCACCCCTACCTCGACCACCCCGGCCCGATCGCCTTCGCCCACCGGGGCGGGGCGGCGGACGGCCTGGAGAACACCGTGCGCCAGTTCCGGCGCGCCGTCGAGGCGGGCTACCGATACATCGAGACCGACGTCCACGCCACCCGCGACGGCCGGCTGGTCGCCTTCCACGACGCGACCCTGGACCGGGTGACGGACGGCGCGGGCCGGATCGCCGACCTGCCGTGGCGGGACGTGGCGCACGCGCGGGTGGCGGGCGAGGAACCGGTCCCCCTGTTCGAGGAACTCCTGGAGACCTTCCCCGAGGTGCGCTGGAACGTCGACGTCAAGGCCGAACCGGCCCTGGCGCCCTTCCTGGAACTGGTCGGGCGCGCGAACGCCTGGGAGCGGATCTGCCTCGGCTCGTTCTCCGAGGCCCGGGTGGCGCGCGCCCAGCGGCTGGCCGGTCCGCGGCTGGCCACGTCGTACGGGACCCGGGGTGTGCTGAACCTGCGGCTGCGGGCGTGGGGCCTGCCGGCCGCGGTGCGCCGGTCGGCGGTCGCCGCCCAGGTGCCGGAGGTGCAGTCGGGCGTCCGGGTGGTGGACCGGCGCTTCGTGCGCGCGGCCCACGCGCGCGGGCTGCAGGTGCACGTGTGGACGGTCAACGAACCCGAGCGGATGCACCGGCTCCTGGACCTGGGAGTGGATGGCATCATGACCGATCACATCGGCACACTGCGCGAGGTCATGGAGGACCGCGGCGCCTGGGTCTGAGACACCGCGCCCCGGCGCCCTCGCGCGTTCACGGGGAAGCGAGGGCACGGGGTGGGCACCGACACCGTGCGGTCACCGGCGGCGGACGAGACCGCCGCCCGGCGGCGCGAGCAGCGCGGCTGGTACTTCTACGACTGGGCGTGCTCCGTGTACTCCACGAGCGTGCTCACCGTCTTCCTCGGCCCCTATCTGACGTCGGTCGCCGAGTCGGCCGCGGACGCCGGGGGCTTCGTCCACCCGCTGGGCGTCCCGGTGCGCGCGGGCTCCTTCTTCGCGTACGCGGTGTCCCTGTCGGTGGTGCTGGCCGTGCTGGTGATGCCGCTGGTGGGCGCCGCCGCCGACCGCACCGGCCGCAAGAAGCCGTTCCTGGCGGCCGCCGCCTACACGGGCGCCGCGGCGACGGCGGGCATGTTCTTCCTCGACGGCGACCGCTACCTGCTCGGCGGGGCGCTGCTGGTCGTGGCGAACGCGGCGCAGTCCGTGGCGATGATGCTCTACAACGCCTACCTGCCGCAGATCGCCCCGCCCGAGGAGCGCGACGCGGTCTCCTCCCGCGGCTGGGCCTTCGGGTACGCGGCCGGGGCCCTGGTCCTGGTCGCGAACCTCGTCCTGTACACCGGACACGACGCCTTCGGGGTCTCCGAGGGCACGGCGGTGCGCATCTGCCTGGCGTCGGCCGGTCTGTGGTGGGGCGCCTTCGCGCTGATACCGCTGCGCCGGCTGCGCGACCGCCGCGTCCCGGCGCGGGAGGCGGCCCTGCCGGGCTTCCGGCAGCTCGCGGCGACCGTCCGCGACATGCGCCGCCATCCGCTGACGCTCGGCTTCCTGCTGGCCTACCTGGTCTACAACGACGGCATCCAGACGGTGATCTCGCAGGCCTCGGTCTACGGCTCGCGGGAGCTGGGGCTCGGGCAGTCGACGCTCATCGTCGCCGTGCTGCTGGTCCAGGTGCTGGCCGTGGCCGGCGCGCTGGCGCTGGGCCGGCTGGCCCGGCGGTACGGGGCGAAGCGCACGATCCTCGGCTCGCTGGTCGCCTGGACCCTGACGCTGGTCGCCGGCTACTTCCTGCCCGCGGGCGCCCCGGGGTGGTTCTTCGTCCTGGCCGCGGGGATCGGGCTGGTCCTGGGCGGCAGCCAGGCGCTGTCCCGGTCGCTGTTCTCCCACCTCGTGCCGCCCGGCAAGGAGGCCGAGTACTTCTCGGCGTACGAGATGAGCGACCGCGGGATGAGCTGGCTCGGGCCGCTGCTGTTCGGGCTCGCCTACCAGACGACGGGCAGCTACCGGGACGCGATCGTCTCCCTGGTGGGCTTCTTCGTGCTCGGGTTCGTGCTGCTCGCGCGGGTCCCGGTGCGGCGGGCGATCGCCGACGCGGGGAACCCGGTCCCCGAAAGGATTTAACACGGGGCACGAAAGGGCGGTAGTGTACGCGTTTGGCCTGCCAGGCGTACCGTTACTGCGCGTCAAAAACACCGAAACGCTGGGTCACATCTGCCAGTAGAGGTGACAAACCGGACGTCGGAGGGTACTGCACTGGTTGACAAGGCTGCGGCTACGACGGCGACGCTTGACCCGGAACGGGACTCGGTACGGGAATCTTTATCGCCGCCCGGACGTTGACCGGATGACGACGACAGCGACACCTGTCCTGTGGGCGACAAGCCCGGGAGGCACGATTCATGAGTGAGCGAGCTCTTCGCGGCACGCGCCTCGTGGTGACCAGCTACGAGACGGACCGCGGCATCGACCTGGCCCCGCGCCAGGCCGTGGAGTACGCATGCGAGAAGGGGCACCGCTTCGAGATGCCCTTCTCGGTCGAGGCGGAGATCCCGCCGGAGTGGGAGTGCAAGGTCTGCGGTGCCCAGGCACTCCTGGTGGACGGCGACGGCCCCGAGGAGAAGAAGGCCAAGCCCGCGCGTACGCACTGGGACATGCTGATGGAGCGGCGCACCCGAGAGGAGCTCGAAGAGGTCCTCGAGGAGCGCCTCGCCGTCCTGCGTTCCGGTGCGATGAACATCGCGGTCCACCCCCGGGACAGCCGGAAGTCGGCCTGACGCCGGCGGACCCGGGCGGGAGTCCTCCGCACAGCGAACAGGAGCGGGGGGGGGGGGGGGGGGGGGGGGGGGGGGGGGGGGGGGGGGGGGGGGGGGGGGGGGGGGGGGGGGGGGGGGGGGGGGGGGGGGGGG
>NZ_JBVITR010000059.1:0-17652 GCF_055574875.1 Streptomyces sp. NPDC034670
GCGAGGACGAAGTGGCGCCGCCCCCAGAGCTGACGGACGTACCCCGACAGCGACGGCCGGGCCCCGCTGACCGTGAGGCCGTACCTGGCGGCGAGGGCCGCGAGGTCGTGCTCGGGCGGGACCGGGCGGGCCGGCACGGGGGGCGGTGTGTGGAGGGCCTGACTCACATCCGCTGCTTTCGGTAGGGGGAGGGGGCAGGGGTGCGCGGTGCTCGCCCGCCGTCTCCCGTACGCCTCCTGGCGTTCTCCTGCGTCGGGACGGCACCGTATCGTCGCAACGGGAGCGTAGGTCGAAGACACGTCGGAACGCAACCGTTCCGTCGTCACGTCCTATGCTGGTCCGCATGACGACGAACGCCGACGAGCCCCGGCCGCGCCCGCGGCGCAGGGCCCCCGCCGGGGCCGCCGTGCTGCGGGAGGACGTGACGGAGGCCATCAGGGCGGCCGTCTTCGAGGAACTCGCGGCCGTCGGTTACGCGCGGATGTCGATCGAGGGGATCGCGCGTCGCGCGGGCGTCGGCAAGACCGCGGTGTACCGCCGCTGGCGTTCCAAACTGCACCTGGTCCTCGACCTGATGTCCGCGCTCGCCGTCCAGGGCCTGCCCGCGCCGGACACCGGCTCCCTCGAGGAGGACCTGCGGCTGCTGTACGAGGTCACCTCCCGCGCCCTGCGCCACCCCGTCGCCTCGCAGGTCCTCCCCGACCTCCAGGCCGAGGCCGCCCGCAACCCCGACATCGCCGAGGCCCTGCAGAAGGCGCTGCGGGACGGCCAGGACTCGGTCGCCCGGTCCATCGTCACGGCGGCGGAGGAGCGCGGCGAACTGCGCCCCGGCACCGACCACGCCCTGGCCCTGGACCTGATCTCGGGCCCGCTGTACTGGCGCTCGGTGGTGATCCGCGCCCCGAAGCCGCCGAAGGGGTACCTGGCGGCGCTGGCCCGGGCGACGACCCAGGCGCTGAAGGCGCTGTGACGCGGGGGACCGCTCCCGCCGCGGCGGCCGGGCGGACCGGGGCGCCCCGCGCGGTGACGGGCGCGCGGCGGCCGGGGGGCGGGTGATCCCCGGAGGTCACGGGCGGGGCGGCCGCGAAGCCCGGGCCGGCCCCTCAGGGGAGCAGGCGCCACAGCCGGCCGCGCAGGACCGAGGCGACGCCGCGCGCGCCGGTCGCCACCCGCAGGGCCAGCGCGCCCGAGTGCGTGGCGTATGGCCTCACCAGCACCACGCCGTGCCGGGGGCTCGGCACCGCGCGGCGGCGCAGCAGTCCGGGGCCGGCGAGCGCGTGCGCGGTGACGTCGCGGCTCGTCCCGTCCCGGAAGCGCACGCGCAGCCGCAGGTCCCAGGTGCCGGTGCCGATCGCGGCCAGCCGGTTCGGCGGTACGGCCGTCTCCGCCGACCAGACGTCCCCGCCCGACGCACGCAGGGGGACCGTGCGGCGGACGGCCGCGTCGTCCCGCTCGCGGTGCCGCCACTCCACCTCCACCGTCTCCGGTCCCGCCGCGGCCACCCGGCCGTACAGCTCGTGCAGGCGCAGCCGCAGCCGGAAGCCGCCCCGTGCGCGCGGGCGCAGTTCCGCGTCGACGGCGAGCGGCAGCAGGGGCACGGGACGGGTCAGCAGGGACTCCAGGGTGACCCCGGTCAGGTCGGCCGACCAGCAGGGCGTGCCGTCCTGCGCGCGGGCGTGGGGCGGGCACAGCCGGGCCGGGCGGGCGGCCAGTTCCCGCAGGCGGGGCAGGTCGCGCGGCTCCGGGGAGGCCAGCACCACCCGGCCGACCAGCCGGCCCGGTGCGGCCGGGTCGCGCGCCCAGTCGTCCGCGTCGTAGTCCGCGAGGACCTCCCGGGTGTGCGCCCACCACCGGCGCCGGTAGTCCTCGTCGCGCAGCGGCAGCTCGCGCGCGTACATGCGCAGCTCGCGGTCGAGGAACTTGGCCCGCGCCTCGCGCGCCAGCCGCTTCCGCCCGGCGTCCAGCAGGACGGCGTGGGCCGTGCGGCACGCGTGCGTGCGGGCCCGCCAGTTGTCGATGCCCGCGCGGTCCAGCGAGATCGACAGCCGCCGGGCGGACCGGCGGACGTGCCAGACGTACACCCGGTCCGGGACCAGGGCGACGCGGGGGCCCGCGGCCCACACGCGCGCGGTGAAGACGAGGTCCTCGTAGGGGAAACGGCCGTCGGGGAAGCGGATGCCGTGCTCGCGCAGGAAGGCCGTGGCGTAGAGCTTGTTGACGCAGAGGGTGTCGTGGACCAGGCGCGGGCGGTGGTCCGGGCGCGCGAGCACGGCGGGCGCGGCGTACAGGTCCGGCTCCCACGGCACCTCGCGCCCCGACGGCAGCTCCCGCCGCACGCACAGCCCGCCCGTGACCTGGGCGCCCGTCCCGGTCGCCGCGGTGAGCAGGGCGTCCACCGCGCCGGGCGGGAGGACGTCGTCGCTGTCCAGGAACATCACGTACGGCGAGGTCACCGCGTCCAGTCCGGTGTTGCGGGGGGTGCCGCAGCCGCCGCTGTTGGCGGAGAGCCGGATCACCCGCAGGCGCGGTTCGCCGGCGGCCAGCCGGTCCAGCAGGCCGGCGCTGCCGTCCGTCGAGCCGTCGTCGACGGCGACGACCTCGCGCACGGCGGGTCCCTGGCCGAGGGCCGAGTGCACGGCGTCGGTCACGTGGGCGGCGTCGTCGTGGCCGATGACCACGACGGAGACCTGGGGAGGGTGGGGGTGCATGGCGTCCTCGGGGCGTATGGGCGGGTCGATGGCCTTTTGCCCGTTCGAGGACGTTCCGTACACGTCGTCACGGCGGCGGACGGCCGGCGGCGGACGGCCGGCGGCGGGCGTCTTCGCGGCGTCCGGTGCCTTTACGCGTCCCCGGCCGCCGCGTCCAGGGCCGTGGTGAGCCGGTCGAGGCCGGCCCGCAGGGCGCGGACCTCGTCGATGCCGAGGCCGGTCGCGGCGGTGATCCGCCGCGGCACCTCCAGGGCCCGCTCGCGCAGCGCGGCGCCCTCCCCGGTCGGCCGCACCTCCACCGAGCGCTCGTCGCGCGCGCTGCGCTCCCGGCGTACCAGTCCGGCCGCCTCCAGGCGCTTGAGCAGCGGGGACAGCGTGCCGGAGTCGAGCCGCAGGTGTTCGCCGAGCTTCTTCACGGGCAGGGTGCCGTGCTCCCACAGCACCAGCATCACCAGGTACTGCGGATAGGTGAGCCCGAGGTCCTTGAGGATCACCCGGTAGAGGCCGTTGAAGGCGCGGGACGCGGCGTGCAGGGAGAAGCAGATCTGCCGGTCGAGGCGGAGCCAGTCGTCGGCGGAGCCCGGCGCGGCGGGGGCCGCCGGGTCCGTGGGGGGCGGGGGCGGGGTCGGCGTCATGCCTCCAGGGTAGCCGTCGGAGCAATTCAGTTGTGCGCAACTAAATTGTGTGCTCTACTCTTGGCCGTGAAGGCGGCCGGAGCCGGCCGCCCCGCCCCGCCGACCACCGAGAGGGAAGGGTCTCCCCATGGACGCGCTCTACACCGCCGTCGCCACCGCCACCCACGGCCGCGAGGGCCGCGCCGTCACCTCCGACGGCAAGATCGACGTCAGTCTGAGCGCCCCCGTGGAGCTGGGCGGCGACGGCCGGGGCACCAACCCGGAGCAGCTGTTCGCCGCCGGTTACGCGGCCTGCTTCGGCAGCGCCCTCGGCGCGGTCGGCCGGGCCGCGAAGGTCGACGTGAAGGACGCCTCGGTGACCGCCGAGGTCGGCATCGGCAAGCAGGGCGAGGGCTTCGCGCTCGCGGTGACGCTGCGCGTCGAACTGCCCGAGGGCGTGGACGAGGAGACCGGCCGCAAGCTGGTCGAGCAGGCCCACCAGGTCTGCCCCTACTCCCACGCCACCCGCGGCAACATCCCGGTCGACCTCGTCATCGAGTGACCGCCCGAGCGGCCCCGGCCGCCCGCCCCGGCGGCCCGCCGCTCACCCCCCGATCCGCGCCAGCACCTCCCCCGTCCGTCGGCTCCACGCCACCACCACCGCCTCCTCGGGCACCCGCTGCCGGGGCGTCAGCAGCAGCCAGCGCGCGCGGTACCGGCGGGCGACCGCGGCGCGCCCGGCGCGGGTCGAACCGGGGTCGAGGTACGCCCGCACGTCGGCCGCCCGCCGCCTGCGCTCCCGTTCGTCCAGGGACGCGTCCGGCCAGGCGGGCGCGGCGAGGTTCGGGCCGTACCCCGCGATCGCGTGGACGGCGTGGTAGCCGTCGGTGATCACCACCTCGCCCGGGCCGATGTGCCGGGCCGCCCACGCGTACGACGGCCAGTCGGGCGGCTGCGCGAAGCCGGCCGGCACCACCGCCCCGGCCTGCACGGTCAGGAACCCGGCGCAGGCCCCCGCCGCCGCGGCCCCGCCCAGCACGCGCCGCCACACCGGCCACGGCCGGGCCGCCGCCAGCTCCACCGCGAGCGCGAACTGCAGCGGCACCAGCGTCAGCCCGAGGATCCTGCCGTAGGTGTAGTGGCCGCTCACCCAGCCGTACGCCACCACCAGGCAGTCCAGCGCGAACATCAGCACCAGCGGGTCGCGCCACGAGGCGCGCCGCGTCCGCAGCCACAGCGCCGGAAGCCCGAGCAGCGCCAGCCAGAACTGCCCGCCGAGGTCCAGGTACAGCCGCCGGTGCATCGCGTCCACGCTGCCGTCGCCGGCCAGCGCGAACACGTCGAAGTACGGCCAGGACGCGGCGAGGGCCACCGCCGTCGCGCCGGTGAGCGCCCACCGCCCCGCCACCGCCGGGCCCCGGCCCCGCTGCCACCCGGCGACCAGCGCCACCGCCCCCAGCGCCGCCGCCACCGCGGTGATCGGGTGGACCAGCAGGACCAGCCCGTACAGCACGCCCAGCGCCGCGTACCCGGACGGCGGACGCAGCCCGCCCGGACCGACGTACCGCACGGCCGCCGCGTCCCGGGCCCGCGCCCCCGTCAGCGCCCACGCCCAGAAGGTGAGCCCGATGGCGAACGCCGACGGGTACGGCAGGTTGCCCGTCATCGACATCAGGCCCAGGTAACCGCTCCACCAGGCCCGCTCCGTGCCCCACAGCAGCGTCATCGCGGCGAGCGCCAGCACCGGCGCCCAGGGGCGCGGGGTCAGCACGCGGACGAAGCGGCCGATCCCGGTCAGCAGCACCAGCAGGTTCAGCGGACCGGTGAGCCGGACCACCTCCCAGCCGCCCAGCCCGGTCAGCCGGGCGAACACGCCCTGCGCCAGGGCGAACGGCGAGTAGTAGGGACTGCCCGCGCCCGGCAGGTCCGCCGTCGGGTGCCGGGGACGCAGCAGGTCGGCCCTGAGGCGTTCCACGACCGCCGCGTGCTGCCCGGCGTCGCAGCACAGCGGCACGCGCCAGTACGCCAGCGACATCACGAGCCAGAAGAGGAAGCCGAAGAGCTGGTACGGGGTGGGGCGCCAGGCGCCCCCGCCGCGCAGGGACGAGGCGCCGCGCACGGTGCGCCGGACGACGACTCCGGCGCTCATCGCAGGGCGGGGGAGAGGAGCGTCTGAGGCACTTGCCCTACTTTCCCGTCGTGATCGCCGGCATGACCCGGCCTCACCTCATCGAGTGACGCGAGGGCTGCTCCGGCCCCTCGGCGGACCCCGGCGCACCGGCTCCGCCGGAGCCCTGCGCCGGCAGCGCCGCCCGCGCCCGGGCCGGCGGCTCCAGCAGCTGGGGCAGGCCCAGCACCGGCAGCAGCCAGGCCAGCACGATCAGCCGGTCGCCCCAGATGTTGATGTCCGGGTGCCCGGCCTGGTTGAGGAACCCCGTGGCGGCGGCGGCGACCAGGAAGGCCCCGAACGCCGGCCGCCGCCGCGCCCCCAGGGCACCGGCCGCCAGGCACGCCAGGAACACCGGCTCCCAGAACTCGCGCCGCAGCCACTCCGTCCAGAAGTTCCCCTGGAGCTGGAGGAACTCCGCCCACGGACGCTCCCGGTCGGGCCGGGCGAAGTGACCGGTGAGCAGGTCCTGCACACTGTCCGCCGTCGACGGGTAGTGCAGCAGCCGGGCCAGCAGCACCGTGCCGAGCGCGCCCGCGCACCCCACCGCGGCGAGCACCCCCGCCGCGCGCCCCGGTGGCAGGCCCCGCAGCCGCCGCCGCACGACGACCGCCCCGCCCGCACCCGCCAGGCACAGCCCGAGGAACAGCGCCTGCGAGTGCTTGACGGTGAACAGCGCGAGCAGCGCGGCAGCCGCCAGCGCGGTGCCCGCCCGGGGCCGGCGCCCCGTCAGCGCCAGCGCGCAGCCCCACAGCGCGGCCAGGGTGAGGGCCAGCAGCAGCCCCTCGGTCATCGGGCGCATGGCGGTCGTCCCGCACGGCAGGACGTAGAACAGCGCCTGCCCGGTGAGCGCGAGCGGGACGGACACCGACAGGGCGCGCAGGACCAGGAAGGCGAGCACCCCGCCCGCGCACGCGACCACCACGCCCGCCGCCCACACGCCCCAGGTCACGCCGAGCAGCGTCACGAACGGCACCAGGAACACCGGGTAACCGGGCCGCACCTCGAAGATCCGCATGAAGCGCTCCGGCATGAACGGCACGGTGCGCCCGCCGGTCTGCCCGGCCGCCAGCCGGGCCTCCACCTGCCGCCACTCCCGCTCCCGGCACTCCTCCAGGACGCGCGGGGCGGGGTCCGGGGCGTGGAAGCGCACCACGTCCACGTTCTGCGCGCGGTGCGCGACCGACGCCCGGCCCGCGCAGACGTAGTCGATGGTGGCGGTCGCCGCCTCCCGCTTGTCCGCGCCGCCCAGACTCAGGGCGTACGACAGGTAGTTCTTGGTGTCGGGGGTGTCCCGGCCGGTGACGTTCGCCAGTTGCAGCAGCGCGAAGACCACGGCCAGGAGCAGGACCCGGGTGCGCGGCCTCACGACGACGCGGGCAGCACGGCGCGGGCGGTGCCCTGGGAGGGCAACCGGACCGGGTCCGCGGCCCGTTCCGGCTCCGGCAGCGGCTCGCCCAGCATCAGCGTGCGCACCACCCGCTCGGCGGCCCGGCCGTCGTCGAACTCGCAGAACCGCTCCCGGAAGGCGGACCGCAGCCGCGCCGCCTCCTCGTCCCGCCACGTCCCGGAGGCGAACAGCCACGCCAGCTCGCGGTAGGAGCGCGAGACGTGCCCCGGCGCCTCGGCCGCGATGTCGAAGTAGAACCCCCGGCTCGCGGCGACGGCGTCCGGGTCGTCGGCGTGGACCACGATCGGCCGGTCCAGGTTGGCGTAGTCGAACACGATCGACGAGTAGTCGGTGACCAGCACGTCCGAGGCGAGCATCACGTCCTGCGCCCGCGGCTCGTCCGTGGCGTCGACCAGCACGCCCCGCCGGTGCAGTTCCGAGAGGCCCAGCCCGCGCGCCGGCCCCTGGGCGAGGGACGGGTGCAGGCGCACCACGAGGGTGTGGCCGGGGCCCAGGTCCGCGGCGAACCGGGCGAGGTCGATGCGCTCCACCAGCCCGCCCCTGCGGTAGTCGCGCCGGGCCGGCGCGTACAGCACCACCGTGTCGCCGTCCGGGATGCCCAGCCGGGCGCGGACCGCGCGCCCCCGCTCCGGGCCGGCGCCGACCAGCACGTCGTTGCGCGGGCTGCCGCTGCGCAGCGAGGTGAAGTGGCAGGGGAAGGCCCGCTCCCACACCAGCTCGGAGTGCCGGTTGGCCACCAGGCTGTAGTCCCAGCGGTCGGCCCGGCGCAGCATCTGCGGCACGTCGAGGCCGAGCCGGGCGCCGGGCCGGCCCAGCAGGTCGGCGCCCGCGTACAGCAGCGGGGTGCCCCGGTGGGTGTGGACGTGCACGCTCCCCGGGCGTTTGACCAGCGCGCCGGACCAGTTGACGTTGTTGACGAAGTAGGTGGCCCGCTCGGTCACCCGGCGGTAGGCGGCGGAGTCCGGGAGCACGTACTCGGTGTCCGGGTCCAGCCCGGCCGCCTGCTCCCCGTCGGCCAGCACCCACACGCCCCGCAGGTGCGGGGCGAGTTCACGCGCCGCCCGGAAGACGGCCGCCGGGTCGCCGAGCACGCCCCGGTGCGAGAACGCCGAGTACACGGCGAGGTCCGGGTCGAGCGGGCGGCGCAGGTGCAGCGCGGACCGGGTCCGGGCGGCCCGCGCCGCCGCCGCGGTGCCCGCCTGCCGGGCCCGCCGCCCCAGCTCCCGGCCCGCCCGGCCGGCCTGCCGGCGCAGGACGTACCCGGCGTAGCTCCCCTCCAGCACCCGCAGTCCCTCCGGGACCCGGGCGCCCGGCGGCCGGTGCGCCCGGAACATCTCGGCGGTGCGGCGGAAGAACTCGCCCCGGTCGGACGGGGGCAGGCGGTCCGGCTTGGACAGGATGTCCAGGCAGTGCTCGCCCATCTTGGCGTGCAGGAAGGGCCGCCAGGCCGCCAGCGCCGGGCGGGCGTCGACGAACCGGAAGACCCGCGCGTACTGCTCGTGGACGTCGAAGTGCCTGCGGCTGGTGGTGGACAGGATGCTGCCCCGGCGGCGCTGCCGGTAGTACAGGCAGATCCGGTCCAGGGTCGCGATGCGCTCCGCGCTGAGCAGCACCGGGAAGGTCCAGGGCGTGTCCTCGTAGTAGCCGGGCGGGAAGGCGAAGCCCTCCCGCTCGACGAAGTCGCGGCGGTAGACCTTGTTCCACACCACCATCAGCAGGTCGAGGATCTCGGGACGCCCGGCGGCCGTGAAGACGTCCTCGCCGGCCAGCAGGTGCGCCAGCGCGTTGCGGCGGGTGCCGCCCCACCAGTGGGTGCGGGCGTAGTCGAAGACCAGCACGTCCGGGTCGCCCGTCTCGTCGAGGCGGTCGGCCAGCGCGCGCAGCGCGCCCGGGGTGAGGGTGTCGTCGCTGTCGAGGAAGAACAGGTAGTCGCCCCGCGCGTGCGGCATCCCGGCGTTGCGGGCGCGGCCCAGGCCCACGTTCTCGGGCAGGTGCAGCACCCGCACGCGCGGGTCGCGGGCCGCGTACGCGTCGAGGAGCGCCGGGCACCCGTCGGGCGAGCGGTCGTCGACGGCGATCACCTCGAGGTCGGGGTACGACTGCCCGAGCACCGAGTCCAGGCACTCCTGCAGGTACCCCTGCACCCGGAAGACGGGGACGATGATGCTGAAACGGGGCACGTCAGCTCCTCACCGGGACGGCGGCAGCGGGGGCGGGGACACGTTCCGCGAGCGGGGTCACGGGCGGGAGCGCCTCGGGCGGCTCGCCGAGCAGCACCCGGCGCACCACCCGTTCGGCGGCCCGCCCGTCGTCGAACGGGCAGAACCGCTCCCGGAACCGGGCCCGCAGCGCGGCCGACTCCGCGCCCGCCCAGGAGCCGTCCCGGAACACCCGGGCCAGCTCGTCGGGGGTGCGGGCCACCGGTCCGGGCGGCTCGGCCGTCAGGTCGAAGCAGACGCCCCGGGTCTCCCGGTAGACGTCCCAGTCGTCGGCGTACACGACGATCGGCCGGTCCAGGTTGGCGTAGTCGAACATGATCGAGGAGTAGTCGGTGACCAGGGCGTCGGCGGCCAGGCACACGTCCTCCGAGGAGCGGTGCGCGGTGACGTCGATGACCCGGCCGGTCCGGCCCCCGCTCCCGCCCCGGTCGTAGAAGTAGTGGGCGCGCAGCAGGACGACGACGTCCTCGCCGGCCGCCTCGCAGAACGCCTCCAGGTCCAGGCCCGCCTCGAAGCCGGTGCGGTGGTCGCGGTGGGTGGGGGCGTACAGGACGGCGGTCTTCCCCTCCGGCACGCCGAGTTGCGCGCGGACGCGGGCCACGTCCGCGGCGGTGGCCGTGCAGTACACGTCGTTGCGCGGGTAGCCGTACTCCAGGTGCTCGTAGGAGCCGGGGAAGGCGCGTTCCCAGGTGCGGGTGGAGTGGGGGTTGGCGGAGAGGTTGTAGTCCCAGCGGTCCACCCGGCCCAGCAGTCTGGTGAAGCTGCCGGTCGCGGCGGCCACCACCGGGTACGTCGACTGGTCGACGCCCATGGTCTTCAGCGGGGTGCCGTGCTGGGTCTGCAGGTGGACGCTGCCGGGGCGCTTGACCACGCCCTCCGCGAAGTTGGCGTTGTTGACCAGGTACTTCGCCCGGGCCAGGACCTCCCAGTAGCGCCGGCTGCCGATGACCGCGTACTCGACGCCCTCCGGCACGGTGTGCGCCCGGCCGGCCTCCACCAGGAACACCCCCCGGACGTGCGGGGCGAGTTCGCGGGCCTTGGCGTGGATCGCGGCCGGATTGCAGGCGTAGCCGCGGCCCCAGTACGCGCAGTACACCGCGAGGTTCGGGTCCAGCGGGCGGCACCGGTGCATCCGGTACAGCAGCCGGGTGCGCAGGCCCCGGGGGCGCGGCACCGCCGCCGCCGTCCGCGCCGCCGCGCGGCGGGTGTCGCGCAGGGCGGCGAACGCCGCGTAGGAGCCGGCCGCCAGCAGCCGGTGCTGCACGCCGAGGCTGCCGCCCGGGAGCCGGTGCCCGGCGGGGCGGTGGCGGCGGTGCAGCAGGCTCGCCCGGCGGAAGAACGCGCGGTGTCCCGCCGGGAGCCGCCGGGGGTGGGCGGCCGTCTTCAGCACGGCGGCGAAGAGCTGGTCGAACAGCGGTCCCGACCGCTCGGCGGGCAGCCCCAGTTCGGCGGCGCGGGCGAGCACCAGCTCGGTCCGGTCCAGCAGTTCGGCGTGGTGCGGTCCGGGGAGGTTCAGCCTGTTGCCCTGCCGGCGCAGCAGGTGCCGTACGACGACCGAGCGCAGCACCGCCACGCGCCCGGCGCTCAGCATCGCCAGGCCGCCCCAGCCGATGTCCGTGAAGTGCCCGTCGGGGAAGGTGAGTTCCCGCTCGGTGACGAAGGCGCGGCGCCAGGCCGCGCTCCACGCCGGGAGGTTCACCCCGGTGAGGTGGGGGGCGCGGCCGGGGGCGAAGGCGCCGTCCGGTGCCTTCGCCAGCAGGGGGGCGGCCGGGTTGCCGGGCTCGCCCTCCCACCAGGGCGTGCGCTCGTGCTCGAAGTACAGCACGTCCACCGGTCCGGTCCGCTCCAGGCGGGCGTCCAGGGCCGCCAGCGCGCCCGGCACGAGGAGGTCGTCGCCGTCGAGGAACAGCAGGTACGTCCCGGTCGCCCGCCGCATCCCGGTGTTGCGCGCCCCGGCCAGCCCGGCCGAGGGCGGCGCGTGCACCGGGGCCACCCGGGAGTCCCGTTCGGCGTACCGGGCGGCCACCTCGGACGCGGGGCACGCGGGGGCGTCGCAGACGGGGATCAGTTCGAGGTCGCCGAAGGACTGGGCGAGTACCGAGTCCAGCGCCTGGGCCAGCCGGCCTGCGACCCCGTGGGACGGGACGATGATGCTGAAGCGGGGCATGCTGCTCTCTCCGTTGGGGGTTCTCGTGACGTCCGTCGCCTCAGCGGGCGGGGCGCCGTCCGGGCCGCCCCGCCGGCCGCCGGGCGGGCGGCCGGGCCGGGGCCGGCCGCGAGGAGCCGGGGGACATGGGCACTCCCGAAGGGAAAACGACGGTCAGTAGTGATCAGAAGCGGTCGGTTGAGGTCAGCGGGCCGCCGGGCCGCTGCTGCGGGGGCACGGTCGTGAGCGGCGGCGGGCCGGACACGGCGACGGCCGGTGGCACCGGGTGGCGCTCGTGCGGGGGGACGGCCGGGGGGACGCCGGTCTCCCCGAGCACGACCCGGCGGACGACCCGCTCGGCGGCGCGGCCGTCGTCGTACGGGCAGAAGCGGGCGCGGAACGCCGCGCGCAGCCGGGCGGAGTGGGAGCCGCACCAGCGGCCGGAGGCGAAGACGTCGATCAGCTCCTCCTCGCCGTCCGCCACCGCGCCCGGCGGGAACGCCCGCACGTCGAGGTAGGTGCCGCGGACCGCCTCGTACACCTCCCAGTCGTCGGCGCACAGCACGATCGGCCGGTCCAGGCTCGCGTAGTCGAACATCAGCGGGGAGAAGTCGGTGACCAGGGCGTCCGCGGCCAGGCACAGGGACGCGTCGTCCGGGTGCGCGGCGACGTCCAGGACCCGGCCGCAGCCGCCCCCGGGCGGCGGGCCGTCCGGGGTCCGGGTCCGGGCCAGGACGACGAACCGCGGACCCAGGCGGCGCGCGACGCGTTCCGGGTCGAGCGGGGGGCGCTGGGTGCGGCGGTGGGCACGGTGGGCCGGTGCGTACAGGACCGCCACCGCGCCCTCGGGGATGCCGAGCGCCTCCCGCAGCCCGGCCACGTCGGCCTCGGTCGCCGTGTGGAGCGGGTCGGTGCGCGGCTGCCCGTACTCCAGGGTGGTGTAGCGGCCGGGGTACGCCCGCTCCCAGGTGAGGGTGGAGTGGCGGTTGGCGGTGACGACGTAGTCCCACCGGTCGGCGTCCTCCAGGAGCCGCGCGAAGTCGGTGCCCCGGGCCGCCGCCGGGCGCTCCAGGAGGTCCAGGCCCGTGTACCCGAGGGGGGTGCCGCGCTGCGTCCGGACGACGGTCTGGCCCCTGCGCTTGACCAGGCGGGGGTCGAGGCCGGTGTCGCTCACCAGGTAGGCGGAGCGGGCGAGCGCGGTCCAGTAGGCGGCCGTGCCGGGGACGAGGAGGGGCGGTCCCGGCGGCGGGACGGCGCGGGGGTGCCCGGGGCGGTCGGTGCGCCCCGGACGTCCGGAGTGCCCGGAGTGACCGGAGCGCTCGGGATGCTCGGCGTGCTCGGGGTGCTCGGGGTGCGCCGCCCAGGTGGTGCGGATGTGCGGGGCCACGGCGTGGAACGCGGACTCCAGGGCGGCCGGGCCGCCGCCGCGGGCGCCGTCCGCGCGGGCGGTGAGGACGGCGTGGTCGGCGCGCAGCGGGAGCAGCCGCTGGACGCGGTAGTGCAGGAGCAGGGCGGCGAGGCGCAGGGCCGACGCCGACCGCGCGGAGAGCCGGGCGGCCCCGCGGCCCAGGGCCGCGGCCAGCCGGAGGGCCCGGTAGGTGCGGTGCAGGCCGAACCGGACCAGCGTGTGGTGGATCCGGGCGCGCGCGGGGACGGACGCGCCGGGCGCGTGGTGGCGCCGGCAGTGGGCGCGGGCCCGGCGCAGGAAGGCGGCGTGCGTTCCGCGCGGCAGCCGGTCCCGGCGGGTGTACACGGTCACCAGGTGGTCGACCATGCGGCGGAACAGCAGCGGCCGCCAGCACGCCAGTGCGGGATGCGCGTCGAGGTACGCGAACACCCGGTCGTACTGGTCGAAGACGTCGAAGTGCCGCTCGCTGGTGGTGCGCAGGATGCCGCCGGCCCGCCGCTGCCGGTAGTGCACGCACACCCGGTCCAGGGTCGCGATCGACTCCGCCGTCATCAGGACCGGGTACGTCCACGGGGTGTCCTCGTAGTAGCCGGGCGGGAAGGCGAAGCCCGCGTGCCGCACGAACTCCCGCCGGTACGCCTTGTTCCAGGCCACCATCAGCAGGTCGAGCAGCCCCGGCCGGTCCGCCAGCCGGAACGGCGCCGGGCCCCGCTCGGTGAGCCGCGCGGCGATCCGGTTGCGCACGGTCTCGCCCGACCAGTGCGTGCGCGCGTAGTCGTAGACCAGGACGTCCGGGTCGCCGGTCTCCTCCAGCCGGCCGGCGATCGCCAGGAGCGCGCCGGGGGCGAGGGTGTCGTCGCCGTCCAGGAACACCAGGTAGTCGCCCGTCGCCCGCTCCATCCCGGCGTTGCGGGCCCGGCCGAGGCCCGTGTTCCGCGGCAGGTGCACGGCCCGCACGCGCGGGTCGCGGGCGGCGAACTCGTCGATCACCGCGCCGCACGCGTCCGGCGAGCAGTCGTCGACGGCGATCAGTTCGAGATCGGCGTACGACTGGGCCAGCACCGATTCCAGGCACTCGTGCAGGTACGCCTGAACCCGGTACGCGGGGACAATGACACTGAACCTGGGCAAGGGGCATCCAACGATCGGCGCGGGCGTTCGGCCCGGCAACGGCCGCTGGGCCGACTTGGTTACGCCGGCTGCGGCATCCGGGGGAATCCGGTCACCCGAAGGGGCGGACCGCCACGGGTCCGCCCCTTCTCGCGCCGCGCCCGGGTTATTTCACCGCGCCCGCCATCACGCCGGAGACGAACTGCCGCTGGAACGCGAAGAACACGACCAGCGGGACCACCATCGAGATGAACGCGCCCGGCGCCAGTACGTCGATGTTGTTGCCGAACTGCCGCACCTGGGTCTGCAGGGCGACCGTGATCGGCTGGTTCCCGGCGTCCGAGAAGATCAGCGCGACCAGCAGGTCGTTCCACACCCACAGGAACTGGAAGATGCCGAGCGCGGCGATGGCCGGCCCGGCGAGCGGCATCACGACCCGTACGAACAGGCGCAGTTCACCGGCGCCGTCCAGCCGGGCCGCCTCCAGCAGCTCCCTGGGGATCTCCGCGAAGAAGTTCCGCAGGAGGAACACCGCGAACGGCAGGCCGAAACCGACGTGGAAGAGGACCACGCCGGCCAGGGAGCCGAAGATGCCGAGGGTGCCGAAGAGTTCGGCGATCGGGATCAGCGCCACCTGCACCGGCACCACCAGCAGCCCCACCACACCGAGGAACCACCAGTCCCGGCCGGGGAACTCCATCCAGGCGAAGGCGTATCCGGCCAGCGAGCCGATCACCACCACCAGCACGGTCGCGGGCACGGTGATGGCGACCGTGTTCAGCAGGGAGCCCGTGATGTCGTCGTTCTCCAGGAGCCTCTCGTAGGCGCCGAAGGTGAGCCGGGAGGGCTCGGTGAGCACCTTCCACCAGCCGTCGGCGGCCATGTCCTGCGGGGTGCGCAGGCTGGCCAGCAGCAGCCCGACCGTCGGCACCAGCCAGAACAGCCCGACGACGACCAGGAAGACGCGGACCAGGCCGCCGCCCACCCACTGGCCGAGCCTCGAACCGAGCGGCCGCTCGGCCCTGACCGCGACGGCGGGCCGCGCGCCCGCCTTCGTGACACCCCCGGCGTCCGCGCTCATCGCCGCACCTCCCGCCTCAGCCTGCGGATGTTGAACCACATCACCGGGATCACCAGCAGCAGCAGGAACACCGCGATCGCGCTGGCGATGCCCGGCTGGTCCGCAGCGAAGCCCTTGCGGTACAGCTCCAGCGCGAGGACGTTCGCGTCGTCCTGGGAGGAGCCCGGGGCGATGATGAAGACCAGGTCGAACACCTTCAGCACGTTGATCATCAGGGTGACGACGACGACCGCCAGGACCGGCGCCAGCAGGGGCACCGTGATCCGCCGGAACACCTGCCACTCGTTGGCGCCGTCCACCCGGGCGGCCTCCAGCAGCTCCCGGGGCATGCCCGCCAGGCCGGCCGCGATCAGCACCATCGCGAAGCCCGCCCACATCCAGATGTACGAGCCGATGATCGCGGGCGTGACCAGGGACGGGCCCAGCCAGTCCAGGCCGTTGTACGGCTCCTCGAAGTTGCTCGCCGGGAGCCGCAGACGGGCGCCGTCGGCCTTCGAGGACAGGGAGAAGGTGCCGTCGGCGCCCGCCGTGGCCGTCTCCACCACCTCGCCGTCCCTGACGGCCTCGATCTTCATCCCGGCATAGCCCAGCTCGGAGGCGTCGACGCCGTTCAGCGTGCCGACGCCCTTGCCGCGGGTGAAGTCCTGCCAGGTGGTGCCGGTGATCCGGTCGTCCTCCGGCTTCGGCGCCGCGGCCCGTTCCGCGTCGCCCGGCATCAGGTCCGGGGCGACCCCGACCAGCGGCAGCGCGACCGTGTCGCCCACGCCCACCGTCTCCCTGGTGACGAAGGCGCCCCCGCCGGCCGGCTCCAGCGGCGACTCGCGGCCCGGGTGCGCCTTCGGGAACGCCGAGGACGGGGCGAAGGTGTCGTGCACCCCCACCCACACCGCGTTCGCCACGCCCTTGTCCGGGTCCTGGTCGTACACCAGCCGGAAGATGATGCCCGCCGCGAGCATCGAGATCGCCATCGGCATGAAGACGACCAGCTTGAACGCCGTTCCCCAGCGCACCCGTTCGGTCAGCACCGCGAAGACGAGACCGAGCGCGGTCGCCACCGTCGGCGCGAACACCACCCAGACGACGTTGTTCTTCAGGGCGGTGCGGATGCCCTCGTCCGTGAACAGCGCCCGGTAGTTGTCGAGTCCGGCGAATCCGTCGCCGGACTGGTCGTAGAAGCTGCGGACGACGGAGTACCCGATCGGGTAGACCACGAGCGCGCCGAGCAGGACGAGCGCGGGCAGCAGGAACAGTGCCGCGACGGTCGCCCGGGTGCCGGTGACGCTCTTGCGCGACCTGGGAGCGGCGGGGGACCTCCTCGACGTCCCCGCCGCCGTGTCCGACGCCATGGCCGGATCAGTTCCCGTACGCCGCGGCCGCGTCGGCCTCCAGCCGCGCCTGGGTCCCCGCGATGTCCCCGGGGTTCTTCAGGAAGTCCTGCAGCGCCTTCCACTCGCCCTTGCCGGGCGTGCCGCCGAAGGCCTGCGGGGCCTGGTCGGACATGTCGAAGCGGAAGTCGTCGCCGGCGTCGATCAGCGCCTTGGCCATCTTCCGCTGCACCGCGTTCGGATACGCCGACTCCGGCACGTTCTTGTTCGGCGACAGGTAACCGCCCAGCTTCGCCTGGATGCCCGCCGCGTCCGGGGAGGCGAGGAAGGTCGCCAGCGCCTGTGCCGCCTCGGAGTCCTTCAGGATCACGGCCGCGTCACCGCCGGACACCACGGGCGCCGTGTCGCCGACCGCCGGGAACGGGAACACCTTCGCGTCCGTGCCGACCTCCGCCTCGGTCTCACCGATGTTGACCTGCACGAAGTCGCCCTCGTAGACCATGGCCGCCTTGGGCTGGTCGCCGCCGGTGAAGGTCTGCGTCACGGACTGGGGGAACTCCGTCTGCAGCGCGCCGCGCGCTCCGCCCGCGACGTAGTCCTCCTCGCCCCAGACCTCCGCCAGCGTGGTCAGCGCCTCCTTGACGGAGGGGTCCGTCCACTTGATCTCGTGCGCGGCCAGCCGGTCGTACTTCTCCGGGCCGGCCTGGGAGAGGTAGATGTTCTCGAACCAGTCGGTCAGCGTCCAGCCGTCGGCGCCGCCGACCGAGAAGGGGGTCACGCCGGAGTCGTACACCGTCCGCGCGGTGGTGAGCAGTTCGTCCCAGGTCTTCGGCTCACCGGCGCCCGCGTTCTCGAAGACCTGGGCGTTGTACCAGATCAGCGACTTGTTGGCGGCCTTGTAGTAGACGCCGTACTGCTCGCCGTCGACCTTGCCGATGTCCTGCCAGCCCCGCGAGTAGTTCTTCGCCAGCTCCGCCTTCGCCCCGGCGCCCAGCGGCTTGGCCCACTTCTTGTCCACCGCCTGCTTGATGGCGCCCGGCTGCGGCAGCATCGCCACGTCCGGCGGGGCGCCGCCCGCGATCTTCGAGCCGAGGAAGTTGATGATGGGGTCCTGGGCGGGGACGAAGGTCACCTTCGCACCGGTGCGCTTCTCGAACTCCGCGAGGACCTTCTTGAAGTTCTTCTGTTCGGCGCCGGTCCACACGGCCGCCACCTGGAGGTTCGCGCCGTCCAGCTTCGGGAGGGTGACGGTGGTGCCGCCGTCCCCGGTGCCGCCGTCCTTGTCGTCCTCGCCGCCGTCGTCACCGCCTCCGCAGGCGGTGAGCGAGACCGCGAGCACCCCCGCGGCGAGCACCGGGGGGGGGGGGGGGGGGGGGGGGGGGGGGGGGGGGGGGGGGGGGGGGGGGGGGGGGGTGATGGGGCCCGTTCTTCTTTTTTTCTTCCCTTCCCTCTCTTCTTCCCTC
>NZ_JBVITR010000059.1:17662-20539 GCF_055574875.1 Streptomyces sp. NPDC034670
GAGGGACACCGCAACCATCCCAGCGGAAAGAACGACGCCCCCTCCCCCCGCCCCCCCCCCCCCCCCGCGGTGGTCGGGCGACCTGCGTATCCGGATGATCCTGCTCGTCCTGCGCATCACTGCCCCGTTCTCTGTACTCCGTCGTACCCCGTCGTACCCCGTCGAACGTCGAGCGCTGTCCCGTGCGCTCTGGTCTACGCCCGGGGGCGGGGATCGGCAAGAGTGCGTCCGGTGTCAAGTCCGCGATCGTGACCGCGTCGTGACGGAGCATCACCGGACGGACGCGCGTGTCAGAGGAGTGACGGGACCTCGGCCGCGCAGACCTGGCGGGCGGCCCGCTCCAGCGCGCTGGCGAGCAGGGCGAGGTCGGTCGGGCCGTTGCCCAGTTCCCGCACCTGGCGCCGGGCCGGGGGATCGCCCATGCGGTGCCACTCCAGCGGCACGACCGTGGGGCGCAGGGTCGCCGTCCGCGGGATGCGGCCGGTCACCCGCCCGCCCTGGAACACGGCCGTCCGGCCGTCCGGGTGGGCCAGCCGGCCGCGCCCCGGCGACGGTGCGTCCGGGCCGGGGGGCCCGGGCGCGTCGAGCGCGACCCGCAGGGTCGCCCGCCGCGCCGGCTCGGTCCCGGCCGTACGGGCGCACGGGCCGGTGGCCGCGACCAGGTGCACGCCCAGCCGCTCCCCGTCCCGCGCCACGGCCTCCAGCGCCCGCAGCACCGATCCGGCGGCGGGCCGTCCCGGAGCGCCCAGCGCGGGGGAGACCAGGGCGTCCAGGTCGTCCACGACGACCACCAGCCGGGGCAGCGGCGGCACCGCCTCCGCCTGGCGCCGGGCCGCTCCCGGCCGCAGCCGCAGCGTGGTGCTGGGCGGGGTCTCCAGGTCCCCGCCGTGCTCGCCGCCGGTGCCCGCCGGGCCGCGCCGCGCGGCCGTGCGCTGCGCGACCATCCGGTCCGACAGCGTGCGCCCGGTGTGCCACTCCGTGAAGTCGGACCGGCCGAGCAGCTCGGCGCGCCGCTTCAGCTCGGCGCTCAGCGACTGGGCGAACTCCCGCATCCGCACCGGGTCGTTGGCGGCGAGGTGGGTGGTGACGTGCGGGACGTCCGTGCACACGCGCAGGTCCCCGCCGGGCCCGTCGTCCGTCGCGGGGCCGCCCCGCCCGTCGACCAGCACGATGCCCAGCCGGTCGGGCCGCTCGGCGGCGGCCAGCGAGGCGACGACCGCGCGCAGCAGCTCGGTGCGGCCGCTGCCGGAGGGCCCCTCGACCAGCAGGTGCGGGCCGTCGGCGACGAGATCGGCGGCGACCGGTCCGCGCGGTCCGGCGCCCAGGACGGCGGTGACGCGTCCGCCGAGCGCCCGGGTGTCGTCGGCCGCGTCCGCCCAGCGGGCCATCAGCGAGGCGGGGGTGGCCCGGGCCAGGCCCAGTTCGTCCAGCAGCCGCGCCGACCGGGGCAGCGGCGCCGACACGCGCGCGTGCCGCTCCCCGGCGGGGCCGTCCGTGCGCAGCGGCGCGAGGGCCCGCGCGAACCGCTCGGCCCAGGCGGGGGAGACCGCGTCGACCGTGGCGAGGGTGCCGTGCCCGACCGGGCCGGGAGCGGCCCCGGGGCCGCTCCGGGCCACCCGCAGCAGCCGCAGGGCGGTCGCCACGTCCCCGCTGAGCAGGGCGACGGCACCGCACTCCCGGAACGCCGGCGCCGCCGCGCAGGCCGCCTCGTACGTCGTCGACAGCGGGGACGCGGGGGAGGCGGCGGCCGTCTCGGCGAGGCACACCAGGTGGATCCCGGCCCGCGGCCCCTCCACGGCCAGCCGCACCAGCGCCTCGCGCGCCTCGGTGCTCCCCGGGTCGCCGTCCACGACGACCACGGCGTACGGCCCGGTGGGGCCGCCCGCCGCGCCGGCGCCGTCGGCGTCCCGCGCCCAGGAGGGACGCCGGGCGGCCGGAGCGGGCCCTCCCGGCGCGGTGGTCCGGTCCGGCAGGGGGGCCGGGGCCGCCCCGGTGGCGTGGTCGTGGTCCTCCAGCCGGCGCAGCAGTTCCCCGGTGCGGGCGACGGCCTGCTCGGGGTCGTGCGCGAGGAGCAGGCGGCAGTCCTGGCCGTGCCCCGGGCGCACGTGCGGCAGCCAGCCCAGCCACGACCACTCGGCGGTGCGCTCCTCGAGCGGGCGGGAGCGGTCCGCCGCGATCAGGACGATCTCCAGGCAGTCGGGGGAGTGCAGCGCGGCGAGCTGGGCCAGCACCGCGCGGGCCAGCCCGGCGAGCCGTCCGCGCGGGCCGGCCAGTCCCAGCGCGCCGACCTCGCGCAGCCCCGACGTCACCGGTACGGCGGGCAGCAGGCCGGAGCCGTCCGGCGTCGCCCGGTCGGTCGTACCGAGCCGCACCGCGAGCGCCTCGGGGTGGTCCGGCCCGCGCTCCCACAGCCGGGGGCCGGGGCCCAGCGCGGTCAGCAGCAGCGCGGCGGGGTCCGGCCAGGTCTCGGGGAGGGCGGCCGCGCCGGCTTCGGGCGCGGGGCCGGCCGTCCCCGCGCCGTGGGCGTCCCGCGCGTCCGCCGCCTGCTCCTGCCGCCCGCCGGCCAGCCGCCGCGCCCAGGCGGTGAGCCCGCCCCGCCTGCGTCCCCCCGGGGACTGGGGCTGGGGCCGGGGGAGGTCGGTACCGCGTACGGGGGTGCCCTTGCGGGTGGTGGCGGCGGGCGCGGGGGCGAACGCCGGCGCGCCCGGGACGCCGCCGGCGCCGGGCCCCTCCTCCTCCCGGCCCGTGCCGGAGCGGCCCGTGTGCGGGTCGGGGGGGGGGGGGGGGGGGGGGGGGGGGGGGAGGGGGAGGAGGAGGGGGGGGGGGGGGGGGACCAGCCGCGTGGGTCTCGTGGATGTGGGATTACCCGGGAACTCT
>NZ_JBVITR010000059.1:20549-27343 GCF_055574875.1 Streptomyces sp. NPDC034670
TCCCCCCCTCCCGCCGAGGCCAGAGAAAGAATGATGGGGGTGGGTTCCCCCCCTGGGGGAGGGTGCCGCCGCCGGGGGCCCCCCTCCCCCGGCAGACGGCACGCCCTCCCCGGCGGCGGTGTGCCCGGGGCCCGGGTCCGCCCCGTGGCTCTCGACGCCCGGCGCCCCGCCCTGTCCCGGCACCCGTGGCGCCCCGCCCGCGCCGTCCTCCCGCCCGCCCGGGGCGGGCGCGGCCCAGCCGGCCGGGCCGTGGCCGTGATGGGTGGGCGCCGTCGGCGCCGCCCCGTCGTCCCGGGCGTCCGCGCCGTCGGTTCGCCCGCGCGGGGGAGCCGTCACGCGCACGTGTCCCTCGCCGTCCGGGGCCGTCCCCGTCCGCGCCGCCGGCCCCGGGGGCGGGGCGAGCCGCAGGGCGGACTCCCCGATCCGCAGCAGCGCGCCCGGGGCGAGGCGGACCGGGCGGGAACCCACGTGCCTGCCGTCCAGCGTCGTGCCGTTGGTGGAGCCGAGGTCGGCCACCGAGACCCGGCCGTCCGGGCCGACCGTCACCGCGCAGTGCAGCCGGGAGACGTCCGGGTCGTCGAGCGGCACGTCGGCGTCGGCGGAGCGGCCTATGCGGACCTCGCCGCCGTGCAGCAGGTGCACCCCGCCCGCGTCGGGACCGGCGACGACGTGGAGGCGGGCCGGGGCGTCGTCCGGTTCGGGACGGGGCTCCGGTTCGCCCGGGGCGCCCACGGTCAGCACCGCGCCGTCGATCAGCGGCGGCTCGCCGAGGGTGCAGCGCTGGGTGTCCAGCCGCCGGTCCCCGGCGTACAGCACCGGGGTGCCCGAGGAGCCGGACGGGCCGTCGCCGCCGGGGACCGCCGAGGCCAGGGCGGAGGCGACCGCGGCCAGGGCCGTGCCGGCGGGTGCCGTGACCAGCACGTCGCGGCGCGCGGCCCGGTCCCGCGCGGGGGAGGACGAACCCGGCGGGTCAACGACGGTCAGCCGGATCTGCATCGCCGTCAGCGGTCCCTTCTGCGCGGGCGCTCGCGACACGGGGACGAAGCCGCCCCGCGGTCCCCCTCCGCGGGCTTCCCCCACCGCCACACGCGCACGTACGGCCAGTACTGGGGGCATCCTCGCACCTGCCGCCGACAACGTGCTCGCCGCCCGGCATCAAATGATCTTGATTGGTCGGCTCTGCCCGCAAAAATGCCCGACCGGTGAGGAGTCGGTGATCGTTCCGGGGCCACTTGAGATCGGTCACGTCCGGCATCCGGCAACCAACGGACCGGGTCGCGCGTCTTTCCTGCAACACGGACGGACAGCGCGAACGGACCACGCGAACGGGCGCCGGCCCGCGGGGCCCACGGAGGGACGACGCCGAACTCGTCAAGCCGGTATCCCGTGCGGCGGCACTACAGTGGGTCGGGACATTCCGCAGCACGGTGGACCACGGTGTACGCCAAGCAATCAGCAGGGAGCGCATGACGTGCGGCCGGTAGGCAGTAAGTACCTGCTCGAGGAGCCGCTCGGGCGCGGCGCCACGGGCACCGTCTGGCGAGCCCGCCAGCGGGAGACCGCGGGCGCCGAGGCGGCCGTGCCCGGACAGCCCGGCGAAACCGTGGCGATCAAGGTCCTCAAGGAGGAGCTCGCGAACGACGCCGACGTCGTGATGCGGTTCCTGCGCGAGCGCTCCGTCCTGCTGCGGCTGACCCACCCCAACATCGTCCGGGTCCGCGACCTGGTGGTCGAGGGTGATCTGCTGGCCCTGGTCATGGACCTCGTCGACGGCCCCGACCTGCACCGCCACCTGCGCGAGAACGGCCCCTTCACCCCCGTGGCCGCCGCGCTGCTGACCGCCCAGATCGCCGACGCGCTCGCCGCCAGCCACGCCGACGGCGTGGTGCACCGCGACCTGAAGCCGGCCAACGTCCTGCTCAAGCAGGAGAACGGCGAGATGCACCCGATGCTGACCGACTTCGGCATCGCCCGCCTCGCCGACTCCCCGGGCCTGACCCGCACCCACGAGTTCGTCGGCACGCCCGCGTACATCGCGCCCGAGTCCGCCGAGGGCCGCCCGCAGACCTCCGCCGTCGACGTCTACGGCGCCGGCATCCTGCTGTACGAGCTGGTCACCGGCCGTCCGCCGTTCTCCGGGTCCTCCGCCCTGGAGGTGCTGCACCAGCACCTGAGCGCCGAACCGCGCCGCCCCTCCACCGTCCCCGACCCGCTGTGGACGGTCATCGAGCGCTGCCTGCGCAAGAACCCCGACGAACGGCCCAGCGCCGAGAACCTCGCGCGCGGCCTGCGGGTCGTCGCCGACGGCGTCGGCGTGCGCGCGAACTCCGCGCAGATCGCCGCCGCGGAGAACGTCGGCGCGCTCCTCGCGCCCGACCCGGCGCCCGCGCCGGTGCCCGACGCGCCCGGTGCCGCCGACCCGACGCAGGTGCTGCCGCACGGCGCGGGCTCCCACGACCCCAACGCCGCCACCAGCGTCCTGCCGCACACCGGCGGACCGGCCGGTGCCGCCGACCCGACCGCCGTCATGCCTCCGGTGCCGCCCGGCCCGCCCGGGGGGAACGGCCAGGGGCAGCCCGGACAGCCCGGCCCCGAGGACCCGCACCCCTGGCAGAACCAGCTGCGCGCGGCCCGCGACCGCAACGAGCAGACCCAGGTCCAGTACCTCGACCCCGGCCAGGACCCGCTGCGCCGCCGCCCCCAGCGGCAGGTCGCCCGGCCGCAGCAGCAGCCGCCGCAGCCGCCGCAGCGGCGTCCGCAGGCCCAGCCGGGCCCCGGCTACGGCTACCCGCAGCAGCAGCAACCGCAGCGCTACGCCACGCCGCAGCCCCCGCCGCCCCAGCCCCAGCCCCAGCGGTACGCGCCCCCCGCCCGGCCGGAGCCCCGGCCGCCCCGGCGCGAGCCCCGGCCGCCGCGCCGGCGCAGCGCCAACCCGATGCGGATCCCCGGGCTGGGCTGCCTGAAGGGATGCCTGTTCACCCTCCTCGTCCTGTTCGTCGCCGGATGGCTGGTCTGGGAGCTGAGCCCGCTGCAGAGCTGGATCGGCACCGGCAAGGGCTACTGGGAGCAGCTCACCGACTGGTTCGGCACGGTGGTCGGCTGGTTCGAGGACCTCGGCGGCGGCTCCTCGGGTTCCTAGAGGGGCCCGGGAGCTCCCGGGGGTCCGGCGCATTTGTTGATGTGTCGACATCCGGGAGCCGATTTCCGGATCCGTTGGGGGGGCCGGCTCCCCGGACGCGTAGTTTTAACGACAACACGCGTCGGTAGGAGCAGCCTTGGCACGGAAGATCGGCAGCCGGTACACCGCCCACCAGATCCTCGGACGGGGCAGCGCCGGCACGGTGTGGCTGGGCGAGGGACCCGGGGGGCCCGTCGCCATCAAGCTGCTGCGCGAGGACCTCGCCTCCGACCAGGAGCTCGTCGGCCGCTTCGTGCAGGAGCGGACGGCGCTGCTCGGTCTGGAGCACCCGCACGTCGTCTCCGTGCGCGACCTGGTGGTCGACGGCAACGACCTCGCCCTGGTCATGGACCTGGTCCGGGGGACGGACCTGCGCACCCGCCTCGACCGGGAGCGCCGCCTCGCGCCCGAGGCGGCGGTGGCGATCACCGCCGACGTCGCGGACGGACTGGCCGCGGCCCACGCGGCCGGCGTCGTGCACCGGGACGTCAAGCCGGAGAACGTGCTGCTGGACATGCAGGGCCCCGTGGGGCCGGGCGGCTCGCACCGCGCGCTGCTGACGGACTTCGGCGTGGCCAAGCTCATCGACACCCCGCGCCGGACCCGCGCCACGAAGATCATCGGAACGCCGGACTACCTGGCCCCGGAGATCGTGGAGGGCCTGCCGCCGCGCGCCTCGGTCGACATCTACGCGCTGGCCACGGTCCTGTACGAGCTGCTCGCGGGCTTCACGCCGTTCGGCGGCGGACACCCCGGAGCGGTCCTGCGCCGCCACGTCACCGAGACGGTGGTCCCGCTCCCCGGCATCCCCGACGAGCTGTGGCAGCTGCTGGTGCAGTGCCTGGCCAAGGCCCCGGCGTCGCGGCTGCGCGCCTCCGAGCTGGCCGTGCGGCTGCGGGAGCTGCTGCCGGTCCTGGCGGGGATGCCGCCGCTGGACGTGGACGAGCCGGACACCGGACCGGCGGAGGAGGAGGCGGCGGCGGTGGAGGACGCCCGGGCGTCCGGCCGGGCCCCGGCCGCCGGGGAGCCGGCGCGGCGGCGCGGCGCGGTCCCGCTGGTGCCGGGCGCGCGGCCGGCCGACTCCAACCGCGACACCCACACGTCCATGCGGGTGCCGGCCCCCGACGAGCTCGCCGGCGGCGCCCGCGGCACGGCCCGGGCCCCCCGCGCGGCCGGCGCCCCCCGCCCCGGCTCGGCCCGCAACCGCGCGATCGCCCGTCGGCGCCGCCTGGCCCTGACCGCGGCGGCGGCGGCCCTGGCGGCAGCGGCGGGCGTCGGCACCTGGCTGGCCGCCGGGGACGACGGCACGGCACCTCCGCAGGACACCGAGAACTCCGTTCCGGTGGCCCCGTGACCTGCTGGGCGTCCTTTCCGGGGCCCGCGTCCGGCGTGGGCCGCCCGGTGGAACCGTTACGCTGGAGGGCGTGGCAGTCGTCGATGTATCCGAAGAGCTGAAGTCCCTCTCCTCGACCATGGAGTCGATCGAGGCCGTCCTGGACCTCGACAAGAAGAGGGCAGACATCGCCGTGCTCGAGGAGCAGGCGGCCGCGCCGTCCCTGTGGGACAACCCGGACGAGGCGCAGAAGATCACCAGCAGGCTCTCCCACCTCCAGGCCGAGGTGCGCAAGGCCGAGGCGCTGCGCGGCCGGATCGACGATCTCGCCGTGCTGTTCGAGATGGCCGAGGAGGAGGACGACCCGGACACCCGCGCGGAGGCCGAGACCGAGCTCGCCGCGGTCCGCAAGGCGCTGGACGAGATGGAGGTCCGGACGCTGCTCAGCGGCGAGTACGACGCCCGTGAGGCGCTGGTCAACATCCGCGCCGAGGCCGGCGGCGTCGACGCCGCCGACTTCGCCGAGAAGCTCCAGCGCATGTACCTGCGCTGGGCCGAGCAGCACGGCTACAAGACCGAGGTCTACGAGACGTCGTACGCGGAGGAGGCCGGCATCAAGTCGACCACCTTCGCCGTCCAGGTGCCCTACGCCTACGGCACCCTCTCGGTCGAGCAGGGCACCCACCGCCTGGTGCGCATCTCGCCCTTCGACAACCAGGGCCGGCGCCAGACCTCCTTCGCCGGTGTCGAGGTGCTCCCCGTCGTCGAGCAGTCCGACCACGTCGACATCGACGAGTCCGACCTGCGCATCGACGTCTACCGCTCCTCCGGTCCCGGCGGCCAGGGCGTGAACACCACCGACTCCGCGGTGCGCATCACGCACATCCCCACCGGCATCGTGGTCTCCTGCCAGAACGAGCGCTCCCAGATCCAGAACCGCGCCACCGCGATGAACGTCCTCCAGGCCAAGCTGCTGGAGCGGCGCCGTCAGGAGGAGCAGGCCAAGATGGACGCCCTCAAGGGCGACGGCGGCAACTCCTGGGGCAACCAGATGCGTTCGTACGTGCTGCACCCGTACCAGATGGTCAAGGACCTGCGCACGGAGCACGAGGTCGGCAACCCCGAGGCCGTGTTCAACGGTGAGATCGACGGCTTCCTGGAGGCCGGGATTCGCTGGCGCAAGCAGCGGGAGAAGTGACCGACCGCGCGAACAGCGCTTTGTCGACAAGGCAACTGCCGCCTTTCGGGCGGCAGTTGCCTTTCTCATGGGGGGACGTCTGGGTCCTGCGTCACACTTACGGCCGCGTTCCTCGGCAAAGCGTGCGTAGGGGGACATCGCGTACGCAACGGCCTTGACGTTCTTTTGAAAACTCGGAAGGGTGAGGCGCGGCATGCGTATCTCTGGGGCGCATGTGAACCGGGGGGCGTTTCACCGCAGTCACCCCCGTTGATCACGGCCCCGGGCGCCGCCTCATTGACGATGAGCTACTGGGGGTAGCAACCACATGACCAAGAAGACGCGGATCCGTGTCGCCCGGATAGCGGCCGGTGCCGTGATCGCGGCCGGCGCCTCGCTGACCGCGGCCGGCGCGGCCTCCGCCTTCGAGATCGGCGTGAGCGCCGGGACGAACGACGGCGTCAAGGTGAACGACGGCACCGAGCAGACGACCCCGCCGGCGACCCCGCCGACCACCATCCCCGAGAACCCGGACCCGACCGAGCCGGAGCCGACCAACCCGGACCCGACCGAGCCGGAGCCCACCGAGCCGGACCCGACCGAGCCGGAGCCCACCGAGCCGGAGCCGACCGAGCCGAACGAGCCCACCGAGCCCACCGAGGAGCCCACCGCGACCGCTCCGGGTGCCGGCGGCGGCAACGGCGGCGGCAACGCCGCCGACCCCGCCGGGGGCGCCGCCCCGCAGGAGGAGGGTTCCTCGGCGCTCACCGACACCGGTGACGAGGCCCCCGCCCCCTCGGCCCAGGGCAACGGCAAGGAGCTCGCCGAGACCGGTGCCGCCGAGACCACCTTCCTGGTGATCGGCGCCGCCACGATGATCGCCGGCGGCATCGGCTTCCGGGTGCTGCCGCGCCTCATGACCGGCCGCGGTGGCGCAGCCGCCTGACGGTGGCCGCACGCGTACGCCCCGTACGCGGGACGTAGACCGAGGGGCCCGGAGCGCGACCGCGGTCCCGGGCCCCCGTGGGTTCCCCCCCCGCGTTCGGGGACGCGGCCGAAAGGACTATGGGGGAGGAAAGCCACCCCCACGAACCCACCCCACAAAC
>NZ_JBVITR010000059.1:27353-41210 GCF_055574875.1 Streptomyces sp. NPDC034670
CCGCCCCCTGCCCGTGATAGCCCCAACCGCCTCACCCCCGAAAGGGAGGATGGGGGGGGGGGGCCCCGCCCCCCCCCCCCCCCCCGGGCCCCTCGTGCGTCCCGCTCCGGTGTCGGGCAGCGCGTCAGACGGACTGGTGGGCGAGCAGCGCCACCGCCGCGACCAGCACCGCCAGCAGCGCGATCAGCGCCATGGGGTTCAGCCCCGCGAAGAAGTTCTCCTGCTGCAGCCGCTCGCGGTTCGCACGGCACACCGGGCACCGGCCCTCGCTCACGGGCGCGGCGCAGTTCGCGCACACCAGCCGGTCGTACGTCATGCGCTCGCCCTCCTCCCACCGGTTCCATCGACACAACGCCCACGACCGTGTGAACGTTCCCCCTCCACTGTGCCAGGTTCCGCGGCAATCGGCGCGGGCCCCGCGTCCCGCCCCGGCGACGGGGCCGTGCGGACCCTCCCGTGACCCCCGTACATCCGTCACAAAGGACGCAAGTGTCGCGCAACCCCCGACGGTGACTGCGGTCGTCCTCCCGGTTCGCGTAAGGTCACGCTCATCTACCCCCGGCTACCCGTGGTGCATCCGTGATCCGATTCGACAACGTGTCCAAGGTCTACCCCAAGCAGAACCGCCCCGCCCTCAGGGACGTCACCCTGGAGGTGGAGAAGGGCGAGTTCGTCTTCCTCGTGGGGTCCTCCGGCTCCGGAAAGTCCACCTTCCTGCGGCTGATCCTCCGCGAGGAGCGGGCCAGCCACGGGCAGGTGCACGTCCTGGGCAAGGACCTCGCACGCGTCTCCAACTGGAAGGTGCCGCAGATCCGGCGCCAGCTGGGGACGGTGTTCCAGGACTTCCGCCTGCTGCCGAACAAGACGGTCGCCGAGAACGTCGCCTTCGCGCAGGAGGTCATCGGCAAGTCGCGCGGCGAGATCCGCAAGTCCGTGCCGCAGGTGCTCGACCTCGTCGGCCTCGGCGGCAAGGAGGACCGGATGCCCGGTGAGCTCTCCGGCGGTGAGCAGCAACGCGTCGCCATCGCGCGGGCCTTCGTCAACCGGCCCAAGCTGCTCATCTGCGACGAGCCCACCGGCAACCTCGACCCGCAGACCTCCGTCGGCATCATGAAGCTGCTCGACCGCATCAACCGGACGGGCACCACCGTGGTGATGGCGACGCACGACCAGAACATCGTGGACCAGATGCGCAAGCGCGTCATCGAGCTGGAGAAGGGCCGCCTCGTCCGCGACCAGGCGCGCGGCGTCTACGGCTACCAGCACTGACCCTCCCGATCGCGCCCGATCGCGTCCACGGAAAGGCCTGAAGGACCCGCCATGCGCGCCCAGTTCGTCCTGTCGGAGATCGGTGTCGGTCTCCGCCGCAATCTGACGATGACCTTCGCGGTCGTCGTCTCCGTCGCCCTGTCGCTCGCCCTGTTCGGCGGGTCGCTCCTGATGAGCGACCAGGTCAACACCATGAAGGGCTACTGGTACGACAAGGTCAACGTCTCCGTCTTCCTGTGCAACAAGAGCGACGCCGCGTCCGACCCCAACTGCGCCAAGGGCGCGGTGACCGAGGACCAGAAGAACCAGATCAAGACCGACCTGGAGAAGATGTCGGTCGTCGACACGGTCACCTACGAGTCGCAGGACGAGGCGTACAAGCACTACAAGGAGCAGTTCGGGGACTCCCCGCTGGCCAGTTCCCTCACGCCGGACCAGATGCAGGAGTCGTACCGCATCAAGCTGAAGGACCCGGAGAAGTACGAGGTCATCGCGACCGCCTTCGACGGGCGCGACGGCGTGCAGTCGGTGCAGGACCAGAAGGGCATCCTGGACAACCTCTTCGGCCTGCTGAACGGCATGAACTGGGCCGCCCGCGCGGTGATGGCGCTCATGCTGGTCGTCGCCCTGATGCTGATCGTGAACACGGTGCGCGTCTCGGCGTTCAGCCGCCGCCGCGAGACCGGGATCATGCGCCTGGTCGGCGCCTCCGGCTTCTACATCCAGGCGCCGTTCATCGCGGAGGCCGCGGTCGCCGGACTCATCGGCGGCGCGCTCGCGTGCGGATTCCTGGTGCTCGCGCGGTACTTCATCATCGACAACGGACTGGCCCTGTCGGAGAAGCTGAACCTGATCAACTTCATCGGCTGGGACGCGGTGCTGACGAAGCTGCCGCTCATCCTCGCCACGAGTCTGCTGATGCCCGCGTTGGCGGCGTTCTTCGCGCTGCGCAAGTATCTGAAGGTGTGACTCTTGTCCACAGGGGCGTGCGGCCAACCGGCCGTGCGCCCCTCGGCCTTGTCCTAGACTCACCGGCATGTCAGGCCGTGACCCGTTCTGTCAGCCCCGCCGCATCCGCCGCATCCGCCGCGGGGCCGCCCTGACCTTGGTGTTCGCGAGCGTCCTCGTCGCCGGCGCCGCCACCGGCGGCCTGCCCCAGTCCGGCCGGGGGACCGCGGCCGACCGGGCCCGTCCCGCCGCGCCCGCCGGGCACCCCGTGGACGTCACCAGGGCGGCCGAGGAGGCCGCGGCCGCCGGCGCGTCCCCCATGAAGGCCGCCGAGCGCGCCGTCAGCCGCAGCGGTGACCGCTGGGCCGCCGTCTACTCCCCGGAGGAGTACGAGGAGGTCGAGGACGCCCTGGACGGCCACTACACCGGTGTCGGCCTGTGGGTCCGGGAGCGGGACGGCCGGATCGAGGTGACGAAGGTCGGCGGCGGCACCCCCGCCGCCGGCGCCGGGATCCGCGCGGGCGACCGGCTGCGCAGCGTCGACGGGGAGAGGACCGACGGGCGCCCCGTCACCGAGGTCGTCTCCCTGCTGCGCGGGAGCGGCACCGGCGCCTCCGCCGGCACCACCGTCCGCCTCGGTCTGGAGCGCGGCACCCGCGTGTGGAGCGAGACCCTGCGCCGGACCCGGTTGTCCCGCGACACGGTGACCGTCCGCGAGCACACCGGCCGGATCACCGTCGTCGAGGTCGCCGCCTTCACCAAGGGCTCCGGCGACGAGGTCCGCACCGCCGTGCGGCGGGCCCCGGCCGGCGCCGGGATCGTCCTCGACCTGCGCGGCAACTCCGGCGGCCTGGTCACCGAGGCCGTCACCGCCGCCTCCGCCTTCCTCGACGGCGGCCTGGTCGCCACCTACGACGTCGGGGGCGAGCAGCGCGCCCTGCACGCCGAGCCCGGCGGCGACACCACCAGGCCCCTGGTCGCGCTCGTCGACGGCGGGACGATGAGCGCGGCCGAACTCCTGACCGGGGCCCTGCGGGACCGCGGGCGGGCCGTCGTCGTGGGCTCCCGCACCTTCGGCAAGGGATCGGTCCAGATGCCGGCCCCGCTGCCCGACGGCTCGGTCGCCGAGCTGACCGTCGGCCACTACCGCACCCCCTCCGGCCGGAGCGTCGACGGCCGCGGCATCGTCCCCGACGTCGAGGCCGACGCGGAGGCGCTCCAGCGGGCCGAGACGGTCCTGAGCGGACTGGGCCGGCAGCGCGCCGCCGCCGCGCCGGGGCGGTAATCGGCTTCCCCCGCACCCCCTCCGTAGTGCGAAAATGGGCCGCACTATGGCTAAGGAAAAAGGGCGCAAGCTGATCGCGCAGAACAAGAAGGCGCGGCACGACTACCTCATCATCGACACCTACGAGGCCGGCCTGGTCCTCACCGGGACCGAGGTGAAGTCGCTGCGTCAGGGCAGGGCGTCACTGGTGGACGGCTTCGTCCAGCTGACCGACCACGAGGCGTGGCTGCACAACGTGCACGTACCGGAGTACAGCCAGGGCACCTGGACCAACCACAGCGCCCGGCGCAAGCGCAAGCTGCTGCTGCACCGGGAGGAGATCGACAAGCTGGAGTCCAAGGCCCAGGAGACGGGCCACACCATCGTGCCGCTCGCCCTGTACTTCAAGGACGGCCGGGCGAAGGTCGAGATCGCGCTGGCCAAGGGCAAGAAGGAGTACGACAAGCGCCAGACGCTGCGGGAGAAGCAGGACCGGCGCGAGGCCGAGCGGGCGATGTCGGCGGTCCGCAGGAAGCAGCGGGCCTGAGCGGGAACACCCCGGCGCCGGGCGGCGTTGGACCGGGTACCGCGGCGGGGCGATCCGCCGGGGGACGGCGGGAGGCCCGCCGGGAATACGGTGGCATCGTCGGGCGTTGGTCACGTACGATGGCGCCAGCACCTCGCGGCGGGTGCCACCAGCACCCCGCAGCGGGTGCGCACCTTGAGAAATCAACATGGGGATGATCGGTTTCGACAGCGGCTGTCGAAGCAGGGGAAGCGTGTCGAGGAAGCGGCCATGATCTCGTAAACCACAGGCCGAAAAAAATAATCGCCAATTCCAAGCGATCCATCTCCCAGGGCGAGCTCGCCCTCGCTGCCTGATCTTCAGGTAGCGAGCAGCGGCTCCCCTACTTAAAGGGAGTGTCAGCCCGGGGGTGTTCCCGACCCGGATCCTGGCATCATCTAGGGAACTAAACCTTGATCCCGGTCACGGGGTGAAGAGGGAAACCACACAGTGACTGGGCCCGTCGGAGACTTGTCGGCGTGATCTCCGGGGCCGAGAAAAGCACAGCCGACTGCACACGGAGAAGCCCTGGTTCCGCACCGTTGGACGCGGGTTCGATTCCCGCCATCTCCACAATTCCCATGTGGGCACAGGCCCCGTCGCAGCAGCGGCGGGGCCTGTGTCATGCCGGTCTCCCGTCATGCGTCCGCCCGCGCCGCCGTGCTCGCCCGTTCCGTCAGGCGGGGCGGCAGCAGGGTGTGCTGCGGCACCGGGAGGCCGGACAGCTTCCGCAGCAGCAGGTGCACCGCGCGCGTGCCCAGCTCCGCGGACGGCACGGCGACCGAGGTGACCGGGACGCGGGCGGAGGCCGCGACGGGGGAGGGGCAGACGGCGGTGAGGGACAGGTCCTCGGGGACGCGCAGGCCGAGCCGCCCGAAGGCGTCGATCAGCGGATCGAGCAGCGGTTCGTTGTGCACCACCACCCCGGTCAGCGCGGGATGCTCGCGCAGCAGCCGTTCGGCGACCGCGCGGGCCGCGCCGCGGTCCGTCCCGCACGGGTACACGGCGGAGGCGATCCGGTGCCGGTCGGCGGCGGACGTGAAGCCCTGCACGAGCCGCCGCGCGAACGCGGTCCGCCGCACGTACACCTCCGGCGGCGGGCCGACCAGCGCCACCGTCCGGTGGCCGAGCCGCGCCAGGTGGTCCACGCACAGCTCACCGGCCGCCCGGAAGTCCAGATCGACGCAGGTCAGCCCCTCCGGCTCGGCGGGCACGCCGATCAGCACGGACGGCAGGGGCAGCGCGTGCAGCAACGGCAGCCGGGGGTCCTGGAGCCGCACGTCCATCACCACCACCGCGTCCGCCAGTCCTGCGTCCGCGGCGCGCCGGAGCCCCTCCTCGCCCTCGTCCTGGGTGAGCAGCAGCACGTCGTGGTCGTGGGCGCGGGCGGCGGTGGCCACCGACACCGCGAACCGCGCGACCACCGGCACGTGGACGCCGGAGTGCAGCGGGACCGCGAGGGCCAGCACCTTCGACCGGTGGGCGGCCGGCGGACGGGCGGCGTACGGGCGGTAGCCCAGCTCGCGGACGGCGGCCTGGACGCGCCGCCGGGTGGCGTCGGAGATCGGGCGCTTGCCGCTGAGCGCGTAGGAGACCGTGCTCGGGGAGACCCCGGCGCGCCGTGCCACATCCGTGATCTTCACCATCGGGGGTCCTCACCTGGCACTGTCCGTGGGGGATGCCGAAGGGGGTGCCGCGGCGCCCGCCGAAGCGCGGGCGGGGACGCGGCCGGGGCGCGGCCGGGCGGCTCCGCGGTGGCATCGAAGCGGAATCGAAGCGCTTCGACGGGTGAAGGTAGGGGCGGGTTCCGAGGCCGTCAATGGTGCGTGCGGGAATCCATGGAGCGGTTCGACGGCTCGGACGGAAAGCGGTTCGGCCGCCCGAACAGGGCCGCCGGGGCGGTGTGCGCCGGAGCCGGGAACCGGCCGGCACCGCGGCGGACGGGTCCCGTGCCGGGGGACGGGTTTCGGCCGGGCGATCCGACCGTGACGACGGCTGTGCGACGTCTCACCGCCGCCCGGGAAGGGCACACGGCAAACACCCGCTCCCCACGTGCGCTACATTCGTTGCCCGAGCAGTGTGTGGTAGACGGGGCGCTCGGAACGGGTGGGGGCCCGGTCCGGCGGCGAGTGCTCGGGTCGTATGCGCACCCGCAACCGTCCCGTGGGGGGAAGTGCGTGCGTGTGGAGAAGTGGCGAGAAGACGCCCAACCGGAACGGTCCGTGGCCGCGTGGGCGGGCACGGGACTCCCGGGGGACGACGAGGACCGGGACCGGGGTGACACGCGGATCCTCCCCGGACCGGTCGACCCCGCCGGACCCGGTGTGAAGGGCGCCGCCGGGCCTTCCGGAGCCGGCGCCGGTCCGGCCGGCGACCACGGGACCCGCACCGGGAGCTCTCCCTCCGGCAACGACAGGACCGAGCTCCTGAGCGGACTCCCCCGCCGTACGGACCCCGCCGCCCGGCCCGGCGGTGCCCGCGCCCTCGCGGCGCCGGACGGGGCGGAACCGCCCGGGGGGACGCGGCGGACGAGGACCGCGGCCCCGGCCGCCGGACGTGCGGACGGTCCGTGGGACGCCGAGCGCACCACGGCCCTGCGGGTCCCCCGCCCCCGGACCGGCGGCCCCGACGACGAGGCGACACGGCCCTTCTCCCCGCCAGGGGTCCGTCCTCCCGTCCGTGACCCCTGGCGGGAGGAGGCCGCCGCGCCCGCCGCGGCCCCCCACGACCCGGACGAAGCGACGGTCGACCCGCACGAGGTGACGGTCCAGCTCGACGCCGTGCAGTTCGGGGACGGCGGTGTGCTGCACCGGACCCCGGGCCGGGCGGGCGGGGAGCAGGGCGTCGCCGCCGGTCCCGTGTTCGTCGACGAGTCCGGCCGCCGCAACCGCCTCTACCGCCGGATAGGCCTGGCCGTCGGCCTCGCCTGCGCGGCGTACGCCGTCGTCATGGTCGCCACGCTGCTGTCCGGCAACTCCGACGCCCCCTGGATGCCCGTCCCCGGCCAGCAGCAGGAGCAGCCCGAGGGGAAGGCCGAGACCTCGCCGCAGCCCGAGGAGGCGGACGACGCCCCCGGCCCCGGCACCGGCCCCCTCCCGGGCGGCACGCCGACCACCGGCGTCCCCGTGCTCCCCGAGCCCGCCGCCACCGCCCCCGCCGCCGGCACCACCGGCACGACCGGCACCGCGGACGGGCCGGGCACGACCTCGGGCCCGGCGCCGACGCCGACCCGGCGGAACACCGCGGAACCCGGCACCGGCGGCGACGCCACCCCCACGGCTCCGGTCGAGACCCCGACCACGCAGGCCCCCGACCCGGCCGAGACGGACGACCCCGTTCCCGGGACGACCGCCCCCGCGGACGACGGCGCCGACACCGACAACCTCGCCGGCGCTCCCGCCGGCCCCGTCGGGCAGGCGGAGCCGTCCGCCGCCCCCGTCGCACCCTCCCCGGAGAACGTCCTCTGATGGCATCCCGCACCTCCCGCCGCGGGGCCGCGCGTCCGGCCCGCGGCGGTCTCCGCCGCCGCGTGCCCCTGCGGCTGCTGCTCCCGCTGCTCGTCCTCGTCGCCCTGGCGGCGATGCTCATGCTGCGCGGCTACGTGCACAGCGAGATCCTCGCCGACCACCGCGTCGGGAAGCCCGCCCCCACCACCGAGGTCCCGAAGGAGATCCTCGAGGGCGGGCCGGTCATCGACGCCCGCGCCGGCCGCGCCGAGACCCTGAGCGTGCCCGACCGCCGCCTGGTCCTCACCTTCGACGACGGCCCGGACCCGGTCTGGACGCCGAGGGTGCTGGACGTGCTGAAGAAGCACGACGCGCACGCGGTCTTCTTCGTCACCGGCACCATGGCCTCCCGCCACCCGGACCTCGTCCAGCGCATGGTCGACGAGGGGCACGAGATCGGCCTGCACACCTTCAACCACCCCGACCTCGCCCTCCAGTCCACGGAGCGCATCGACTGGGAGCTGTCGCAGAACCAGCTGGCGATCACCGGCGCGGCCGGCATCCGCACCTCGCTCTTCCGCCCGCCGTACTCCTCCTTCGCCGCCGCCATGGACAACAAGACCTGGCCGGTCGCCCAGTACATCGGCAGCCGCGGGTACCTCACCGTCGTCAACAACACCGACAGCGAGGACTGGAAGCGGCCCGGCGTCGACGAGATCATCCGCCGGGCCACCCCCGAGGACGGCAAGGGCGCCATCGTCCTGATGCACGACTCCGGCGGCGACCGCAGCCAGACCGTCGCGGCCCTGGACCGGTTCCTGCCCGACCTGAAGAAGCAGGGCTACGAGTTCGACAACCTCACCGAGGCCCTGGACGCGCCCAGCGCGCACAGCGAGGTCACCGGCGTCGACCTGTGGAAGGGCAAGGCGTGGATCTTCCTGGTCCAGGCCTCGGAGAAGATCACCGGTGTCCTGGTGGTGGGGCTGGCGATCATCGGCACCCTGGTCATCGGCCGCTTCGCGCTGATGCTCCTGCTCTCCGGCGCCCACGCCCGCCGGGTCCGCCGCAGGGACTTCCGCTGGGGCCCGCCGGTCACCGAACCGGTGACGGTGCTGGTGCCGGCGTACAACGAGGCCAAGTGCATCGAGAACACCGTCCGCTCGCTGACGGCCTCCGACCACCCGATCGAGATCCTCGTCATCGACGACGGGTCCACCGACGGCACCGCCCGCATCGTCGAGGCCATGGGCCTGCCCGACGTGCGGGTCATCCGCCAGCTCAACGCGGGCAAGCCGGCGGCGCTCAACCGCGGCCTGGCCAACGCCCGCCACGACATCGTGGTGATGATGGACGGCGACACGGTCTTCGAACCGTCCACCGTCCGCGAACTCGTCCAGCCCTTCGGCGACCCCGAGGTGGGCGCCGTGGCGGGCAACGCGAAGGTCGGCAACAAGGACAGCCTCATCGGCGCCTGGCAGCACATCGAGTACGTGATGGGCTTCAACCTGGACCGCCGGATGTACGACATCCTGCGCTGCATGCCGACCATCCCGGGCGCCGTGGGCGCCTTCCGGCGCTCGGCCCTCGAACCGATCGGCGGCATGAGCGACGACACGCTCGCCGAGGACACCGACGTCACCATGGCGCTGCACCGCGCCGGCTGGCGCGTGGTCTACGCCGAGAACGCCCGCGCCTGGACCGAGGCGCCGGAGACGGTCCAGCAGCTGTGGTCCCAGCGCTACCGCTGGTCGTACGGCACCATGCAGGCCATCTGGAAGCACCGCCGCGCCGTGATCGAGAAGGGCCCCTCGGGCCGCTTCGGGCGCGTGGGCCTGCCCTTCGTCTCCCTCTTCATGATCGTGGCCCCGCTGCTGGCCCCGCTGATCGACGTCTTCCTGCTCTACGGCATCGTCTTCGGCCCGACCGAGAAGACGATCCTGGCGTGGCTGGGCGTCCTGGCCGTCCAGGCGGTCTGCGCGGCCTACGCCTTCCACCTCGACCGCGAACGCATGACCCACCTCATCTCGCTGCCGCTGCAGCAGATCCTCTACCGCCAGCTCATGTACGTGGTGCTGCTCCAGTCCTGGATCACCGCCCTCACCGGCGGCCGCCTGCGCTGGCAGAAGCTGCGGCGCACGGGTGTGGTCGAGGCGCCCGTCGGCGCCGTGCCGCGCCAGCGTTCGCGGAGCAGCGACGATCGGAGGCCCGTGGCATGACCCACGGACACGCGACCGGTACGGGGACGAGCCCGGAACCGCAGGCCGGCCCGTACGGGCCCCCGTACGCGGGAGGCGCGCACGGGGGTGCGGGCGTGCCGTACGCGGGGGACGCGCACGGCACCCCGGACGGCCCCCGCGCCCTCCCGCGACAGCGCACGGCCGGACCCGCCCCGGCGGCCGCACCGGATCCGGCCGCCGCCCCGGCCGCGCCCGCGAGGCCGGGCCGCGACCGGTACCTCGACCTGCTGCGCTCCGTCGCCCTGGTCCGCGTCGTGGCCTACCACCTCTTCGGCTGGGCCTGGCTGACGGTGCTGTTCCCGTCGATGGGCGTGATGTTCGCGCTGGCGGGCTCGCTGATGGCGCGCTCGCTGAAGCGTCCGGCGACGAGCGTGATCCGCAGCCGCATCCGCCGTCTCCTGCCGCCGCTGTGGGCGTTCTCCGCCGTCATGCTGGCGATGCTGTTCGCGAGCGGCTGGAACCCGGCGAAGGATCCGGGCCAGGACGGCTGGGGCCTGGTCGAGCTGGTCAACTACCTCGTCCCGTTCGGTGCCCCGCCCTACCCGTGGGACGCCGGCTCCCTGGGCCCGTTCGAGAGCTCCTGGGCGATGCAGGCCGCGGGGCCGCTGTGGTACCTGCGCGCCTACCTGTGGTTCGTCCTCGCCTCCCCGCTGCTGCTCCGGCTGTTCCGCCGGGCGCCCTGGCCGACGCTGCTCGCCCCGATGGGCCTGACGGCGGTCGTCGGCACGGGCCTGGTGGACATCCCCGGGGAAACCGGCAACGCGGTCACCGACTTCGCCGTCTACGGCAGCTGCTGGGTGCTGGGCTTCGCCCACCAGGAGGGGATGCTGCAGCGGATCCCGCGGTACGTCTCCGTCTCCTGCGCGTCCCTGGTGATGGCCTTCGGCCTGTGGTGGGCCTCGAACCACCTCGGCGCCGACGGCTGGAACCTCAACGAGATCCCGCTGGCCCAGGCCACCTGGTCGTTCGGCTTCGTCGTGATCCTGCTCCAGTACTCCCCGTCGTGGCGGGAGCTCCCGGGACGCCTGGCGAGGTGGGACCGGCTGGTGACCCTCTCCAACAACCGGGCGGTCACCATCTACCTGTGGCACAACCTGCTGATCATGGCGACGGTGCCGATCATCAACCTGCTGTACCGGATCCCTTTCATGCAGAGCGAGCGCGGGGCGGAGGCGATCAGCGGCACGTACACGCTCTGGATGTTCGCCCTCGTCTGGCCGCTCATCGGCCTGACCGTCCTCGCGGTCGGCTGGGTCGAGGACCTCGCGGCGAAACGGAGGCCCCGCCTGTGGCCGAACGGCGCGAAGCGTCCCGCCGGCCGGCGGAGCAGGGACGGCGCGGCGGTGCAGCGGGGCTGACGCCGACCCGGTTTCCGGGGCACGCCGTCGGACACACGGTCGGCAACCGTGTTCCGGCGGCGGTCCGGGAGGGCCCCCACGGCCATCGGCGTGTCGCTTCGATGTGTTCCAGGAGCACGAGGCCGCCCGCTGAGGGACGCGGCCAGAACCCACAAGGCCTGCGCGACTTCGGACCGCCGGCCGTCGCTTCCGGTTCCGGGGGCGAAGGGGCCCGTCTCCCGTCCGTCCCCGCCCGGCTGCCTGCTCGCGTCCGCTGCCGGGGACGTGAATCGCCGCCCTGTGCGGCGCAGTACGCGACGCGCGGTCCTTCGGCCCGGTCGGCCGCGGAGCGACAGGTCTACCGACCCAGGGTTGCGAGGACGGCGAGGCACAAGGTGAGGGCTGCCGCGAAGGCGGCACCACTGCGAGAGAGGGCCGCGGGAATGGCGACTCCTTCCCAGCGGGCCAGGCCGAATGCGATCACCGCGGCAATCGTGGCGAACAGGACGACCACCGCCAGGACGAGAAGCAGGAACGCTGTGGAGCCGTGGTTCACGAGTGCACCGCCTTGATGATGTTCCGCCCGGGAGGGATTACGCCGATCCCGAGTAGAACCCGCTGGTGGGCCGGTTGAATGTTCTCCGGTGACAACAGGGGGTTGTCCGGTGGACAACCGAGCGGGAGGGCGCGTGGGCGGCACAGGGAAACGGCCGGGTCGGCCGTGGGCACCACCGCGGGGGTCGTGCGCGGAGATCAACCGACTGGTCGAGCACGTACGGTCCTGGCTGGACGAGACCTCGATCTCGGTGAGGCAGCTCCACCAGCGGCTCACACCGGACCACTTCGTGGCCGGGGTCGTGCCCGAACTGCGCCGACTGCGCGACCTGTTGTCCGGTGAGGCGCTGACATGGGACCTGGTCGAAGCCGTGGCCGACGTCTGCTTCCCCGACGAACCGGTCGACCGCGCCGGACGGCGCCTGCAGACGGCACGGGAGTTATGGGACCGGGCCCACGCCAGCCCGACACCACTCACGGAAGGCACACAGGAGCTGGCGCTCGCCCACGAACTGCTGGCGGCCAAGGACCGCACCATCGAGGTCTATCAGGAACTGCAGGTCGTCCGGCACGCCTACGAGGCCAGCGAGCGCAGCCGGAACCAGGCACTTCAGATCGCCACGCTTCTGTTCGCCATGCTCGGCCAGGCACAGGCGAAGGTGTCGGAACTGAAACGCCGGGTCGATGCCCTGCAGACGTTGCCACCGAACCATCCGGAGGCCCACGCGACCCTGGAGCTGCGCCTGTCCCGCGCGCAGCGGCAGCAGACCGACTTGCGCCAGCAACTGGCGCGTGCCGAGCGGGAGCGGGACACCGCCCAGCAGGTCGCCGACCATGCGGCCCGCCGCATCCAGAGCCTGGAAGCCGAACTCGCCGCGCTGCGGGAATGGATGGGAGACGACGAGCACGGCCTCGTGCAGGACCTGACCCCACGGGTCCCTCAGCCCGGCTTGCGAGCGGTCCCTGACGACGACGCGGCTCTCGACGACGTCGATCTCGCCCTGGAGAAGGCGCGTGCTGTGCTGGACGAGGAGCACGACGCCGTTCAACAGGCCGCCGACGACGTGGGCTACCGGACGTCGACGGCCTCCGCTCCTGATGAGACCCCTGCGACGAGGATCGTTGCCGGGCAGGTGCAGCGCCTTCCCGAAGCGCGGGTTCCTCCGCGGGCAGCCGGGACCGCGCCGGGGTTGTCCCGAACAACCCCGGACAATCCGCCGGCCGGCTCCGCCGCGCTTTCTCCCGTCACCGGATCACCGCGCCTGTCAGCTGATCGCTTGCGCTACATAGGCGCGGCGACCCGGCGGATCGCCCGCGGCATGGACCTCGACGAGATCGTGATGGGGCTGTGCCGGACCACGGTGCCGACGTTCGCGGACACCGTCCTCGTCTACCTCCGTGAGCCCCTGCCGGTCGGTGACGAGCGGCCCGCCCGTCCGCTGGTGCTGCGGCTGCGCCGAGGCGAGCCGGCCGAACCGCTGCCGTCGATCGCGGAACTGTGCGAGGTGCGCCCGGGCAGTGCCCTCTCCGAGGTGTTGCGCGGGGTGCGGCCCGTCTTCGCGGACGGTCCCGCGGCCCGGGCCGCTCTGAGCGAGTTGCTCGGTGGTGGTGTCCTCCCGGTGCCGGCCGGGGGACACACGATCCTCGCGCCGCTGCGCGGGCAGCGGCGGGTGATCGGCGCCGCGCTGTTCCTGCGCGGTCCGGAGCGCACCCCCTTCGAGGACGACGACCTGCTGGTCGCCGCGCAGCTCGCCACGCACAGCGCGCTCGGCGTGGACAGGACGGTGCTGTACGGGCGCGAGGCGTACATCGCGGACGAGCTGCAGCGCAGGATGCTGCCGCAGACCTTGCCGGCGACCACGGGCATCCGGCTGGCCTCCCGCTACCTGCCGGCCGCCGAGACGGCTCGCGTCGGCGGCGACTGGTACGACGCGATCCCGCTGCCCGGAGGCCGGGTCGCGCTGGTCGTCGGGGACGTCATGGGCCACTCCATGACGTCGGCGGCACTCATGGGCCAGCTGCGCACCACCATGCAGACCCTGGCCGGCCTGGACCTGCCGCCGCAGGAGGTGCTGCACCACCTCGACGAGCAGGCCCAGCGGCTCGGTACCGACTGCATCGCGACCTGCCTCTACGCCGTGTACGACCCGGTCGCGCACCGCATCACCGTCGCCAACGCCGGCCACCCGCCGCCCGTGCTGCTGCACCTGGGCGGCCGGGCGGAGGTGCTGCGGGT
>NZ_JBVITR010000060.1:0-39982 GCF_055574875.1 Streptomyces sp. NPDC034670
CGCCCTGCCCCCGCCGGGGGCGCCGCCCGCCCTCCGCCACGGCCCGTCTCCCTTCCGCCGCCCCGCGTTTCCCGAGCGGACATCGTATAGACGACGGGACGCCGTCAAATTCTCTACACTGCTGTAGATTCCGGTGACGGTAGCCTGCACCGGCACTCGGCAGCGGCTCACGAGAGGGACGGCCCCCATGTTCGGACTCAGCGAACTCGCGATCATCCTCATCGTCGTCATAGCCGTCCTGGCTGCCAAGAGGCTGCCGGAACTCGCCCGGTCGGCGGGCAAGTCCGCCCGCATCCTGAAGGCCGAGACCCGGGCGGCCGAGGAGCAGGACCGGCGGGACGCGCCCCGCGTCGTCCAGGGGGAGGTCGTCTCCGGCCCCGCCGCTCCCGACGCCTCCCCCGCCCCCGACCCGGAGCAGCGCCGGCCGTAGGCGGACGGCGGGGTCCTCCGCCGGGTCTGGAACCACCCGCGCGCATGGGGCAGTCTCTTTCCCCGTGGTGAGCCTCCTGCCGAACCCGGCCCCGCCCAGCGACCCGTCCGCGCCCATGGTGGTGTGCGGTGACGACGGCCTGGCGCACCGGCTCGCCGCCGAACTCCGGGGCGTGTACCGCGAGCAGGTCGTGCTCGTCGTGCCGCCGGCCGGGCGCCGGGTGCGGCAGCCGGTGGTCGGGCGGGCCCGCGCGGCCTCCGCGGCCCTGCTGGACCGGGTCGTGACCGCCGTCAACCGGGGCAACGGCGGCTCCGACGGCGTCCCGGTCCCGGGCGAGCGGATGCTGGAGGCCGCCGAACCCACCGAGTCCGTGCTCGCCGAGGCGGGGGTGGAGCAGGCCGCCGCGCTGGCGCTCGTGTACGACGACGACGAGACCAACATCCGCGCCGCGCTCACCGCCCGCCGGCTCAACCCCCGGCTGCGGATCGTCCTGCGGCTCTACAACCGGAGGCTGGGCCAGCACATCGAGGAGCTCCTGGACCAGGCCGCCGCGTTGGCCGACACGGGGGGCCGGGGACGGACCGGTCCGGAGATCGACGCCGTCACGACCGTGCTGTCCGACGCGGACACGGCCGCGCCCGCGCTGGTCGGCACCGCGCTCGTCGGCACCAGCAAGGTCGTCGACGCCGACGGCCTGCTGCTGCGGGCCGTGGAACGCCGGCCGCCGGAGCCGGGCCAGGTGGCCGACCCCGGGCTGTGCACCCTGGCGCTGCTGTCCGCGACGAGCAACGACCCGGCGGGCGCGGAGGGATCGGAGGACAGCGGGGAACAGGGCCCCCAGCTGCTGCCGGACGCGGCGGCGGTGGAGGCGGCGACGGGACGCGGGACGGTGGTGCTGGAGCAGGTGTCCCACTCGGGGCCGCCGCTCCCGGCCGGGCGGGCCCGGGTGCCGCCGCTCGCCTCGCTGTTCTCACGGCGGCTGCGCTGGTCGCTGGCGGGGCTGGTGGCGGCCGTGGTCGCGCTCGCCGTCGCGCTGATCGTGGTCACGGAGGACCACCCGCTGCACGCCACCTACGTCACCCTGCTCGACCTCTTCGCCATCAACGAGCCCGCGCACAACGCGCCCGCCGGCCGCCAGATCCTGCAACTGCTGTCGGGGCTGGTCGGACTGCTGCTGCTGCCGGTGCTGCTGGCGGCGGTGCTGGAGGCGCTGGGGCTGTTCCGCACCGCGTCGGCGCTGCGGAAGCCGCCCCGCGGGCTGAGCGGGCACGTGGTGCTGCTCGGGCTGGGCAAGATCGGGACGCGGGTGCTGACTCGGCTGCGGGAGCTGCACATCCCGGTGGTGTGCGTCGAGGCCGACCCGGAGGCGCGGGGCATGGCGACGGCGCGGCGGTTACGGGTGCCGGTGGTGCTCGGTGACGTCACGCAGGAGGGCGTGCTGGAGGCCGCGAAGATCCACCGGGCGGACGTGCTGCTCGCGCTGACCAGCGCGGACACCACCAACCTCGAGGCGGTGCTGTACGCCCGGTCCCTACGGCCCGACCTGCGGGTCGTGCTGCGGCTGTACGACGACGACTTCGCCCAGGCGGTGTACCGCACCCTGCGGACGGCGCACCCCGGCGCGCTGACCCGGAGCCGCAGCGTGTCCCACCTGGCGGCCCCCGCGTTCGCCGGGGCGATGATGGGCCGGCAGATCCTGGGCGCGATCCCGGTCGAGCGGCGGGTGCTGCTGTTCGCGGCGGTGGTCGTGGGCGGGCACCCGCAGCTGGAGGGCAGGACGGTCGGCGAGGCGTTCCGGGCCGGGGCGTGGCGGGTGCTGGCCCTGGACACGGCGGCGTCCCCGGAGCGGGCGGGGACGTCCGCGGACGGTCCGGGGGCGGGGGCGCCGGGGGCGGGACTGGTGTGGGACCTGCCCGACACCTACGTCCTGCGCGCCGAGGACCGCGTGGTGCTGGCCGCCACCCGGCGGGGGCTGGCGGAGCTGCTGGGACGCAGGGGGCGGGAGCGGGCGGGGGCGTAGGCACCGCCGTCGCCCCCGGCCCGGGCGCCGTCCCCGGCCCCCGCGGGGCCCCGGGCCCGCACGGCTCGCCCCTCGGCCCCACCGGGGCTCGCTCCCCGCACCCCGCGACCCGGTCCCCGGGCTCCGGCGGCGGTGCCCGCCCCCGCTCCCCGGCGGGCACGCCGCCCGCACCGCCGCGGGGAGCGGGCCGTCCTCGCCCGGGCCGGGACCCGGTCGCCGTTACCGGCCGAGGTGCCGCTCCGCGAAGTCCAGCTCCAGCCGGACCTGCTTGATCCGCTCGTCCACCACCAGGGAGCCGTGCCCCGCGTCGTAGCGGTAGACCTCGTGGACCGCGCCGCGGGCCTGGAGGCGCTGGACGTAGTTCTCGATCTGGCGGATGGGGCAGCGCGGGTCGTTGACGCCGGCCGAGATGTAGACCGGGGCCTTGACCCGGTCGACGTAGGTGATCGGGGAGGACGCCTCGAAGCGCTCGGGGACCTCCTCGGGGGTGCCGCCCAGCAGGGTGCGGTCCAGGGCCTTCAGCGCCTCCATCTCGTCGTGGTACGCCGTGACGTAGTCGGCGACCGGGACCACCGCGATGCCCAGCGCCCACGCGTCGGGCTGGGTGCCGAGGCCGAGGAGGGTGAGGTAGCCGCCCCAGGAGCCGCCGGTGAGGATCAGCCGGTCGGGGTCCGCCAGGCCGGACTCGACCGCCCACGCGCGGACCGCCGCGATGTCCTCCAGCTCGATCAGGCCCACCCGGTGCTTCAGGGCGTCGGTCCAGGCCCGGCCGTAGCCGGTGGAGCCGCGGTAGTTGACGCGGACCACCGCGTAACCGTGGTCGACCCAGGCCGCCGGGCCCGCCGCGAAGGAGTCGCTGTCGTGCCAGGCGGGGCCGCCGTGGATGTCGAAGACCGTCGGGAGCGGACCGGTCGCGCCCGCGGGCTTCTGGACGAGGGCGTGGATACGGCCGCCGGGTCCCTCCACCCACACGTCCTCCACGGGGACCGAGCCGGGCGACTTCATCCCGGGCGGGTCGAGGACGACACCGCCCGCCGTGGAACGGACCGCCGGCGGTTCGGCCGCCGACGACCACAGGTACTCCACGCTGCCGTCGGGGCGGGCCGTGGCGCCCGAGACCGCGCCGCGCGGGGTGGGGATCCTCACCAGCCGGCGCTCGGCCAGGTCGTAGCGGAAGATCTCGCCGCGGGCCTCGTGGCCGTGCGCGACGAGCAGGCCGGTGCCGTCCGGGTACCACTCGGCGCTCACGTCGCCGGGCAGCTCCAGGGCGAGGTCCGTCTCCTCCCCGGTCGCCACGTCCCACACCATCGGCTCCCAGCGCCCGCGCCGCTGGTGACCGACGAGCAGCCGGGTGTCGCCCGCGACCGGGGCGAAGCCCAGCACCTCCAGTCCCAGCTCCTTGGTGCCGCCCTCGGTGTCGTCGAGCTCGGCGACCGTCGTGCCGTCGGGGCGCAGCACCCGCAGCGCGGAGTGCATCGCGTCACCGTGCTCGGTGTGCTCCACCGCGATCAGCGAACCGTCGTGGGAGAGGTCCCCGACGCCCGCCGACTCGCGGTGGCGGTAGATCTCCACCGGCGGCTCGCCGGTGCGGACCAGGTGGATGGTCGTGCCGTCCTCGTCCGTGGAGCGGCCCACGACCGCCGTGCGGCCGTCCCGGCCCAGCGCGAGACCGGCCGGGTACGAGGGGCCCAGGCCCGGCGCCGCGGGCTCGTCCTCGCCGCCGGAGAACGGCTGGCGGCGCCAGACGCCGAACTCGTCGCCGTCCTTGTCGTCGAACCACCAGATCCACTCGCCGTCCGGCGAGAGCACGCCGTCGGTCGTGCCGTTGGGCCGGTCCGTCACCTGGCGCTGCTCGCCCGTCGACCGGTCCCAGGCGTACAGCTCGTACGTCCCCGTCGCGTTCGACACGAACAGGGAGCGGTCGGGTGCGTCCTCCGCCCAGTCGGGCAGGGACACCCGGGGCGCCCGGAAGCGCTTCTCCCAGTCGGGCATCTCCTCGCCCTGCTCCACCACGCGCTCGATCTGGTCCGGCCGGTCCGGCGCGTCGGACCCGTTGCTCTCAGTCATGGCCCCATACTGCCCGCCCCGGGGGACATCGTGCCGCCGAGGTCCCCAGCCTGTGGACAACCTCCACCGGATCCTCCACCGGCCCCCCCGGGACGGGCCGCCGGGACGCCCCTGCGGACGGCCCCGCCAGGAGGACCCCGCGGGCCGGTAAGGGCCGGAAGGGCCGTACCGTGGGGGCGTGTACCGGTTTCTGCTGACGCCCCGCTGGTGGGGGATCAACGTCTTCGTGCTGCTCGCCATCCCCTTCTGCATCTACATGGGGTCGTGGCAGCTCGGCCGGTTCGAGGACCGGGTGGACAGTCACCGCGACGCCGAGGCGCAGGCCGTCTCGGACCAGCGGGAGGCGCCCAGGCCCCTGGACCGGCTGCTGCCGGTGACCAGGGCGACCTCCGGCAAGCAGACCACCGCGACCGGCCGGTACGACGAACAGCTGCTCGTCCCCGACCGGACGCTGGACGGCGAGCGCGGCCACTACGTCCTGACGATGCTGCGCACCGACACCGGCAAGGCGCTGCCCGTCGTCCGGGGCTGGCTGCCCGGCGACCCCGACCCGGCGAAGGCGCCCCCGGCGCCCACCGGCGAGGTCACCGTCACCGGCGCGCTCCAGGCGTCCGAGACGCCGGGCGACAACGGCGTCAGCGCCCGCGGCGGACTGCCGGCCGGCCAGACCGCCGCGATCAGCTCGGCCTCGCTGGTGAACCTGGTGTCGTACGACGTGTACGACGCCTGGGTCACGCTGAACCGGGGCGACTCCGGGATGAAGGCGGTGCCGGCGTCCGCCCCGGGCGGGACGGGCCTCGACCTGAAGGCGTTCCAGAACCTCGGCTACACCGCCGAGTGGTTCGCCTTCGTGGGCTTCGTGATCTTCATGTGGTTCCGCCTGCTGCGCCGCGAGGTGGAACTCGCCCGCGACGCGGAACTCGGCCTGGCCCCGGACGAGGAGCAGGCCCCGGCGCCGGCGCCGGAGCAGCCGGGCAGTCCGTCCGCGGTGTGACGCCGGGCCGGCCCGGGGGCGGGGCCGGGGGTCGTGGCGGCCCCCGGTGTCACGGCCCCCGGTGTCACTGCGTCGCCAGCAGGCCCGTCCAGTAGACCGTGCCCGCACAGGCGTTGCCCACCGTCGCGGCGCCCGTTCCCGAGCCCGTGGCCGCCGTGTACGTCACCGTCACGCTGCCGTCGGCCGTGCCGTCCCTCCGGAGCAGCTGCGTGGACATGCCCTCGTCGGTCCCGGTGGGCGCGCCGCTCGCCGTGGCCGGGGGCGCGGTGGGCGACGGGTCGGGCGAGGGACCGCCGGTGCCGCCGTCCGTACCGCCGCCGCCCGTGGTGGGACAGGGCTCGGAGGGCACCCAGGCGAACCGCACCTCGTACGCCCCGCCCGGTTCGAGCACCAGGCTCGCCACCTCCCGGGAGGGGTCGGGCAGACCGGCCGCCGCGTCGCCCGCCACGTGCCGGACCGGGGCCCCCACCTTGGCGGCGTCGGCCGCGCCCGCCGTGGTCACGCCCACGGTGCCGGGGCCCATGACGGTACAGGTCGCGGTGGAGACGTTGGTGACCCGGAAGGAGCCGTAGACGGCGCCCGTGGAGTCGGGGGCGGCACTGCTCGCGGCCGCCGGGCCGAGCTGGCCGGCGGTGCAGGCGGACGTGCCGGCCGTGGCGCCGGCCGAGGGGCCGGTCCCCTCGGTCGCGCCGGTGCCGGTGCCGGTGCTCGCGCCGTTCTCGTGCTCGTCCTTCTCCTCGTCCCGGTCGGTCCCCTCGACCCGGTCCGAGGCACCGCCCGCGGTGGTCTCGCCGTTGCTCGGGTCCTTGCCCCCGCCGGTGCCGCCCTGCGTCTGCGAGGCGTGGCCGACGGCGGACGGGTTGGCCGAGCCGGTCGTGTTCGAGACGTGGACGGCGGCGGGGACGGCGGTGCCGACGAAGAGCGCGGCGGCGGCCATGCCGACGAGTGCCTGCCGTTTGCGGGCCCGCCGGGCGGGGACCGCCCGGCGCAGGTAGTCCAGCGTGCCGTCGCTCGGCTCCACCTCCCGCACCGCCCGGTGCAGCATGGTGCGCAGTACCAGCTCGTCCGAGTCGAGTTCCTCGGGGCCCTGGTCGTCGGGGCCGTGGTTCACAGTTCCGTTCCCAGCGTGCGATTGCTTCGGCTGTTGTCCGTGCGGCGTCCCGGGCGCGTGCGGCCGCGTCGGCTCCTGCGACGGCTCGGGCTCGGACGGGCCGCCGGGTTCGGGCCGGCCGTCGGATTCGGACGAGCCACCGGGCTCGGACGAACCGTCGGTTCCGGACGAGTCGTCAGCTTCGGACGAACCGTCCGGCTCCGACTGGCCGTCCGGCTCCGACTGGCCGTCCGGCTCGGACGTCCGTGTCCTCCGTGGCGCGTCCGCGTCCCCCGGCTCGCCCCCGCCGCCGGACTCCCGCACGTCTGCGGACTCCCGCACCTCACCAGCCTCCCGCACGTCCTCGGGCGCGGGCGGGCCCTCCGGCTCGCGCCCCTGGTGCCGCGCGTCCTTGCCGTCGCTCACGCCGACGCCCCCATGGCCAGCCGCAGCGCCGCTATGCCACGCGAACCGTACGCCTTCACCGAGCCCAGCGAGATGCCGAGCGTCTCGGCGACCTGCGCCTCGGTCATGTCCGCGAAGTACCGCAGCACCAGCACCTCGCGCTGGCGGCGCTGCAGTCCCTTCATCGCCTTGATGAGGGAGTCGCGCTCCAGCTGGTCGTAGGCGCCCTCCTCCGCGCTCGCCATGTCGGGCATGGGCTTGGAGAGCAGCTTGAGGCCCAGGATCCGGCGGCGCAGCGCGGAGCGGGAGAGGTTGACGACCGTCTGCCGCAGGTACGCCAGGGTCTTCTCGGGGTCGCGGACCCGCTTGCGGGCGGAGTGCACCCGGATGAAGGCCTCCTGGACGACGTCCTCGCAGGAGGCGGTGTCGTCGAGGAGGAGCGCCGCGAGACCCAGCAGCGAGCGGTAGTGCGCGCGGTAGGTCGCGGTGAGGTGGTCGACGGTGGTGCCGGTCGCCACGACCTCGTCGGCTCCGTCGCGCTGACCGGGTATGCGGGCGGGGCGCGCTGCGGGCATGGGGGCGATCACCGGCATGCCACCGGACGCGCCGGGCATACGGGGTCGGAGAGCCGGGCGGGGAGGACGGAGGGCCCTGCCACGCGGCACTGTGAAGTCGAGTACCTCAGCCACGCCAGTTGGACACGCTTCCCTCCGTCAGGGTTGTACGCGCCGGGCGCCACTTTTACGCCGACCGGTGCCGCCGCCCGTCTGCCCGTGTCAGGCCGTGCCGTCGGCAGCACATCCCATGCCCTCATGCGTCCCGCTCTTCCCCTGTGTTCCATGTGGACGGGCGTCCCCACGCCCGGTTCCAGACGTCCCCACGCCTGGAAGAACGCGCCCCCACGCCCCGAAGGGGTGACCGCAAAGACGCTCCCCGCGCTCCGCTCGGTTGCGGGACGCGGGGAGATAAATCCTCGACTGCAAGACAGACCGGTTCAAGTGCTCCGGATCAAGAAACCGGATCACCGGACTTACACAGATCCTACAAACGAATCATGCGGGGTCCAGGGCTTTTACCACTCGGCCGCCACCAGTTCGGCGACCTGCACCGTGTTGAGCGCGGCTCCCTTGCGCAGGTTGTCCCCGCACACGAAGAACTCCAGCGCCGTCGGGTCGTCCAGGGCCCGCCGGACCCGCCCGACCCACGTCGGGTCGGTCCCGACGACATCCGCCGGGGTCGGGAACTCCCCGGCGGCCGGGTGGTCGAACAGCACCACGCCGGGCGCCGTGGCGAGGATCTCCCGGGCCTTGTCGACGGTGACCTCGCCCTCGAAGCGGGCGTGCACGGTGAGCGAGTGCGCGGTGACCACCGGGACGCGCACACAGGTGACCGCCACGGGCAGCGCGGGCAGGCCCAGGACCTTGCGGGACTCGTCCCGGACCTTCATCTCCTCCGACGACCAGCCGTCCTCCCGCAGCGACCCGGCCCACGGCACCACGTTCAGCGCGACCGGCTCCGGGAACGGCCCGGTGCTGTCCCCCACGGCCCGCCGCAGGTCGCCGGGGCTGGTCCCCAGCTCCGTGCCGGCGACCAGGGCCACCTGCTCGCGCAGCGTCCGCACGCCCGCGTGGCCGGCGCCGCTGACCGCCTGGTACGCGGAGACGACCAGCTCGCGCAGGCCGAACTCGGCGTGCAGCGCGCCCAGCGCGACGATCATCGACAGGGTGGTGCAGTTCGGGTTGGCGACGATCCCGCGCGGCCGCATCCGCACGGCGTGCGGGTTGACCTCGGGGACGACGAGCGGCACCCGCGGGTCCATGCGGAACGCGGCGGAGTTGTCGACCACCACCGCGCCCCGCGCGGCGGCGACGGGCGCCCACTGCACGGCGACCTCGTCGGGGACGTCGAACAGCGCGACGTCGACCCCGTCGAAGGCCTCCTCGGTGAGCGCCACGACCTCGGTCTCCTCACCGCGCACGGCCAGCTTGCGGCCGGCCGAGCGGGGGGAGGCGATCAGTCGGATCTCGCCCCAGACGTCCGCCCGCTGGGACAGGATCTGGAGCATGACCGTGCCGACGACCCCGGTCGCTCCGACGACCGCGAGCGTCGGCCGCCCGGAGCGTCCCGGGGGAACGGTCGCGGTCATCAGCGGCCGGTGCCTCCGTAGACGACGGCCTCGTCGCTGTCGGAGTCCAGCCCGAAGGCGGTGTGCACGGCGCGGACGGCCCCCGGCACGTCGTCCTTGCGGGTGACGACCGAGATGCGGATCTCGGAGGTCGAGATCAGCTCGATGTTCACCCCGGCGTCGCTGAGCGCCGTGAAGAAGTCGGCCGTGACCCCCGGGTTGCTCTTCATGCCGGCGCCGACCAGGGAGATCTTGCCGATCTGGTCGTCGTAGCGCAGCGAGTCGAAGCCGATCGTGGACTTGGCCTTCTCCAGGGCGTCGATGGCCTTGCGGCCCTCGGACTTGGGGAGGGTGAAGGAGATGTCCGTCAGACCGGTGGAAGCGGCGGACACGTTCTGCACGACCATGTCGAGGTTGATCTCGGCGTCCGCGATCGTGCGGAAGATCGCGGCCGCCTCGCCCGGCTTGTCGGGCACGCCGACGACCGTGACCTTGGCCTCGGAGGTGTCGTGCGCGACACCGGAGATGAGAGCCTGCTCCACCTGCTTGTCCCCTTGCTGCTGCGTCTTCCGAACGACTGGCTCGCTGCTGACCCACGTGCCCTGCAATCCGCTGAAGGACGAGCGGACGTGGATCGGGATGTTGTACCGGCGGGCGTACTCCACGCAGCGGTGGAGCAGCACCTTGGAACCGGAGGCCGCCAGTTCGAGCATGTCCTCGAACGAGATCCAGTCGATCTTCCGGGCCTTCGGCACCACGCGCGGGTCGGCGGTGAACACCCCGTCGACGTCCGTGTAGATCTCGCACACCTCGGCGTCGAGCGCGGCGGCGAGGGCGACGGCGGTGGTGTCGGAGCCGCCGCGGCCGAGCGTGGTGATGTCCTTGGTGTCCTGGCTGACGCCCTGGAAACCGGCGACGATGGCGATGTTGCCCTCGTCCACCGAGGCCCGGATGCGGCCCGGTGTGACATCGATGATGCGGGCTTTGTTGTGGACCGAGTCGGTGATGACACCTGCCTGGCTGCCGGTGAAGCTCTGGGCGTTGTGGCCCAGGTTTTTGATCGCCATGGCCAGCAGGGCCATGGAGATCCGCTCCCCGGCGGTCAGCAGCATGTCGAGCTCGCGCCCGGCAGGGATCGGGGAAACCTGCTCGGCGAGATCGATCAGCTCGTCCGTCGTGTCGCCCATCGCGGAAACCACGGCGACCACCTGGTGGCCGTTCTGCTTGGCTTCCACGATCCGCTTGGCGACGCGCTTGATGCCTTCGGCATCGGCTACGGAGGAGCCTCCGTACTTCTGCACGACAAGGCCCACGTGCGCTCCTCGCTCAATCCGTCGTTTTCCACGTTCCGCACCCATATGTGCAGTCCGCGGTCGGCTCAGTCTATCGAGCGAGCGGAAATCCCCTCCGCGTCGCCGCATCGTGAGACACCCGGCCGCTCGCGCAGGGCTCATGCCCAGGGTGACGCCGGCCACTCGGAAAAGCGACCTGAGTCACACGCGGACCCGGTCGACGAGATCCTCGGGGATCCGGTGCCGAGGGCGGTGCCGACGGGGCCGGGGAGCTTCGCCGGTACCGGTGGTGTCCGCCGTCCGGCTGACCGCACACGACGACCGAGCGGTCGTCCCGGCCGCGGTCCGGCCGGTCCGGCCGGTCCGGCCGATGAGGGCCGCCCCGCGGGACAGCCGTTCCCCGAGGGGCCGGACGGGCTGCCGCGGGCGGCGGAGGGCGGTGGACCGCCGGTCCCGCCGGTCGCTCCGCGCCCCGCACGGGCCGCGCCCGCCGTTCGGCCGCCGTGCGCGCGGCCTGTCCGCGGGCCCCCGCCCGGCGCCGGAGGCCCCGGGAGGGCTCTCCCGGATCCGGCTCCCGACGCCCGTTCAGCCGCCGTACCGGCTCACCGGGCCTCCCCGTCCTCCGCCACCGCGTAACCGGGCACGGACGGCCACCGGACGGTCAGCACCACCGAGTCCTCCTCCGCGTACCAGGAGTGGTCGACTCCCCGTCCCCACACGACGTAGTCGCCCTGTTCCGCCAGGAGGACGCTGCGGCCGGGGAACTCGACCCGGAAACGGCCGCTGACGAGGATCTGGAGGGCCGTGCGTTCCTCGCCCCGCACCCACTGCGCCCGCTCGTCGCCGCGGGGGTGGACGCCCCACTTGATCTCCACCGCCTCGCTGTGCCGCGGGTCCCCGGCGTCCTTGAAGTGCCCGAGGAGCCAGCCCCGGTCCAGCGCCGCGTCCTCGCCCGCGTTGCCCACGTACACGCTGCCGTCCATGCGGCAGACGCTAGCAGGGCGGATTCATCCGGAAAGCGTGAGCACAGCGGACGAAACCGCCCGTCGAGCGCCCGTCCGGGCCCTCGGCGGACGCGCGTCCGCCCCGTGCTCGCGCTCTTCCGTCACGTGACCGGGCGCACGCCCAGCGGCTCGCCGAGTTCCTCGGCCATGACCTGGCCCGCCTCGAACTCCAGGGTGTCGTCGCCCATGCCGTGGTCGGTGTCCAGGCCGTCGAGTTCGGCGAGGGGCTGGTTGAGGCGGACGTGCGCCACGACCGACTGGAGGGCGCGCAGGGTGGCGGACGCCGTGGAGCCCCAGTTGGAGAAGTAGGAGAACTGCCACCACCACAGGGCTTCCGTGGTGTGGCCCGCCCGGTAGTGGGCCATGCCGTGGCGCAGGTCGGTGATGACGTCGGCGAGGTCGTCGGAGATGCGGGCCGGGACGGGGGCCTTGCGCGGCTCGTAGGGGTCGAAGACCTCGGAGTAGACGTCGACCGGTTCCAGCATGCGGGCGAGGTTCTCGCGGAGTCCGTCCACGTCGGGCTCCGGTCCCGGATCGGGCTCGTAGCGCTCGTCGGGGACGATGTCCTCGTGGGCTCCCAGCCGGCCGCCGGCCAGCAGCAGCTGGGAGACCTCCAGGAGGAGGAAGGGGATCGCCGAGTCCGGCTCGTCGCCCTTCGCGACCTCCGTCACGGCGACCAGGAAGCTCTCGATCTGGTCCGCGATCTGGACCGCGAAGTCGTCGGGGTTCTGGTCGGTCGCGTGCAGCGTGGCGTCAGACATCTAGGAGTCGTCTCCCCTCGAAGGCGCGGCCGAGGGTGACCTCGTCCGCGTATTCCAGGTCGCCGCCCACCGGGAGGCCGCTGGCCAGGCGGGTGACCTTCAGGCCCATGGGCTTGATCATGCGGGCGAGGTACGTCGCCGTGGCCTCGCCCTCGAGGTTGGGGTCCGTGGCCAGGATCAGCTCGGTGACCGTGCCGTCGGCCAGCCGGGCCAGGAGTTCCCTGATGCGCAGGTCGTCGGGTCCGACGCCGTCGATGGGGCTGATGGCGCCGCCCAGGACGTGGTAGCGGCCCCGGAACTCCCGGGTGCGCTCGATGGCCACGACGTCCTTGGGCTCCTCCACGACGCAGATCACCGCGGGGTCGCGGCGGGCGTCGCGGCAGATGGCGCACTGCTCCTCCTGCGCGACGTTGCCGCAGGTCGCGCAGAAGCGGACCTTCGCCTTGACCTCCATGAGGGCGTGCGCGAGACGCCGCACGTCGGTCGGTTCCGCCTGCAGGACGTGGAAGGCGATCCGCTGCGCGCTCTTGGGACCGACGCCGGGCAGCCGCCCCAGCTCGTCGATGAGGTCCTGGACCACGCCTTCGTACAACGGACTGCCGTCCTTCCTGAGGTTCTTCCTGTACGTACGGTAGAGGCCGCCGGCCGGTCTTAGAAGGGCAGACCGGGGATGCCGCCGCCGCCCAGCCCCTGGGCCAGCGGGCCGAGCTTCTGCTGCTGGAGCGTCTGGGCGTTCTCGTTGGCCGCCTGGACCGCCGCGACGATCAGGTCCGCGAGGGTCTCGGTGTCCTCCGGGTCCACCGCCTTCGGGTCGATCTTCAGGGCCCGCAGCTCGCCCGAGCCGGTGACGGTGGCCTTCACCAGGCCGCCGCCCGCCTGACCGTCGACCTCCGTGCGGGCCAGTTCCTCCTGGGCCCTGGCCAGGTCCTGCTGCATCTTCTGGGCCTGCTGGAGCAGCTGCTGCATGTTGGGCTGGCCACCACCGGGGATCACGATTCAGCTCCTTGGTCGGCCGGTCCGCCGGCCTGTCGGCCCGCCGGTCCGGGATTTCCCGTTCGGCACGAGCCTACGTGGTCCGGGCGGCCGTCGCTCCAGCACTCTTTCGAGTGAGTCCCGCCCGGGGCCCTATACCTGATCAGGGCCTCCTTCCGGGCGGAGAAAGGCGCGAACCTCCGGCACCGCCACCCGTTGGGCGGTAGGAAGGACCCGACACGCGAACACCACGCGTCACGATTCATCCACCGTACGTGGCCGACCGGGGGCCGGCCGGAGATGCAGTCGGAGATCAGTCGGGGTCAGCAGGGGTCAGTAGGGAGTACCGGGTGGGTCAGCCGGAGATGCAGCCCGAGGGTCGGCCTCAGGACGGGCGGGGCGAGGGGGCGGCCGGGCTGCGGTCCGGCGAGCCGGGCGGGCGGGAGTTCCCGCTCGGGGACTGGGGGGAGCCGGCGACCCGGCTGGACGAGCTGTACCGGTGGGTGGAGCGCGGGGCCCTGGACACGGCCGCCCGGTACCTCGCGGAGCGGGTGTGGAAGCGGCGGTGCGCGCGGGCGCTGCGGGCCGGGGCGGCGGCGGGGACGGTGACCGGGGCCGCGCTGCCGCTGCTCGACCTGACCGGGGTGGCGGACGGGACCGCGCCCTGGGGGTACGTGGCGCTGCTGCTCGGGGTGGCCTGCGTGCTCGGGGACCGGTTCTTCGGGGTGACGTCCGGCTGGATGCGGGACGTGGCGACGGCTCAGGCCGTGCAACGGCGCCTGCAGGCCCTCCAGTTCGACTGGGCCTCGGAGTGCGTCCGCGAGGTGCTGGGCCCGACGGAGGGCACCGCGGGCGAGGCGGCCGAGCGGTGCCTGTCGGTGCTGCGGCGGTTCTCGGAGGACGTGGCGGAACTGGTGCGGGTCGAGACGGCCGACTGGATGGTGGAGTTCCGCACCGGGGGCGCGCCGCTGGGCGTCCGGACGGCGGTGGCGGGCGCGGGGCGCCCGGAGGGCGCCCCCTCGCCCGGCCGTCTTCCCGCCGCGCCGGGACCGGCCCGCCCCCACATGCCCAGGCAGCGTCCGCCCGAGCCCAGGTGAGGCGTCCCCGGGTCACGGCGCGGGGTGCGCGGCCGGTCAGTCCCGCCGGTAGGTGAGCTGCTCGCCGTTGCCGGTGTTCACGCGCCGCAGGGAGCCGTCGGGCAGCAGGGTGACCTCGGAGGCGGAGCCCGGGGTGCAGGCGCTGCGCGGCCGGCCGAGCGTCACGGACGACGGGCCGATCTCCAGCCGGCCGCCGGGGACACCGGTGAGCCGGGCCTCGAAGACGCAGTGGTAGGTGCCGTTCCCGGTGGGACCGTCCGCGACGAGGGACAGGACCGTGTCGCCCACCTCGCCCTACCGGACGGTCAGCCGGCGGCTGTGCCGTCCGCTCGCGTTGTCGATGGTGGCGGACCACCCGCCCAGGTACGCCGTCGGGATCGCCCCGCCCGCCGGCGGGGTGGGGTCCGGCTGCCCCGTCCCGGCCGGCTGCCCCGGCCCGGAGGTGGCGGGGCCGGTGCTCCCGGACGCGCTGCCGGGCGACGGGGACGCGGTGGGGTCGCCGCCGGCGCGGTCGCCGGTGCCGCGGCCGCTCATCAGGGTGTACACCGTGCCGCCCGCGGCGAGCGCGACCACCAGCGCGACCACCACGAGCAGCGCGGTGGAGCGGCCCTCCCGGCGCGGTGCGGGCGCCGGCCCGTACGCCGGTCCGTACGCCGGGGCCGGCCCGGAGGGCGGCGGCCCGTACGGCGGGGTGTGGGCGGGGTGGCCGTACGCGGGGGGCCGGGGGTGCCCGTACCCGGCCGGGGTGCCGGGGGCCGGACCCGGGGGCGGGGCGGGGGCGTCCGGTCCGGCGGCCAGGGTGGGGAGGCGGTCGGGCGGAGGGCCCCCGCCCGGCCGGCCCGGCGGGGGCGGGACGGGCGCGGCGGAGTCGGCGGCGGGGGCGTGTTCGGGGGTGGCGGCGGGGGCGGGGCCGGCCCCGGTGGGCGCGGGCGGCGGGGCCTGCGGGTCCTCCGCGTCCAGCAGCCGCACCGCGTGCCGGCCGAGCTGGGCGACCAGGGCGCCCGGCAGCCAGGGGTCGCGGGAGCGGCCGTCGGCGACGGTGTCCTCGGCGCCGGTGCGCCGCAGCACCTGGTCGAGCGTGGGCCGCTGGGCGGGGTCCTTCCGCAGGCAGTCGCGCACGAGGCCGGCGAGGCCCTCGGGCACCCGCTCCAGGTCGGGTTCCTCCTGGGCGATGCGGAACATCAGGGCGTGCACCCCGCTGTGGGCGGTGCCGAAGGGCAGCGCGCCGGTGGCGGCGTAGGCGAGCACCGAGCCGAGGCAGAAGACGTCGCAGGCCGGGGTGATGCGGTCGCCGCGCACCTGCTCGGGCGCCATGAAGCCGGGCGAGCCGACGAGCGCGCCGGTGCGGGTGAGCCCGCCGTCGGTGACCGTCTCCAGGGCCCGTGCGATGCCGAAGTCGATGACGCGCGGCCCGTCGATGGTGACGAGCACGTTGGACGGCTTGAGGTCGCGGTGGACCAGGCCCGTGGCGTGGATGTCCTTCAGGGCGTGCGCGAGACCGGCGGCGAGGATGCGGACCGACCGTTCCGGCAGCGCCCCGTGGTCGTGTCCGACCACCTGCTGGAGGCTGGGCCCGGCCACGTACCCGGTGGCGACCCAGGGCACGGGCGCCTCGGTGTCCGCGTCCAGCACCGGTGCCGTCCAGGCGCCGCCGACCTGCCGCGCGGCCCGCACCTCCTGGCGGAAGCGCGCCCGGAACTCCTCCTCGCGGGCCAGTTCCTCGCGCACCAGCTTCACGGCGACGGTGCGTCCCCGGTCGGAACGGGCGAGGTAGACGTGGCCCATGCCGCCGGCCCCGAGCCTCGCGAGCAGCCGGTAGGCGCCGATCCGCTGGGGATCACCCGGGCCGAGCTTCTCCATCGTCGCGCCGCCTTCCCCCCGCCGTGAGCAACGGCTCCAAGATAGTGCGGGGCCGGTCACCGGTGAGCCGGGTGATCTCTACGGTTCCGTAACAGGCGGACCGAGCCCGTCGAGCACCTCGGACAGGCGTTCCAGCAGCCGCACCGCCCGCTCCAGGTCCGCCTCCCCGTACGCCCGCGCCAGCCGTTCGGCGAAGGCCGCGTGGCCGGGGTCGACGCGGGCGATCGCCGCGCGTCCCGCCTCGGTCGGCGCCAGGAGTTTGGCGCGGCGGTGGGCGGGGTTGGGCCGGTACTCGGCGAGGCCGTGCTCCACCAGCAGGTCGGCGACGCGCTGCACGCTCTGCCGGGTGATGCCCATGGCCCGCGCGATGCCGGAGACGGGCAGCGGCTCGGGGAGGACCGCGCCCAGCACCTGCCACCGGGCCGCGGTGAGCCCGGCGGGCCGGGCCAGTTCCTCGGCGACCGCGAGGAACTGGCCGTTGAGCCGGAAGACGCCGAGCGCGCCGCGGCTGAGCAGGTCCTGCCGCTCCCGGCTCACCGGGCCAGGGCCTTCTCGAACTCGGCGTACGCCTGCGCGTCGGAGTCGTGGAACAGCCGGTACCAGGCGTCGGTCGCGCGCTCGTCGTAGGCGCCGAGCAGCCGGAAGACCTCGCGGGCGAAGGCGACGGGCTCGGTCGGCCCGGCGGTGACCAGGAGGCCGTCGGTGACGGCGTCGGCCTCGACGTACCGCGGTGCGCCCGCGTAGCCGGTCGCGGCGAGGTAGGAGGAGGCGCCGCTGGTGTGCGCCCGGTCGTCGAGCAGGCCCTCGCGGGCGAGCCCGGCGGTGGCCCCGCAGATCGCGGCGACGGGCACCCCGGCGTCGAGGAAGGCGCGGGCGGCCCGCGCGAGGGGGGCGAGCGCGTCGCCCTCGTCCCAGGGGGTCCCCCCGGGGAGGATCAGCAGCGAGCTGTCCTCGGGCCGCAGCGCGTCGAGCGCGAGGTCGGGCAGGACGCGCAGGCCGCCGATGCTGGTGACGGGCGCCGCGGTCGGGGCGACCGTGCGGATCCGGTACCCGGCGAGCGCGAGGTGCGCGGTGGCGTGACCGGTCTCCCAGTCGGCGAAGGCGTCGTGGACGGCGAGGTGGACGGGCTTGCGGGTCATGGCCGCTCCCTGGAGTGGACGGAGGTGCGCCGGCCCCTTAGGACAGCATCCTGTCATTTACGCAGCATGCTGTCAATGAGGTGCGGCGGGACGGGACGCGGGCACGGCCGTCGACAACCTGTCGCGGAAAGCCGCCGACCGCAGACAGGCCGCCGATGTCGCCCGTCCGCCCCCGGGACCTACCCTCGGGCGCATGACTCCTCAGCCGAACCCCGATCAGCCGAACCCCGAGGCCGGGGCCGCCGTGAAGGCCGCCGACCGTGCGCACGTCTTCCACTCCTGGTCCGCACAGGAGCTCATCGACCCGCTCGCCGTCGCCGGGGCGCGGGGGTCGTACTTCTGGGACTACGACGGCCGGCGCTACCTCGACTTCGCCAGCGGCCTCGTCTACACGAACATCGGCTACCAGCACCCGAAGGTCGTCGCCGCGATCCAGGAGCAGGCGGCGCGGATGACGACGTTCGCGCCCGCGTTCGCCGTCGAGGCCCGGTCGGAGGCGGCGCGGCTGATCGCCGAGCGGACGCCGGGCGACCTGGACAGGATCTTCTTCACCAACGGCGGCGCCGACGCCGTGGAGCACGCCGTGCGCATGGCGCGGCTGCACACCGGGCGGCCCAAGGTGCTCTCCGCCTACCGCTCCTACCACGGCGGCACCCAGCAGGCCGTGAACCTCACCGGCGACCCGCGCCGCTGGGCCTCCGACAGCGCCGCCGCCGGGGTGGTGCACTTCTGGGCGCCGTTCCTCTACCGCTCCCGCTTCTACGCCGAGACCGAGGAGCAGGAGTGCGCGCGGGCGCTCGAGCACCTGGAGACGACGATCGTCTTCGAGGGGCCGTCGACCGTCGCCGCGATCGTCCTGGAGACCGTTCCGGGCACCGCGGGCATCATGGTGCCGCCGGCCGGCTACCTGGCGGGCGTGCGGGAGCTGTGCGACAAGTACGGGATCGTCTTCGTCCTGGACGAGGTCATGGCCGGGTTCGGACGGACCGGGACGTGGTTCGCGGCGGACCTGTACGACGTGGTGCCCGACCTGATGACCTTCGCCAAGGGCGTGAACTCCGGGTACGTCCCGCTGGGCGGCGTGGCCGTCTCGGGCGCGATCGCCGAGACCTTCGCCCGGCGGCCCTACCCCGGCGGGCTGACGTACTCCGGGCACCCGCTGGCCTGCGCCGCCGCCGTCGCGACGATCGGCGTCATGGAGGAGGAGGACGTCGTCGGGAACGCGGCGCGGCTCGGCGCCTCCGTGGTCGGCCCCGGACTGCGGGAGCTGGCCGAGCGGCACCCCTGCGTCGGCGACGTGCGCGGGGTCGGCATGTTCTGGGCGCTGGAACTGGTGCGGAACCGGGAGACCCGGGAGCCGCTGGTGCCCTACAACGCGGCCGGTGAGGCGAACGCCCCCATGGCCGCCTTCGCCGCCGCCGCGAAGGAGGCCGGCCTGTGGCCCTTCGTGAACATGAACCGGACGCACGTGGTCCCGCCGTGCAACGTGAGCGAGGCCGAGCTGAAGGAGGGACTGGCGGCGCTGGACGCGGCCCTGTCGGTGGCGGACGACTACGTGGAGTGACCTCCCGGGAGGCCGTGGTGACCGGACGGCCAGGGCGGGCGCGAGCCGCCGCCGCCCCGGCCTCCGCTCGAACACGCCGGCCCGTCCGACCGCGTAAGGTGGCGTGCCCGTAGGCGCGTACGTGCACGTACGCGCACGCCCCCATTCGAACGCGCGACGAGGGAGACGCCCGACCATGCCCGGCATCAGCGGCCGCGGCGCCGTGACCCGCAGCACCCTGCGGCAGCAGATCGCCGACGCGCTCCGTGACGAGGTGCTGGCCGGGCGGCTCCAGCCGGGGCAGGAGTTCACCGTCAAGGAGATCGCCGAGCAGTACGGCGTGTCCGCGACCCCGGTCCGGGAGGCGCTGGTCGACCTGTCCGCGCAGGGGCTGCTCGACGCGGACCAGCACCGGGGGTTCCGGGTGCACGAGTACTCCGTCGACGACTTCCGCGGGATGATCGAGGCCCGCACCCTGGTGACCGACGGGATGTTCCGCGCGCTGACCGACGGGGGGCCGGCGCGCCTGCGGCCGGACGAACCCCGGGTCGCCTCCGCCCTCGCGGGGGTCCGGCGGCGCGGCGAGGAGGCCCAGCGGGCCGCCCTCGCCGGGGACCTGACCGTCCTGATCGGCTACGACCTGCGTTTCTGGCGCGAGCTCGGGTCCGTCTTCGGCAACCCGTACCTCACCGACTTCCTGCACCGGATCCGCGTCCAGACGTGGGTGTGCGTGGTGCAGCAGCTGCGGCGGCTGCCCGACCTGCGGGGCCGGCTGTGGGCCGGGCACACCGACCTGGTCGACGCCCTGTCGCGCCGTGACGCGGACACCGCCCGCGCGATCGTCGAGTCGTACAACACGCACGCGCTCGCGCTGGTCGAGCGGATGAGCACCGAGTGAGCCGCCCCGGGCCGGGGGCCGGGAACCGGCACCGGTGCCGTCCGTGTTCGTATGGGCCGTGTCCGCATGGGTAAGGGACCTGCACGGGGGAGGCCGTCCTCGTGCCGCGTCGATACCCTTTCCTGACCACCGTGCTGTGTGAGGAGCCCTCCTTGGCCTGTGACCTGTGGCTGGTACCGCTCGTCGACGTGTTGTGCCACACGCCCGACAACCCCTTCGCCGAGGAACTCGCGCAGTACAACGCGGTGCTCGCCGAGGCCGGGCTGCCGCCGGTGCCGGTGTACCAGTACATGCCGGGACTGTCCGGCGAGGTGGCCCCGGTCGCGGGCTTCGACTACGACGCGCTGCACTTCCTGCGGCGCGCCTACCTGCTCCAGGTGTGCGGGCTGCCGGTCACGCCGGTGGGCGAACTGGGCGGCGACTACGAGCAGTTGCTGGAGATGTTCGAGGCGACGGCCCAGCGGTCCCACCTCGTGTGGCACTACGACCACGCGGGCGCCTACGTTCCCGTCGACTTCCCGCACCCCCTCTCCAGCGAGGCGCTCCTCGCCGGCGGCGGCCCGCTGGGCTCCTCCCACGCCCTGCTGCGGGAACTGGAGTTCGTCGCCCCGTCCCTCGGCATCGACCCGGCGAACCCCCCGGCCGCCCCCGAGCCCCCGCACGGCCCGACCGAACTGGAGGAGCCGGCCGTCCCCGCCCCGTACGACCCCAGCCCCTTCGCCCGCGAACGCCACGTCTGGCTGGGCCTGCACGCGGCGGCGACCCGGAGCCTGGCCCAGGGTTCGATGATCGTCTTCAGCTGAACCGGCGGGTCCGGCACGGCCGGGAGGAGCCTCCCGGATGTCTTCCGCACGCACGACGGAGCACGGTGCGGCCCCGTCGCCCCGACCGTCCGGACGCCGCACGCACGGTGGCTCCGGTCCCCCCCTCCCGCGGGGCCCCGGACGGGAGCCCCACGCCGGCCCCGTGACGTCCCGTCGGCGCCCGCTCAGCGCCGGGCCGCGGACTCCCCGGCGGCGGTGAGGAGGGCCCGCGCCTCCTCGCGGGCCCGGCCGACGGGGTCCGCGAAGACGCCCAGGCCGTGGGCGACCAGCGCCCCCTCGTGCAGCAGCATGAGCGTCCGGCCCAGCCGGTCGGCCCCGTCCGGGGCGACCTGACCGGCGAGGTCGGTGAACAGGGCGAGCATCCACCGCTTCTGCCCGGTGATGACCGGGTGGGCCGGGTGCGCCGGGTCACTGATCTCGGCGTGGGCGTTGACCATGCTGCACCCCTTGGAGCCGTGCTCCGCCGCCCACGCGCGGGAGGCGTCGAAGACGGCCAGGACGCGCGCCGCCGGCTCCGGTCCCGCGGCGTCGAGGTACGGGGCGAGGAAGGCCTGCCAGCGCTCGTCACGGGCCGCGAGGTACTCCACGACGACCTGCTCCTTGGAGCCGAACCGGTCGTAGAGGGTCTTCTTCGTCACCCCCGCCTCGGCGGCGATCAGGTCCACCCCGACGGCGTGGATGCCGCGCTCGTAGAAGAGCCTCTCGGCGGCCTCCAGGACGCGCCGCGCGGCGGGCGTCAGCGCGATCCGCCGCGGTTCCCCGGAAGTGTCCATGCCCCCGAAGTATACCGATCTGTATAGTGGGCACCGGGTATACCGATCTGTTTACTCGAGGAGGACGACCGGAGGGAACGGCATGCACCTCCTGCTCCCGACCGCCTTCGTGCTCTGCTGGAGCTCCGGGTTCATCGGGGCCAAGCTGGGCGCGGACAGCGCGTCCGCGGTCACGGTCCTCATGTGGCGGTTCCTGCCGCCGGCCGTCGTCCTGGCCGCCGTGGCCGCCTTCTCCCGGACGTCCTGGCGGGGCCTCACGGCGCGGGACGTGGCCCGGCAGGCCGTGATCGGCGTGCTCTCGCAGAGCGGCTACCTGCTCACCGTCTACTACGCGATCCAGCTCGGGGTCTCCAGCGGCACCACGGCCCTGATCGACGGCGTCCAGCCCCTGGTCGCCGGGGCCCTCGCCGGGCCGCTGCTGCGCCAGTACGTCTCGCGCGGGCAGTGGCTCGGCCTGTGCCTGGGGGTGAGCGGCGTCGCCGTCGTCACCCTGGCCGACGCCGCATCCGGCACCGGTGCGGCCTGGTGGGCCTACCTCGTCCCCTTCGCCGGCATGCTCTCGCTGGTGGCGGCCACCTTCCTGGAAGGCCGCTCCCGCGTGCGGGTGGCGCCCACGGTGGCGCTGACCGTCCACTGCGCCACCAGCGCCGTCGTCCTCACGGCGCTCGCCGTGGGCACCGGAGCCGCGAGGCCGCCCGCCGGGCTCTCGTTCTGGGCCGTGATCGCCTGGCTCGTGGTCCTGCCGACCTTCGGCGGGTACGGGCTGTACTGGCTCGTCCTGAGGCGCTCCGGGGTCACCCGGGTCAACACGCTCATGTTCCTCATGGCCCCGGTCACGGCCGTCTGGGGAGCCCTCGTGTTCGACGAGCCGTTCGGCCCGCAGACCGCCCTCGGCCTGGCCGTCTGCCTCGCGGCGGTGGTCGTCGTCCACCGCGGGGAGGCCTCCCGTGTGCCGTGGCCCGCTCGGGACTGAGGGGACCCGGCAAGGGAGCCCTCGGAGAAAAGAGGGACGGCCGGGCGGATGCACCGCGCCGGCCGTCCCCTTCGGCTTCCCGGGGGCCCGGGCCTCCGGGCCCCCGAAGGGTTCGCTCAGAGGAACGAGTTGATCTGGATCGTCTCGTCCCGGCCCGGGCCCACGCCGATCGCGGAGATCGGGGCGCCGGACATCTCCTCCAGGGCCTTGACGTAGTTCTGGGCGTTCTTCGGCAGGTCCGCGAAGGTCTTCGCCTTGCTGATGTCCTCGGACCAGCCGGGGAGCATCTCGTAGACCGGCTTCGCGTGGTGGAAGTCCGACTGGGAGTACGGCAGCTCCTCGACGCGCCTGCCGTCGATCTCGTAGGCGACGCAGACCGGGATCTGCTCCCAGCCGGTGAGGACGTCGAGCTTGGTGAGGAAGAAGTCGGTCAGGCCGTTGACGCGGGTCGCGTAGCGGGCGATGACCGCGTCGAACCAGCCGCAGCGGCGGTCGCGGCCGGTGGTCACCCCGCGCTCGCCGCCGATGCGGCGCAGGGCCTCGCCGTCCTCGTCGAAGAGTTCCGTCGGGAACGGGCCGGCGCCGACGCGGGTCGTGTACGCCTTCAGGATGCCGATGACGCGGCTGATCTTCGTCGGGCCCACGCCGGCGCCCGTGCAGGCGCCGCCCGCGGTCGGGTTGGACGAGGTGACGAAGGGGTACGTGCCGTGGTCGATGTCCAGCAGCGTGCCCTGGCCGCCCTCGAAGAGGACCACCTTGTCCTGCTCCAGCGCCCGGTTGAGGACCAGCACGGTGTCGGCGACGTACGGCGCCAGCTTGTCGGCGTAGCCCAGCAGCTCCTCGACCACCTGGTCCGCGGCGATCGCACGCCGGTTGTAGAGCTTGGTGAGGATCTGGTTCTTGACGTCGAGGGCCGCCTCGACCTTCTGCGTGAGGATCGACTCGTCGTACAGGTCCTGGACCCGGATGCCGACGCGGTTGATCTTGTCGGCGTAGGTCGGGCCGATGCCCCGGCCCGTCGTGCCGATCTTGCGCTTGCCGAGGAAGCGCTCGGTCACCTTGTCCACCGTCACGTTGTACGGCGTGATGATGTGGGCGTTGCCGCTGATCAGGAGCTTCGACGTGTCGACGCCGCGCTCGTTCAGCCCGCTCAGCTCGGAGAGCAGGACCGAGGGGTCGACGACGACGCCGTTGCCGATGACCGGTGTGCAGCCGGGGGACAGGATTCCGGAAGGGAGCAGGTGGAGGGCGTACTTCTGGTCGCCCACGACCACCGTGTGGCCGGCGTTGTTGCCGCCCTGGTAGCGGACCACGTAGTCGACGGAGCCACCGAGCAGGTCCGTGGCCTTTCCCTTGCCCTCGTCACCCCACTGAGCACCGAGCAGCACAAGTGCGGGCACGCGCGTACACCCCTTCCGGGCGGGGCATGTCCAAGGTCAGGGGCGTACGCGGAGGATCTCCGCCGCGTGCACCGCGACCACCGTTGGCCGCCAACCGTCGGACCGGATGCCCCGGAATAGACGAAGCCCCCGGCGCAATAGCGCAAAGGGGCTCTTGCACAAAGATGCTACCCGAGGAAGCGAGGCATGGCCGAGGTGGCGACTTCCGCGACGTCCGATCAGCTCCTGGTGGTCATCGATCCGGTCGCCCGCCGCGCGGACGGCGAGTCCGTGCGCATCGCGCAGGACGTGCTCGGGGCGGGGGCGCGGACGAAACTGTGCCTGCCGGACGGCCCCGAGGAGTTCGCCCGGGCCCTGGCCCGGCGCGGGTCGCGGCGGCCGGTGGTGATCGGGGACGACCGCGCCCTGGTGCGGGCGGTCGGGGTGCTGCACCGCCGGCGGGAACTGGCCGCCTGCGCCCTGGCGTTCGTCCCGGTCGGCGGCGCGCTGGACCTCGCCCGGTCACTGGGGGTGCCGATGGGGGCGGTGGCCGCGGCACGGGCCGTGCTGGACGGGACCGAGCGGCGGATGGACCTGCTGGTCGACGACAGCGACGGCGTGGTGCTCGGCGCGGTGCGGATCCCGCCCCTCGGGGCGGCGCCGGCGCCGGAGGCCGAGCAGGGGCGGCCCTGGCTGCGGACGTGCCAGTCCCTGGTCCGGACCCTGGTGCCGTCCCGGACGTCCCGGATCGTCCCCGTTCCCGAGACGGGGCCCGCGCGGCTGCGGGTGGAGGTCGACGGGAAGACGCTCGTCGACCTCCACCAGTCGGTGCGGACCGTGTCGGTGGTCCCCGGCGCCGCCGGGGAGGCCCGGGTCGAGGTGCGGCCGGCGTCGGTGGGCGCGGCGGCGGCCCCGCTGGCGGCCGAGGGACGCACGGTGACCGTGTCGGGCGCGCACTTCCGCTACCGGGCCGACGCGCTGGTGTCGGGGCCGGTGCGGACCCGGACGTGGGAGGTGCGGAAGGAGGCGTGGGGACTCGTGCTGCCGGCGCGGTAGCGGTTCCGGGAGTCGCGTCAGGGGGCCTCGAACCCGGTCGTGTCCAGCAGGCCCTCGAAGCTGTGGGGCTCGGTGCCGCTTGCCGTCAGTCGCTCTGCCGTGACCGTCATGATGCGCCCTCCCCTGGAGACGGACCAGCCGCGACCGCGCGCAGTCGATCGATTACGCCGGTGTGACCGGATCCGGAGCTTTCCTCACCCCCGCCCGAACCGCTCCTCCCGGTGCGCCCGCCAGCGCTCCATCATCGCCTCGACCTCCTTCTCGACGAACTCGAAGAAGGCCAGGGTCTCCGCCAGCCGGCGGCCCGCCGGGGTGGCCGGGCCCAGGCTGGCGACGCCCTCGCGCAGGCCGTCCTCCCAGCGCCGGATGACGGTCTCGCGGTTGGCGAGGGCCTCGTACCACTGGTCGCCGTGCACGCGGTACCGCTCCCGGCGCGAGCCGGGTTCCCGTTCGCGGGAGACCATGTGCTGCTGCGCCAGGTAGCGCACCGCCCCGGAGACCGCGGCCGGCGAGATCTTCAGCCGCTCCCCCAGCTCGGCGGAGGTCAGCACACCGGTGTCGGAGGAGAGCAGGGCCGCGAAGACGCGGGCGGGCATCCGCGGGAGCCCGGCCTCCACCAGTTGCGCGGCGAACTGCTCCACGAACCGTGAGACCGCCTCCGGGTCCCGGTCCGCTCCGGCCGGTTCCGCCATCGCCCGATCATCTCCCCTGCTCAGACAGCATGCGCCAGTCTAACCCCCTCTTCACACACTTCTTCATCTTCACAAATTTCTGAAAGTAGCGTACGTTCCGAAGCATGACCAAGGCCATCAGCGTCTCCGGACTCCACAAGTCGTTCGGTCGCACACGCGCACTCGACGGCCTCGACCTGGACGTCGAGACCGGCGAGGTCCACGGCTTCCTCGGACCCAACGGCTCCGGCAAGTCGACCACCCTCCGCGTCCTGCTGGGCCTGCTGCGCGCCGACTCGGGCGCCGCGCGGGTGCTCGGCCTCGATCCCTGGGCGGACGCCGTGGAACTCCACCGCCGCCTCGCCTACGTCCCCGGCGACGTCGAGCTGTGGCCGAACCTCACCGGCGGCGAGGCCATCGACCTGCTGGCGCGGCTGCGCGGCGGCCTGGACCGGAAACGGCGCGCCGAGCTCGTCGACCGCTTCGACCTGGACCCCACCAAGAAGGGCCGCGCCTACTCCAAGGGCAACCGGCAGAAGGTCGCCATCGTCGCCGCGCTCGCCTCCGACGCCGAACTGCTGCTCCTGGACGAGCCGACCTCGGGACTGGACCCGCTCATGGAGGTCGTCTTCCAGGACGTCGTCGGCGAGGCCAAGGCCGCCGGCCGGACCGTCCTGCTCTCCAGCCACATCCTGGCCCAGGTGGAGAAGCTCGCCGACCGGGTGAGCATCATCCGGCAGGGGCGCACCGTCCAGTCCGGCACCCTCGGCGAGCTGCGCCACCTGACCCGCACCACCGTCGAGGCGGAGACCGAGCGGCCCGCCACCGGCCTGGACGGACTGCCCGGCGTGCACGACCTGCGGGTCCTCGACGAGGCCACCGGCCGGGTCCGCTTCGCGGTCGACGGCGGACAGCTCGACGCGGCCGTCCGCAGGCTCACCGAGTGCGGCATCCGCAGCCTGACCAGCCACCCGCCGACCCTGGAGGAACTGATGCTCCGCCACTACGGCGACGAGCTCGCCGCCAACGGGCACGGCACCGGCCGGAGCGCGGACGGGGCCCCGCGATGACCACCGAGACCGCCACCCCGCGGGCTCCGGCCCCCGCCCGCCCGGCCACCGGCGGCAACGCGCTGGCCGGCACCCGGACGCTGATCCGCTTCGCCCTGCGCCGGGACCGGGTCCGGCTCCCGGTGTGGATCCTGGCCCTGTTCCTCGGCACGCTCGCCACGGCGAACAGCTTCCGCACGCTCTACGACGACCCGCGGGAGCGGGCGAACGCCGTCCGGAGCATGGACAGCCCGGCCGGCCTCGCCATGTCCGGCCCCCGCCCCTACCTCGACGACTACGGCTTCGGCTCCATGCTGAGCCACCAGATGCTCGGTTTCACGGCCGTCCTCGTCGCCCTGATGAGCGTGCTGATCGTCACCCGGCACACCCGTGCCGAGGAGGAGACCGGCCGCGCCGAACTGGTGCGCTCGGCCGTCGTGGGCCGCCACGCCCACCTCGCCGCCGCCCTGTCCGTCGCGGCCCTGGCCAACCTCGCCCTGGCGCTGCTGCTGGCCCTCGGCCTGGCCGGCCTGGGCCTGGAGGGCGTCGGCCCGGCGGGCTCGCTGCTCTACGGCTGCGCCCACGCCGCCGTCGGCCTCGTCTTCGCCGCCGTCGCCGCGGTCACCGCCCAGATCACCGCGCACACGCGCGGCGCGTCCGGCACGGCGCTCGCGGTCGTCGGCGTCGCCTACGTGCTGCGGGCCGCCGGCGACAGCACCGGCGACGGCGCCCTGTCCTGGCTGTCCCCGATCGGCTGGGTGCAGCGCAGCTACCCGTACGTCGACGACCGCTGGTGGCCGCTCCTGCTCTGCCTGGTGCTCGCGGCGGCGCTCGCGGCGGCGGGATTCGCGCTCTCCGCCCGGCGGGACGTGGGCGCGGGCCTGCGTCCGGGGAAACCGGGCCCTCCCACCGCCTCCGACGCGCTCACCACGTCGTCCGGCCTCGCCCTGCGGCTGCACCGGGGCACGCTGGCCGGCTTCGGCGCCGGCCTGTTCCTGATGGGCGCGATGTACGGGTCGATCCTCGGGGACGCCGAGGAGATGCTGAAGGACATCGACCAGGTCCGGGAGGCCCTGGAGCGCATCGGCGGGGCCGGCGTCGCCGAGTCCTTCGCCTCCATGGTCATGGTGGTCCTCGCCGTGGTGGCGGCGGTGTACGCCGTCATGGCGACCCTGCGGCCCCGCTCCGAGGAGACCGCGGGCCGCGCCGAGCCCCTGCTCGCCACCGGCCTCTCCCGCACCCGCTGGGTGGGCGGCCACCTGGCCGTGGCCCTGGGCGGCGGCACCCTCGTCCTGCTGCTGGCCGGCCTCGGCTTCGGCGTCGCGGGCGCGGCCTCGACCGGGGACGGCGGGCTGCTCCCGGAGCTGGTGGGGGCGGCCCTCGCGTACGCGCCCGCCCTGTGGGTCACGACCGGGGTGGCCGTGGTGCTCTTCGGCTGGTTCCCGCGGGCGAGCGCGGCGGCCTGGGCCGTGCCGGTGTACGCCTTCGTGGTCGGCTACCTCGGCGAGATCCTGCGGTTCCCGGACTGGATGAGGAACCTCTCCCCGTTCGGTCACGTCCCCCGCCTCCCCGCCGCGGAGACGGACTGGACCCCGCTGCTCCTGCTGGCCCTCGTCGCCGCCGGTCTGGTGTGGCTGGGCCTGGCGGGCTTCCGGCGCCGGGACCTGGACGCGAAGTAGCCGCGGCGGCCGCACCGGAGAGCCCCGCCCGGCGGGACCCGCCCCGCCGGGCGGGGCCCGCCGCGCGGCGGGACGGCCGGGTCAGACCTCGACCGCCAGCCCCTCCAGTCCCCGGATCACGAAGTTCGGTTTGCGCTTCGGTTCCTCCGCCGGGGCGAGGGTGGGGGCCTGCTCCAGCAGGGCCGTCAGGGAGGCGGCGAGCTCGATGCGGGCCAGGGGGGCGCCGATGCAGTAGTGGACGCCGGCGCTGAAGGAGATGTGGGGGTTGTCCCGGCGGGCGAGGTCGAGGCGTCCGGGGTCGGTGAAGACCGCCGGGTCGTGGTTGGCGGAGCCGAAGAGCATGGCGATCTCCGCGCCCCGCGGGATCACCGTGCCGTCGATCTCGATGTCGTCCAGCACCCAGCGCTCGAAGAGCTGGAGCGGGGTGTCGTAGCGCATCAGCTCCTCGACGGCGGACGGGACCAGACAGTGGTCGGCGCGCAGGGCGGCGAGCTGGTCGGGGTTGCGGAACAGCGCCCACCAGCCGTTGACCGTGGAGTTCACGGTCGCCTCGTGGCCGGCGTTCAGCAGCAGGGCGCAGGTGGAGACCATCTCCTGCTCGGTGAGCCGGTCGTCCTCGTCGTGGGCGGCGATCAGGCCCGAGACCAGGTCGTCGCCGGGGTCCTCGCGGCGCTCGGCGATCAGCTCGCGGAGGTAGGCCGAGAACTCGGCCGACGCCCGGACCGCCTTCGCCGCCGCCTCCCGCGACGGGTTCAGCTCGTACATCCCGCAGATGTCCGCCGACCAGGGGCGCAGGGGGGCCCGGTCGGACTCCGGGATGCCCAGCATCTCGGCGATCACCGCGACCGGCAGCGGTTCGGCGACGTCCCGCAGCAGGTCGCCGCCGCCCGCCTCGACGAGCCGGGCCACCAGGTCCCGCGCCAGGCCCTGGACGTACGGCTTCAGGCGCTCCACCGTGCGCGGGGTGAACGCCTTCGACACCAGGCGCCGGATCCGGGTGTGGTCCGGCGGTTCGAGGTCGAGCATGCCGTGGTCGTTGAGGGTGTGGAACGGCTCGTGCTCGGGCGGCGGAGCGGTCCGGCCGAACTCCTCGTGGGTGAAGCGGTGCCGGTAGGTCCGGCCCAGGCGGCGGTCGCGCAGCAGCGCCGAGACGTCGGCGTGGTGCGGGACCAGCCACTGGTTCGTCGGCTCGAACCAGTGCACCCGGCCCCGCTCGCGCAGTTCGGCGTAGGCGGGGTACGGGTCGGCGACGAACGCCGGGTCCCACGGGTCGAACGCGAGGTCGCTGGGGGCTGCCATGGACGGACCGTAGCCCGGCACCCGGCCCCCTGACCAGGGCCGGGACCTCCCCGCCCGGGACCCGGGCGGGATGCCGGCCGGGGTCAGCCGGGGGTCACCAGCCGCGCCTCGTAGGCGAACACCGCGGCCTGGGTGCGGTCCCGGAGGCCCAGCTTCACCAGGACGCGGCTCACGTGCGTCTTGATCGTCGACTCGGCGACCACCAGCCGCTCGGCGATCTCCGCGTTCGACAGGCCCTGGGCGATCAGCACCAGCACCTCCGTCTCCCGCTCGGTGAGGTCGCCGTAGGCCGCCTGCGCGGACGGCATCAGGCGCGGGGTGTCGGACAGCCTGGAGAACTCGGTGATCAGGCGTCTGGTCACCGAGGGGGCGAGCAGGGCCTCCCCGGAGGCGACGACCCGCACCCCGTCGGCGAGCTGGCGGGCCGAGGCGTCCTTGAGGAGGAAGCCGGAGGCGCCGGCGCGCAGCGCCTGGTACACGTACTCGTCGAGGTCGAAGGTGGTCAGCACCAGCACCTTCGCCGCACCGTCGACGGCGACGATCTCCCGCGTCGCCTCGATGCCGTTCAGCTCGGGCATGCGGATGTCCATCAGGACGACGTCCGGGGCGAGTTCGCGGACCCGTCGCACCGCCTCGCGGCCGTTGACCGCCTCGCCGACGACCTCGATGTCCGGCATCGCGTTCAGCAGGACCGAGAAGCCCTCGCGCACCATCATCTGGTCGTCCGCGATCAGGACGCGGATCGTCATGCCACCGCCCCGTTCCCGTGGCCCCCGTCGCTTCCGCCGTGCGCCGCGGGGACCGGCAGGAACACCGCGACCTCGTAGCCGCCGTCGTCGGTCGGGCCGGCCGTCATCTCGCCGTTCAGCATGGTGACCCGCTCGCGCATGCCGGTGATGCCGTGGCCGGCTCCGGGTGAGGGTTTCACCAGGTTCGGGTGGGGCGCCGGGCCGTTCACCACGCGCACGCCGAGCCCGCCGAGCACGTAGCCGACCTCGACGCGGGCGCTCGCGCCGGGCGCGTGCCGCAGGCTGTTGCTCAGCGCCTCCTGCACGATCCGGTACGCCGACAGCTCCACGCCGGGCGGCAGTTCGCGCACCGCGCCGGTCGTCACCCGCTCCACCTCCAGCCCGGCGTCGCGCACGTTGACGAGCAGGGAGTCCAGGTCGGCGAGGGTGGGCTGCGGGGCGTCCGGGGCCTCGTAGTCCTCGGCGCGGACCACGCCGAGGATCCGGCGCAGCTCGGTGAGGGCGGCGACCGCGTTCTCCCGGATGGTGGCGAAGGCGCGCTCCAGCTCCGGCGGCGGGTTCTCCACCCGGTAGGGGGCGGCCTCGGCCTGGATGGCGACCACCGACATGTGGTGGGCGACCACGTCGTGCAGCTCGCGGGCGATGGTGGTGCGCTCCTCCAGCCGCGTGCGCCGGGAGCGCTCGTGCGCGGTGACCGTCTGCTGGGCGGTCACCTCCTGCCGGGCGGTGTGGCGGACGTGCCAGAGGGAGACCACGAGCAGGGCGAAGGCGGAGGTCACCATCATGGGCGCGCTGTTCGTGTAGTAGTACGACCCGCCGAAGACCACGTCCGAGAGGAAGGCGTAGGCCGTGGTCAGCACCCACATCCAGGCGGCGGTGCGGGGGCGGGTGCGCAGCGCCACGACGACCAGCACCGCCAAGTGGCAGATGAACGCGCCCGGCATCCACGGCCAGTCCCCGGCGCCGCCGCTGAGGATCGCGACCACCGGGGTCACCGCCAGCGACAGCCAGAACGCGCCGACCGGCCGGACCAGGGTGGCGAGCACCGGGAGCGCGCACAGCAGGCCGGTCAGCAGGGCCGGCACGTCCCCGCCGGGCAGGCCGCCCGCCAGCGCGCCGGCGCACAGGGCGAGCAGCGCGACCGCTCCCACCGCCGCGTGCGGGAGGTGCTCCGCGGCCGGCCGCAGCCGGGCGGGCAGCCGGCGGACGAACGGGCCGTCCGTGCGCCGGCGCGGCAGCGGGCGGTAGGCGAACGCGTCGTGGAACAGGTCCTCGCGCAGCCCGCTCAGGGCTTTCTGGGCCAGCTGGTACTCCGGGCTGCGGGTCCCGTCCCCGTCACCGTGCGGGGCGGCCGGCGGCTTCAGGTGCGTCGTCTCGGTCACGCTCACACGGTAGGCCGACCGGGTGACCGCGGTCGTCCCCGCCGAGACGGGTTTCCGGGCGTCCGTCTCAGGTACTACCCGGGCGGCGCGGACGGTCCCCCGGCCCCGGGGGATCAGTAGCCGGAGGGGCGGACCAGCCCCGACTCGTAGGCGAACACCGCGGCCTGGGTGCGGTCCCGGAGGCCCAGCTTCACCAGGATCCGCCCGACGTGCGTCTTCACGGTCTGCTCGGCCACCACCAGCCGCACCGCTATCTCCGCGTTGGACAGGCCCCGCGCGATCAGCGCGAGCACCTCCGTCTCGCGTTCGGTGAGGTCGCCGACGCGTTCCCTCAGCGGGCCGCGGGGCCTCGGGTCCAGGCGGGAGAACTCGGCGATCAGCCGCCGGGTGATCCCGGGCGCGAGCAGCGCGTCCCCGGCCGCCACCACCCGGACCGCCTCGGCGAGCTGGTCGGCCGACGCGTCCTTCAGCAGGAAGCCGGAGGCACCGGCGCGCAGCGCCTCGTACACGTACTCGTCGAGGTCGAAGGTGGTCAGCACCAGCACCTTGACGTGCTCGGTGGCGGCGGTGATGCGGCGGGTGGCCTCGATGCCGCCGAGTTCGGGCATGCGGATGTCCATCAGGACGACGTCCGGGGCGAGTTCGGCGACCCGCGCGACCGCGTCGAGCCCGTCCACCGCCTGGCCGACCACCTCGATGCCGGGCTGCAGGTCGAGCAGCACGGTGAAGCCCTGCCGGACCATCTGCTGGTCGTCGGCGACGAGTACGCGGATCATGCGGTGCCGTCCTGTGGGAGAGGTTCGGAAGCGGGCGTGGCGGGGACCGGGAGGTGGGCCTCGACCCTGTAGCCCCGGCCGGACCGGGGACCGGCCGTCAGCCTGCCGCCCAGCATGGCGGCGCGTTCCCGCATGCCGAGCAGCCCGTGTCCGGCCCCGGCGGACGGGGGCGCCTCCCGGGTCGGGCCGGTGTCGACGACCTCCACCCGGAGCCCCCGCGGATCGTAGGCCAGGACGACGTGCGCGGTCGCGCCGGGCGCATGGCGCAGCACGTTGCTCAGCGCCTCCTGCACGATCCGGTACGCCGACAGCTCCACGCCGGGCGGCAGCGGGCGCCGCTCGCCGGTGATCTCGGTGGTGACGGTGAGTCCGGCGGCGCGGGTGTTCTCCACCAGCGCGCCGAGCCGGTCCAGGGTGGGCTGCGGCGCGTGCGGGGCGAGGCCGGAGCCGTCCGCGCGCTCGCCGGCGGCGGGGTGCTCGGAGCGCAGGACGTCCAGGACGCGGCGCAGTTCGGTCAGCGCCTCGACGGCGTTCTGCCGGATGCCGGCCAGGTTCTCCCTCAGCTCCTCGGGCGGGTCCTTCACCAGGTGCGGGGCGACCTGGGCCTGGATGGAGATCACCGACATGTGGTGGGCGACCACGTCGTGCAGCTCCCGCGCGATGCGGCTGCGCTCCTCCAGCAGGGTGCGCCGGGCCCGTTCCTCGGCGGTGAGCGAGGCCTGCCGGCCCAGCTCGGCGCGGGCCTCGCGACGGCCGCGCAGGGCGGTGCCGAGGACGACGGCGACGGCGAACAGGGAGACGGCGGTCTGGCCAGTGGCCGAGTAGTTCCACGCGCCCCAGAGGCCCTGGAGCACGTAGGTGAGCAGTCCCGTCACAACCAGCGCCTCGACGGACACCCGGGCGGGCACGCGCAGGGCGAACAGCAGCAGCACGAACAAGTGGGCCGCGATCCCCCACTCAGTCCAGGGCCACGGAAAACCGTCGATCTGGCCGGCCATCAGCATGCGGCGCAGCAGGACGGCACCCGCCAGCGTGGCAGTGATCGACAACCACAGCGCCGGAACCGGGCGCCACAGCGCGAGGACGACCGCGCCGCTCTGTCCGGCCGCGACCAGCAGGGAGTTCTCCTGGCCGAGTCGCCCGTACCCCTCGAGCTGGTTCAGTTCACCGAGGAGGATGCCGACCGCGGCCAGGCACACGAACCCGTGCGGCACCCAGCGCAGCCACACCGACGGGGGCAGCGGATCCGCACGCACCGTCAACAGGTCGTCCCGCAGCGTCCGCAGCCACCGCCGGACGAGTTCCTCCCCCTTGTTCGCCACGCGCTTCAGCCTAGACACGCCGCACGCCCCGCGCCGACCCCCGGTCCACCGGCCGGTGCGCCCGCACCACCCGGGACCGCCGTCCGCGCCGCCCCGGGCCCTCGCGTTCCCGGGACCGGAAGGCCGCCCGGCAGACCGCGAGGGCGAGGGCGAGCACCGGCAGCCAGGCCAGCCGGGCCGCGACCCAGCCGAGGTCGTCGGGGACGGTGTGCAGGCCGGGCAGCCGGCCGGCGAGCAGGCCGGTGGCGGTGGTCGCCATCAGGGCGGTCTGGTGCCAGAGGAAGACCGTCATCGCGGAGAGGTTGACCAGCGCCACCGCCGCCCACGCGACCGGCCGCCGCATCGCGCTCCGCAGCCGCTCCCGCAGCAGCAGCGCGAGCCCGCACTGGGCGACGCCGAAGGTGACGGCGGCCAGGGTCGGCGGGTTGAGGTTGGAGACGGCGGCGCCCGGCACGCCGACCATGGCCGCCGGGTAGCCGGCCCACGCGACGAGCGCGGCCGTGGCCGCCGTGCCGCCGAGGAGCAGGAGCAGTCCGGGGCGGCGGCGCTCCAGCCCGCCCCGGGCCCAGGCGGCGCCCAGGGTGTACGGCACCAGCCAGCCGGCCGCCAGGTTCACCCAGCCGAGCCCGTCGGGGGCACCGAGGCCGAAGCGCAGCAGGTCCACGTGGAGGACGACGGCCAGCGGCCACAGCGGGTGCAGCCGGGTCAGCAGTGGGGTCGCGGCCGTGAGGGCGGCGAGGACCAGCAGGAACCACAGCGGGGACAGGGCCAGTTTCACCAGCGTGCGGACGGTTCCGTACTCGGCGCCGGAGAGCAGGAGCACGGCCGTGACGGCCGTCCACAGGGTGAGGACGGCGGTGACCGGCCCGAACAGCCGGGTGAGACGGCCGCGCAGCCAGGCGCGGTACGGGACGCCGCGGGCGCGGGCCGAGGCGTGCGAGCGGGTGGCCACGTGGCCGCCGACCAGGAAGAACACGGCGAGGGTCTGGAACAGCCAGGAGACGGGGGCCAGCTGGGGCAGGTGCTGGAGCGGGCTGGCCGTGCGCAGGGTGCGGCCGTCCGCGACCAGCGCGGTGACCAGCCAGTGGCCGAGGACGACCCCGAGGATCGCGAGGGCCCGCAGGGCGTCCACGGCCCGGTCGCGGTGGTGGGGGGTGGCCGCGTCGACGCGCCCGGCGGCGGCGCGCACCGCGGCTCCGAGGCGGCTCACGGGGTCACCGCCCCGGTCTCGCCCAGGACGATCCGGGCCAGGTTGGCCAGGGAGGGGGAGCCGGGGGCGAAGTAGTCGCTGTGGCCGCCGTCGCCGGCGTCGAAGACGCGGGCGCCGAAGGCCGGGGAGACGGGGTCGGTGCCGAAGCCGACCGTGGTGCCGAGGAGGCCGGCGCTGAGGTGCGGGACGTGCTCCACCCAGTCGTCGGCGCCCCGGGCCGCCCAGACCCGGGCGCGGGTGCGCAGGGCGGCGGCGGTGCCGGCGCCGGTGCCGGGGCTGCCGACGAGGGCGATGTCGTCGGCGTCCAGGCCGGCGGCGGCACGGGCGCAGACGACGGAGCCGTAGGAGTGGCAGATCAGGGAGACGCGCGCGTGTCCTCCCGTGACGGTCCGCAGGTCGCGCGCCAGGGCCCGCAGTCCGGGCGCCGCCTGCTCGGCCCGGCCGGTGGTGGTGACCGCGGTGCCGATCGTGGCGGGCGTCTCGTAGCCCAGCCAGGCGACGACCGCCGTCCGGGCGCCCGCCGGGGCCTCGCGGAGGAGGCGTCCGTGCAGGGCGAGGGCGGCGGCGCGGAACCGGCCGTAGGTGTCGAGGCCGGTGTCGGAACCGGGGACCAGGACGGCGACGCGGTCGGCGCGGGCGAGGTCGCCCAGCACCTCGGTGACCCGGCCGGTGCCGCGGCCGTCGAAGGCCAGGAGCTGCCGGGAGGGGCCGGCCAGCGCGCGGACGGCCGCCGCGCGCCGCCGGTCGCCGTGGCCGGCGGCCAGCCGGGCCGCTTCCCGGGCGTTGGCCCGGTGGGCCGCGTAGGTCTCCTCGAGGGTGCCCGCGGTGGGCGGGGCGGTCGCGGCCGGTGCGGGGGCGGGGGTGCCGGGCCGCGCGGCTCCGGCGAGGGGCAGGGCCACGGCGGAGGCGACGAGCACCGCGAGGGCGGTGCGCACCCACCGGTTCGGCCGGTGCCTCCCCCTCCACCGCCGGTCCGTCCCCGGCCCGTTCACCCGTCGCCGGCCCGTCTCCCGTGCCCGCTCCGGGTGTTCGGCCGTCGGGCCCCCGTCCCCGGTGGCCGCGGACGCGCCGGCCGCGCTCCCGCCGTGCCCCGCCGTCCCCGCCCCGTACCGCGGTCCCATGGTCGTCCCGCCTCCCTTCCGCCCGGTCAACGGGCCTGTCGAGAAGGGAAGTTACGGAGCGGCGCGGGTAACCCGCGTCCCGCCGGAGGACTCACCCGCGCGGTAGCTCTCAGGTATTACGGGTACGACCGGGCGCCTCCGGGGAGCGCGTCACCAGGCGAGCTGGGCGATCTCCTCCGCCACCACCGCGCACGCGTCCGCCGCCGGGTCGATCAGCGGGAAGTGGCCGACGCCCTCCAGCAGCGTCAGCCCCACCACCTCGCCGGCCTTCGCCGCCGCCTCCGTGTACGCCTCGGCCACCGGCGGCGGGACGTCGAGGTCGGTGCGGCCCTGGACGAGGGTGGTGGCGATGCCGGTGGGCAGCAGCAGCGCGGGGTCGGCGTACGGCCGGCGCTCGGCGAACCCGTCGTCGCCGCCCAGCAGTTGGCGGACCGCGCCCCCGCACACGTCCAGCTTGTCGGCGACCGCGAGGTCGGCGACCGGGGCGAGGGCGACCACCCCCCGCAGGGGTGCGGGACGGTCCGTGCGCCAGGGGGCGTCGGCGGGCAGGAGGTGCCGGGCGGCGCTCCACAGCGCCAGGTGGCCGCCGGCGGAGTGCCCGGTGACGACGGTGCGGCGCGGATCGGCCTGCGGCAGGTGCCGCCGGACCAGCTCGGGCAGGGCGTCCAGCGCGGCGGCGACGTCGTCGAAGGTGTCGGGCCAGCGCCCCGCGACCGGGTCGCCGCCGTCCGTCCCCCTCGCGCCGCGCCGGTACTCGACGCTGGCCACGGCGAAGCCCCGGCGGGCCAGGAACGCGGCGAACGGGCTGATGTGGCGCCGGTCGTAGGGGGCGCGCCAGGCACCGCCGTGCAGGACGGCGACCACGGGCGCGGGGCCGCCGGGACCGCCCGCGGCGCGCGGGGCGTAGAAGTCGATCAGCTGGTCCGGGTCGTCGCCGTAGGCCGCGGTCGCGTCGGGATCGACCGGCGGGTGGGAGAGGACCGACTCCTCCTCGGCGGCGGCCCGGGCGGCTGCGGCGTCGTCCGTCATGCTCCAACCTCTCAGCAACGAAACGTCATGGGCGGACCAGAGAAGTGTTCGGCCGTTGGCCGGGACGGTACCAGGACGATCATGTACGCGAGCACGGGGATATCACACGCGGTGAACCTCTCCGGGAGGCGGTCGGCGGGTCCCGTTGCTCGCCCGGGCCCGCCGGCCGCCGCCGCGGCGCCTACGCCCCGGTCTCCGCCAGCACCTCCGCCAGCACCCGCGCCGCGCGCTCCACGTCCGCGAAGCCGACGTACAGCGGGGTGAAGCCGAAGCGGAGCACGTCCGGGTGGCGGAAGTCCCCGACCACCCCGCGTCCGATCAGCCGCTCCATGACCTCGCCGGCCCCCGGGCAGCGCAGGGCGACCTGGCTGCCCCGCTCCCCGTGCGCCCGCGGGGTCAGGCACTCCACCCGGCCCCCGGGCACGTACGCCGCGACGCACTCCAGGAAGAAGTCCGTCAGCGCGAGGGACTTGGAGCGCACCGCCTCGACCGTCACGCCGTCCCAGACCTGAAGCGCCGCCTCCAGGGCGAGCAGGGAGAGGATGTCCGGGGTGCCGACCCGACCGCGCACCGCGCCCGCCGCCGGCTCGTAGTCCGGACGCATGCCGAAGGGCTCCGCGTGGGAGTTCCAGCCCGGCAGCGGGGAGTCGAAGCGGTCCTGCAGACCCGCGCGCACGTAGAGGTACGCCGGTGCGCCCGGCCCGCCGTTCAGGTACTTGTAGGTGCAGCCGACCGCCAGGTCCACGCCGTGCTCGTCCAGCCCGACCGGCAGCGCGCCCGCGCTGTGGCACAGGTCCCAGACGACGTACGCCCCCGCCGCGTGCACGGCCGCCGTGAGCGACGGCAGGTCGTGCAGCCGGCCGGTGCGGTAGTCGACGTGGTTGAGCAGGACCGCCGCCGTACGGTCGCCGAGCGCGCCCGGGACCTCGGACGGGGGGACCGGGCGCAGGGTGCAGCCGGTCATCCGGGCCGCCGAGGCGGCGATGTAGCCGTCCGTGGGGAACGTGGTCGCGTCGACCACGACCTCGTCCCGCCCGGGGTCCGCCGACCGGGCCAGCCGCACGGCGCCCACCACGGCCTTGAACACGTTCACGCTCGTCGAGTCGCCGACCACGACCTGCCCCGGCGCCGCGCCGACCAGCGGGGCGATCCGGTCGCCGACCCGCTCCGGCGCCGTCCACCAGCCCTCCTCCGTCCAGGACCGGATGCGCAGCTCGCCCCACTGCCGGCGGACCACGTCCTCGATCCGGCCGGGGACGGCGGCGGGCAGGGCGCCCAGCGAGTTGCCGTCGAGGTAGACCGCGCCCTCGGGATCGTCGAGCACGAACTCGGCCCGCTTGGCGGCCAGTTCGTCGGCCGCGTCCAACTTCTCGGCTTTCGTCTCCAGTTCAGACATGGGACCGCGCCGTCCACAGCTCGGGGAACACGCTCTTCTGCGCCCGCTTCTCCAGCCAGGCCACGCCGGCCGAGCCGCCCGTGCCGGTCTTGGCGCCCATCGCGCGGCGGGTGGCGACCAGGTGGTCGTTGCGCCAGCGCCACACCAGCTCGGCGACGTCGGTCAGCGCCTCGCCCAGCCGGGCGACCTCGTCGCGCTCGTCACCCGAGTAGACGGCCGTCCAGACCGCCTCCACCTCCGGCGACGGCTCGTACCGCTGCGACACGTCGCGCCGCAGCACGTCCTCGGGCACCGGGTGCCCGCGCCGCGCGAGGAACCGCAGCACCTCGTCGTACAGGCTCGGCTCGTGCAGCGCCTTCTCCAGCTCGGCGTGCGCGCGCGGCGCGCCCCGGTGCGGGACCAGCATGGACGCGGACTTGTCGCCGAGCAGGAACTCCAGGCGCCGGTACATCGCCGACTGGAAGCCGGAGCCCTCGCCGAGGGCGCCGCGGTAGGAGTTGAACTGCGCGGGGGTGAGCTGTCCGAGCGGCTTCCAGGAGGCGTTCAGCGCCTCCAGCTCCCGCACGGACCGCTTCAGCGCGTCGATCGCGGTCGGTACGTCGTCCGTCCGCAGCGCCTTCGCCGCGGTCTCCCACTCGTGGACGATGACGGTGAACCACAGCTCCATCACCTGGGTGGTCACCAGGAAGACCATCTCTCCGGGGTCGTCGGAGAGGGTGTGCTGGAGGTGGGTGAGGACGTCGGCCCTGACGTAGTCCTCGTAGGGGGTCGTGCCCTCGAAGTCGAGATGCGGGGTCTCCGGCTCGTGAGCCTCGTGGGACATCGCTGTCTCCTGAAATGTACTCCGGGTAGCGGTCCGCCCCTGCCGTTACCGGCACGGGGGCCCCGGTCCCCACGGTGCATCCTCCGCAATGGTCCCCACCGCCGCAAGGCCCGCCTGCGCACAGGCGGGCCCCGGGACACGGACGGCTCAGCCGAGGACCTGGGCGGCCGTCGGCGAGGAGTCCTTCAGGAACTGGGCGCAGCGCTCGTGCTCCTCCTGCTCGCCGATCGCCTGCGCGGCGCGGGCGAGGGCGTGCAGGGCGCGCAGGAAGCCGCGGTTGGGCTCGTGCTCCCAGGGCACCGGGCCGTGGCCCTTCCAGCCGTTGCGGCGCAGCGCGTCCAGTCCGCGGTGGTAACCCGTACGGGCGTACGCGTACGACTCCACGACGCTGTCCCGCTCGAACGCCTCGTCGGCCAGGCGGGCCCAGGCCAGCGAGGAGGTCGGGTAGCGGGCGGCGACGTCGGCGGGCGAGGTGCCCGACGCGAGCAGCTCGCGCGGACCGGGGTCGTCGGGGAGGTGGGTCGGGGGCGGCCCCCCGAGGAGGTTCTCGTGAATCGACATGGGTCCAGTCTCGTACATCGGCCCCGCCCGGCGCCGGGCGGCCGCGGGACCCCGGCGCCCGGCCCCCGCTTCCGGCGGGGCGCACGGGAACGCCGGGGGCCCGGCACCCCCACGGGTGTCGGGTCCCCCGAGAGCGTTCTTCCTGCTCGCGTCCACCCATTGCTTGATCCCTGTTGCCGTCTAGCACCAGTTGCGGCCAGCCCCGACCACCAC
>NZ_JBVITR010000061.1:0-38894 GCF_055574875.1 Streptomyces sp. NPDC034670
CGACGTCAGGGACAGGGCGACATCGGGCAGCGGGCGGTCCGGATGGACGCGGAGATGGTCGGCGAGCCGGCTCGCCTGCTCGCGCAGGGCCTCGGGCGTCCTGCCGGACAGGGCCAGCGGCACCACCTCACCGGAGACCACGGGAGCCGCGGGCGTCGCAGGGGCCTCGACGGCCTCCTCGCTGCGGATCTGCTCCAGGATGACGTGCGCGTTGGTTCCGCTGATGCCGAAGGACGAGACACCCGCGCGCCGCGGCTCGTCGCGCTCCGGCCACTCGCGCGCCTCGGTCAGCAGCTCCACCCCGCCGGACGACCAGTCCACCTCGGGCGTCGGAGCGTCCACGTGCAGCGTCCTCGGCAGCACCCCGTGCCGCATCGCCTGCACCATCTTGATCACACCCGCCACACCCGCGGCCGATTGGGCGTGGCCGATGTTGGACTTCAGCGAGCCCAGCCACAGCGGCCGGCCGTCCGGGCGGGAACGCCCGTAGGTGGCGAGGAGGGCCTGGGCCTCGATCGGGTCACCGAGAGACGTACCGGTGCCGTGCGCCTCCACCGCGTCGACGTCGGCGGGCGAGAGCCGGGCGTTCGCCAGGGCCTGGCGGATCACCCGCTGCTGCGAGGGGCCGTTGGGCGCGGTCAGGCCGTTGGACGCGCCGTCCTGGTTGACCGCGCTGCCCCGCACCACGGCCAGCACCTGGTGACCGTTGCGCCGCGCGTCCGACAGACGCTCCAGCAGCAGCACGCCCACGCCCTCGGCCCAGGCGGTGCCGTCCGCGCCGGCGGCGAAGGCCTTGACGCGGCCGTCCGCGGCCAGTCCGCGCTGCCGGGAGAACTCGACGAAGGCGCCCGGGGTGGACATCACGGCCACCCCGCCCGCGAGCGCCAGCGTGCACTCGCCGGAGCGCAGCGACTGGGCGGCGAGGTGGATCGCCACGAGGGACGAGGAGCAGGCGGTGTCGATCGTCACCGCGGGCCCCTCGAGGCCCAGGGTGTACGCGACCCGGCCCGACACGACGCTGCCCGCGCCGCCGGTGAGGACGTACCCCTCGATCTCCTCGGAGCCGGTGCCCATGCGCGGGGCGTACTCCTGGCCTGCCACGCCGGTGAAGACGCCGACGCTCTCGCCCTTGAGCGTGGTGGGGTCGATCCCGGCGCGCTCCAGGGTCTCCCAGGAGGTCTCCAGGAGCAGCCGCTGCTGCGGGTCCATCGCCAGCGCCTCGCGCGGGGAGATCCCGAAGAACGGGGCGTCGAACCCGGCCACGTCGTCGAGGAACCCGCCCTCACGGACGTAGGAGGTACCGGACACGTCCGGGTCGGGGTCGTAGAGGCCGTCGAGGTCCCAGCCGCGGTCGGCCGGGAAGGGGCCGACCGCGTCGGCGCCGTCGGCCACCAGCCGCCACAGTCCCTCGGGGGAGGTCACTCCGCCCGGCAGCCGGCATCCCATGGCGACGACGGCGACGGGTTCGGTGCGCCGGTTCTGCTCGTCGCGCAGTTTCTCCCGCGTCTGCTGCAGCTCGGCCGAGACCCGCTTGAGGTAGGTGAGAGCCTTCTCGTCGGTGGTCATGGAACCTGATCTCCTCTTGGTGTACCCGAGGGCGGGTCAGCCGAGCCCGAGCTCGTTGTCGATGAAGGCGTAGACGTCGTCGGCGGAGGCGGCTTCGAGCTGCCGGGCCCGGTCGGTGCTCTCCGCCGGGCCGCCGACCTGGCCGGCCTCTTCGAGTCGCGATCCGAGGAACCGCAGGCGGGAGTGGATGCCGGAGTGTTCCAGCTCCTCCGCCAGCAGGGCGTCGAGCGCCGCTTCCAGGGCGTCGAGTTTGGTGGTGACCGGGTCGGACTCCTGGTCGATGGTCCTGAGCAGGTAGTCGGCGAGGGCGGTGGGCGCCGGGTAGTCGAAGACGGCCGTCGCCGGCAGTCCGGTGCCGGCGGCCCTGGTGAGCCGGTTGCGCAGTTCCACCGCTGTCAGCGAGTCGAACCCGGCCTCCTTGAAGGCCCGTTCGGGTACGACCAGTGAGGCGTCGGAGTGGCCGAGGACCGCGGCGGCCTCCCGGCGGACCACGTCCAGGACGAGGGCGGCCTTCTCGTCCGCGGGGAGCCCGGTGAGCCGTTCGGCCAGTGTGTGTCCGGCGGCCTTGGTGGCGGCCGCCGTCCGGCGCGGCGCGCGCACGAGCGCACGCAGCATCGGTGGAAGGGTGCCGGACGCGGCACGTTCGCGTAGCACGCCGAGGTCGAGGCGGGTCGGTACGAGGACCGGTTCGGCGCTCGTCAGGGCGGCGTCGAGGAGGGCCAGGCCGTCCTCGGCGGTCAGTGCCAGCATGCCGTCGCGTGCGGTGCGCCGCAGGTCGGCCTCGGCGAGGGTGCCGGTCATGCCGCTCGCGTGGGACCACAGGCCCCACGCGAGCGATGTGGCGGGCAGTCCCTCGGCGCGGCGGACGCGGGCGAGGGCGTCGAGGAAGGAGTTGGCGGCCGCGTAGTTGGCCTGTCCGGGGTTGCCGAGGGTGCCCGCGGCCGAGGAGAACAGCACCAGGGCGGCGAGGTCGAGGTCCCGGGTCAGGTCGTGCAGGTGGAGGGCGGCGTCGGCCTTGGGCCGCAGGACGGTGGCCGTCCGCCCGGGGGTGAGGGCCGCCAGTACGCCGTCGTCGACGACGCCGGCGGTGTGCACCACCGCCGTGAGGGGCGCGGTGGCCGGGACGGAGGCCAGCAGCGCGGCGAGCGCGTCGCGGTCGGCGGCGTCGCAGGCCTCGACGGTGACGCTCGCGCCCAGTGCGGTGAGTTCGGCGGCGAGTTCCCGGGCGCCGGGTGCGTCGGGGCCGCTCCTGCTGGTGAGGAGCAGGTTGCGGGCGCCGTGCGCGGTGACGAGGTGGCGGGCGACGAGTGCGCCGAGGGAGCCGGTGCCGCCGGTGACCAGGACGGTGCCGTCGGGGTCGGGCCGGTGAGGCAGGGTCAGGACGGCCTTGCCGGTGTGGCGGGCTCTGCTGAGGTGCCGGAAGGCGTCCGGGGCCTGGCGTACGTCCCACGCGGTCACGGGCAGGGGGGTGAGGGCGCCGCGGTCGAAGAGGGCGACGAGTTCGTCCAGCAGTTCGCGCACCCGGTCGTGGTCCGCCTCGACGAGGTCGTAGGCGCGGTACCGCACCCCGGGGTGGCGCTCGGCGACCTCGGCGGCGTCGCGGATGTCGGTCTTGCCCATTTCGAGGAAGCGGCCGCCGCGCGGGAGCAGGCGCAGCGACGCGTCGACGAACTCACCGGCGAGGGCGTCGAGGACGACGTCGACGCCGCGTCCGCCGGTGGTGTCGAGGAAGTGCTGTTCGAAGTCGGTGGTGCGGGAGTTGGCGATGTGGGCGTCGTCGAGTCCCTGGGCGCGCAGGGTGTCCCACTTGCCGGGGCTCGCGGTGCCACAGACCTCGGCGCCGAGGTGGCGGGCGATCTGGACGGCGGCCATGCCGACGCCGCCGGCCGCGGCGTGGACGAGGACGGTCTCGCCGGGCCGGACGTCGGCCAGGTCGCGCAGGCCGTAGAGGGCGGTGAGGAACGCGATGGGCGCGGCGGCGGCCTGGGCGAAGGTCCATCCGGCGGGGACGCGGACGAGCCTGCGGTGGTCGGTGGTGGCCTCGGGGGCGAACGCGCCGCCGGGGAAGAGTCCCATGACCCGGTCGCCGGGCTTCAGGCCGTCGACGCCGGGGCCGGTCGCGAGGACGACGCCGGCCGCCTCGCCGCCGATCGCGGCGTCGCCGGGGTACATGTCCAGGGCGATCATGACGTCGCGGAAGTTCATGCCCGCGGCGCGGACGGCGACGCGGACCTGGCCGTGGGCCGGGGGGCCGGGGTCGGCGTCCGGGACGAGGGCAAGGTTCTCCAGGGTGCCGGGCCCGGTGGTGTCGAGGTGCCAGGCGCCGGTGTCCCCGGGGACGGTCAGGGCGGGTCCGGCGGCGGGGACGAGGCGGGGCACGGTGACCTCGCCGTCCCGCACCGCGAACTGTGTCTCTTCCAGAGCGTCGGCGACTGCGGGGAGCCCGGTGAGCGCGTCGCGGGAGGTGGCGAGGTGGTCGGTGTCGGCCAGGACGAAGCGGCCGGGGTGTTCGGACTGAGCGGAGCGCACGAGGCCCCAGACGGCGGCCGCGGCCGGGTCGGTGGCGTTCTCGCCGTCGCGGACGGTGACGGCGCCCCGGGTGAGCACGAGGAGCCGTGCGCCGTCGTCGGTTTCGGTGTCGGCCAGAAACGTCTGGAGGTGTTCGAGGACGCGGGCGGTCAGTGCGTGGACGGCCTCGGGCCGGGTGCCGTCGCCGGTGGCTTCGAGGACGCGGAAGCCGTCGAGGCCGTCCGGCCGGGCCGTGACCGGCAGCGGTGTCCACTCGGTGCGGAACAGCGACTCGTGTCCGGTCGGTCCGGTGGGGCGCAGCCGTTCGGCGGCCACGGGGCGCAGGACGAGGGAGTCGACGTCGGCGACCGGGGCGCCGGTGGTGTCGGTGACGCACAGGCCGACCGCGTTCTCCCCGACGGGGGTGATCCGCACCCGCAGGGCCTTGGCGCCGGCGGCGTGCAGGCGTACGCCGTTCCACGCGAAGGGCAGCAGACGGGCTCCGTCGGCGGGTTCGTCGACGGCGCCGAGGGCGCTGGGGTGCAGGGCGGCGTCGAAGAGGGCGGGGTGCAGGCCGAACCGGGCGGCTTCGTCGTGGTGTTCGTCGTCGAGGGCGACCTCGGCGAAGACCTCCTCGCCGAGGGTCCATGCGGCGCTCAGTCCCTGGAAGGCGGGGCCGTAGGCGTAGCCGTCCCGGGCGCGCCGCGGGTAGAAGTCGGTGACGGGCACGGCCGTGGCGTCCGGCGGGGGCCAGGCGCCGGTGCCGGGGCCGGGGGCGTCGCCGGATTCCGTGAGGGTGCCGCTCGCGTGGCGGGTCCAGGGGCCCTCGTCGCCGTCGGGGCGGGAGTGGACGGAGACGGGGCGGTCGCCGGTCCCGTCGGGGGCGCCGACGTGCACCCGGATGCGGACGGCGCCGGTCTCGGGCAGTACCAGGGGTGCGGCCAGGACGAGTTCGCGGACGCTTCCGCAGCCGACCTCGTCGCCGGCCCGGACGGTCATCTCGACGAGGGCCGTTCCGGGCAGCAGGACGGTGCCGCCGACCGCGTGGTCGGCGAGCCAGGGCCGGTCGGCCAAGGAGAGGCGGCCGGTGAAGGTGACGGCGTCGGCCTCGGGCACTTCCACCGTCGCGTCGAGCAGCGGGTGCTGTGCCGCGGTGATGCCCGCGGCGCTGAGGTCGCCGGCGGCGGGGGTGGCGTCGAGCCAGTAGCGCCGGTGCTGGAAGGCGTAGGTCGGTACGGCGGTGGTGGCGCGGGCGTCGCCGCCCGCGAGCAGGGCGGCCCAGTCGACGGGGACGCCCCTGGTGTGGGCGCGGCCGATGGCCGTGAGCAGCGTCACGGGTTCGGGCCGTCCGTCGCGCAGTGCGGCCACGCAGTCGACGTCCTCGGGGAGGCTGTCCTGCGCCATGGCAGTCAGCACTCCGCCGGGGCCGAGTTCGAGCACGGTGGTGACGCCCTGTTCGCGCAGGGTGCGCAGGCCGTCGGCGAAGCGGACGGTGCCGCGGACGTGCCGCACCCAGTAGTCGGGGGTGCGCAGTTCGCGGGGGTCGGCGAGGGTGCCGGTGAGGTTGGAGACGACGGGCAGGGCCGGGGCGTGGAAGTCCAGCCGGGCGGCGACGTCGCGGAAGGCGTCCAGCATGGGCTCCATGCGCGCCGAGTGGAAGGCGTGCGAGACGCGCAGCCGCTTCGTCCGGCGGCCGAGGGCGGCGAACCGGGCGGCCGCCGCTTCGACGGCGGGGGTGTCGCCGGAGAGGACCACGGCCTCGGGGCCGTTGAGCGCCGCGACGGCGACCGCCCCGGTCGTCTCGGCGGCGACCTCGTCCTCGGTGGCCTGTACGGCGATCATGGCGCCGCCCTCGGGGAGGCGCTGCATCATCGCGCCGCGGGCGGCGACCAGGGTCGCGGCGTCCGCCAGGGACCAGACGCCGGCGACGTGGGCGGCGGCGAGTTCACCGATGGAGTGGCCGGCGACCAGGTCGGGGCGCACGCCCCAGGACTCGACGAGCCGGTAGAGGGCGACGCCCACGGCGAACAGGGCCGCCTGGGTGTAGGCGGTCCGGTCGAGCAGGTCCGCCTCGGGGGTGCCGGGTTCGGCGAAGACGATGTCGTGCAGGGGGTGTTCGAGTCCGTGGTCGAGGGCGGCGCAGGCCTCGTCGAAGGCGCGGGCGTAGGCGGGGAACGCGTCGTACAGTTCGCGGCCCGCTCCGGGGCGCTGGGCGCCCTGGCCGGAGAAGACGAACGCGAGTCGGCCGCCGGTGGCGGTGCCTGTCGTGCCGTCGCCGGCGGCGAGGCCGGCCAGGGCGGTGCGGGCCTCTTCCGCGGAGGAGGCGACGACGACCGCGCGGTGGGCGAAGGCCCGACGTCCGCCGAGGGTGAGGGCGATGTCGGCCGGGGAGGGGGCGTCCTCGGCTCCGAGGAGACCGGCGACGCGTCCGGCCTGGGCGCGCAGGGCCTCGGGGGACTTGGCGGACAGGACGTACGGGAGGAGCCCGTCGGGCAGTGCGCGTTCCGGCGTGCCGGCCGGGGACGGTCTGCCGGCGGGCGGCGTCCCGGGATCCTCGGGCTGTTCGAGGAGGACGTGGGCGTTGGTGCCGCTGATCCCGAAGGAGGACACGCCCGCGCGGCGCGGGTGTCCGGTCTCGGGCCAGGGCCTGGACTCGGTGAGGAGTCTGACGGCGCCGCGGGTCCAGTCGACCTCGGGCGTCGGGGCGTCGACGTGCAGCGTCCTGGGCAGCACTCCGTGCCGCATGGCCTGCACCATCTTGATCACGCCTGCCGCGCCGGCGGCGGCCTGGGCGTGTCCGATGTTCGACTTCAGCGAGCCCAGCCACAGGGGCCGGTCCTCGCCGGGCCGTTCCCGGCCGTAGGTGGCGATGAGGGCCTGGGCCTCGATCGGGTCACCCAGGGACGTGCCCGTGCCGTGCGCCTCGACCGCGTCCACGTCGGCCGCCGTCAGCCCGGCGTTGGCCAGCGCCTGGCGGATCACCCGCTGCTGGGAGGGACCGTTGGGCGCGGTCAGGCCGTTGGACGCGCCGTCCTGGTTCACCGCGCTGCCGCGCACGACGGCGAGGACCTCGTGGCCGTTGCGGCGGGCGTCGGAGAGCCGTTCGAGGAGCAGCAGGGCCACTCCCTCGGACCAGTTCGTGCCGTCCGCCCCGGCGGCGAAGGCCTTGACGCGGCCGTCGGGGGCGAGGCCGCGCTGCCGCGAGAACTCGACGAAGCTGCCGGGGGTCGACATCACGGTGACGCCGCCGGCCAGCGCCAGGGAGCACTCCCCCGTGCGCAGCGCCTGGGCGGCCAGGTGCAGGGCGACCAGCGAGGACGAGCAGGCGGTGTCCACCGTCACGGCGGGGCCCTCGAAGCCGAAGGTGTAGGACACCCGGCCGGAGACGACGCTGCCCGCGCCGCCCACGCCGAGGTAGCCCTCGACCTCCTTGGTGGGCCGTACCGCGCGGGTGGTGTAGTCGTGGTACATGGACCCGGCGAAGACGCCGACGCTCGCGCCGCGCAGCGCGTCCACGTCCAGGCCGGCGCGTTCGAAGACCTCCCAGGAGGTCTCCAGGAGGAGCCGCTGCTGGGGGTCCATCGCGACGGCCTCGCGCGGGGAGATCCCGAAGAACTCGGCGTCGAAGCCGGCGACGTCGTCGAGGAAGCCGCCCTCCATGACGTAGGACTTCCCGGCCGCGTCGGGGTCGGGGTCGTACAGTTCGCCGAGGTTCCAGCCGCGGTCGGAGGGGAACGGGGAGCGGCCGTCGTCGCCGTCGGCGACCAGGCGCCACAGGTCCTCGGGGGACGAGACGCCGCCGGGCAGCCGGCACCCCATCGAGACGATGGCGATCGGGTCGTCGTCCGGGGTCGCCGCGGGCCGTGCGGAGGGGCCCGGCTCGTCGGCCGGCTCGCCGTGGACCTCGCGCAGCAGTTGCCGGGCCAGTGCCTCGGGGGTGGGGTGGTCGAAGGCGCTGGTGGCGGGGAGCCGCAGCCCGGTGGCGGTGTTGAGCCGGTCGCGCAGGGAGACCGCCATCAGGGAGGTGAACCCCATCTCCTTGAATGCCCGGTCGGTCTGGACGTCCTCGGCGCCATCGTGGCCGAGGACCGTGGCGGTCTCGTCGCGCACCAGCCGCAGCAGGTGCTCCTCCCGCTCCTCCTCGGGCAGGCCTTCCAGCCGGCCGCGCAGGTCGGCAGTCTCCGTCGGCTCCCGGCGGGCCGTGGTGTCGATCAGTCCGTACAGCGGGGCGGGGACCGGGCCGGTGAGCAGGGCGGCGTTGTCGAGGCGCATCGCGACGAACGCGGCCTCTCCCGCGGCGTGCGCGGCGTCGAACATCACCAGGGCCTGCTGTTCGGTGAGTTCGCCCGCTCCGTAGGGGACGGCGCTTCCGGCGGTGCCGTCGGCCCAAGGGCCCCAGGCCAGGGACAGGGCGGGCAGGCCGTGGGCGCGCCGGTGCTGGGCCAGGGCGTCCAGGGCGGCGCACTCGGAGGCGATGTCGCCGGCGCCGGGGGCGCCGAGGACGCCGAGGGGCGAGGAGCACAGGACGAACGCGCGCAGGTCGAGGCCGGCGGTCATGTCGTGCAGGGCGTGGGCCGCGGCGGACACGGTGCCGGTACCGGTGATCTCCTCCGCGTGCACGACGGCCGTCAGCGGAGGCCTGCCCCGTTCGGCCAGCAGTGCGGCGAGGGCGGCGCGGTCGCTCGGGTCGCAGGCGACGACGGTGGCGCGGACGCCGGTCCGGGCGAGGTCCTCGCACAGGGTCTGCACGCTCTCGTCGCCGTGGCCCGGGGTGTGGGCGAGGAGCAGGTGGCGGGCGCCGTGCGCGGTCGCGAGGTGGCGGGCGAGGGCCGCGCCCCGGGCGGTGGCGGCACCGGTGACCAGGACCGTCCCGTCGGGGTCGAGCAGCGGCCGCGGCGCCGCCTCGGCGTCCATGGAGACGCGGGCCAGGCGCGGCAGCAGGGCGACCCCGGAGCGGACGGCGAACTGCGGCTCACCGGCGTTGACGGCGGCGACCAGGGGCCGTGCGCCGTCGGCGCCGAGGCCGTCGGTGTCGAGGTCGGCGAGGACGAGCCGGCCGGGATGCTCGGTCTGCAGGGCGCGGACGAGGCCCCACAGCGGGGTGTGCGCGGGATCCAGCACGTCCTCGCCGTCTCCGGCGGCCACGGCGCGCCGGGTGAGCACCACGAGCGTGACGTGCCGGTCGTCGTCGGCCAGCCGGTCCTGGAGGGAGGCGACGAACTCCTCGATGCCCGCGCCGCAGTCGTAGGCGGTCCGGTCCAGGAGGAGGACGTCCGGGCCGTCGGCCGGCGTATGGACGACGGCCTGGTCGGAGGCGGCCTCGCACGGGGTGCCGGCATCGCGCAGCGCGGCGGCCACGCCGAGGGGGTCGGGGCCGGCCAGCGCCCAGCCGCCCTGCTTGCCCCGGGCCCCGCCGAAGGAGATCGGGGAGCTGGGTATCCAGTCGACGCGGAACAACGAGTCGTACAGGCCGCTGCTGGTGGCGCGCAGCCGCGCGGGGGTCTCGAGGAGCCGGTGCCGGACGATCTTGCCGGAGGCGGTGCGCGGGACCGCCTCGATCTCGTAGAGCTCCTCCGGCACCTTGAAGTAGGAGAGGTGCTCGCGGCACGCGGCGAACAGCGCTTCCGTGTCCGGTCCCCGGGGGCCGGGGACGATGAACGCGACCGGTACCTCGCCGAGCACGTTGTGCGGCTTGCCGACCACCGCGACGTCGGCGACTCCGGGGACGGTGCGCAGGACCTCCTCCACCTCGCCGGGGTGGATGTTCTCCCCCGCGCGGATGATCAGTTCCTTCCTGCGGCCGGTGATGGTGAAGTACCCGGCCTCGTCGCAGCGGGCCAGGTCGCCGGTGCGGTACCAGCCGTCGTGGAAGGCGGCCGCGGTGGCCTCGGGCTGGTTGTGGTAACCGGCCATGACGCTCGGGCCGCGCACCCACACCTCGCCCTCCCGGCCGCCGGCGACGTCCTCACCGGTCCGCGTGTCGACCAGGCGTACGCCCAGGCCCACCACCGGCAGTCCGCAGGAGCCCTCCGTCCGGGCGCCCGAGGGCCAGTTGACGGTGATGGCACCGCAGGTCTCGGTGGAGCCGTAGGCGTCGATGAGGGGGATGCCGAAGACACGCTCGAACGAGCGGCGCAGCGAGGCGGTGGTGACCGCGCCGCCCACCAGGGCCACCCGGAGCCGGGGGGCGGTGAAGCCGCGGTCGCGGGCCGCGTCGAGCAGGTAGTGCAGCAGGGTGGGGACACCGGCCAGGAAGGTGGCGCGCTCCTCCTCCAGTGCGGTCAGCACGTCCTCGGCCGACAGGCCGTCGACGATACGCGCGGTGGCGCCGACGGCCACCACGGAGAGCACGCAGGCGATGTGCGAGAGGCTGTGGAAGAGGGGGAGCGGCCAGACGACCCGGTCCTCGGGGCCCAGTCCGGGGACCGGCACGTAGCAGGCGGCCACCGACCACAGGCAGTTGCGCTGGGTGGAAAGAACTCCCTTGGGTCTACCGGTGGTTCCGGAGGTGTAGAGCATCCATGCGAGATCGTCGAGACCGAGGTCGTCGCGGGCCGGCGTGGCGGGCTCACGGGTCGCGAAGGCCTCGTAGGAGAGGAAGCCGGGCGGCAGCGGCTCGTCGCCGACCAGGACGACCGTCAGGTGGGGCCGGTCCGGCAGCAGGCGCCGCAGCTGCTCCACGTGCGGGTGGTCGGTGACGACGATCCGGGCACCGCTGTCGTCGAGGAGGTGCGCGAGTTCCGCGTCGCTGCTGCGCGGATTGACCGGGACGCCGATGGCGCTGGCTCGGGTGATGGCGTAGTAGCTCTCGACGGTCTCGACGCGGTTGCCCAGACAGATCGCGGCACGATCGCCTGGTTGCAGTCGCAAATCAGCGAGGTGGCCGGCCAGTCGCCGGGTCCGCGCCTCCAGATCGGTGTAACTGACGCTCCGCCGGGCATCACGGTAGGCGACCTTGGCTCCGAAGTGGCGGGCCTGGTGGGCCAGCAGCTCGGGCAGCGGCCGGATCAGCTCCGTACGCAACATGTGTCGTCATCCCTCCGGGGCGACAGCAGACGGGCGGCCCGCAACGGCAGATGGTTCCCCTACCCGGACAGTCTTGCCACCCGTAACTCCTCACGGCCCCCCTCATCACCCCCCTAGGCATCCCTAACTTGAAGAGTGATCAGAATTAATCCACGGGCGTTTGGCGCGGCGGGCCTATGACATTAGGCTGCACCGCCGGACCAGTAGTCATTGCGTTGTCGGCCGTCGGCCCGAAATGCACCCGCGAAAAGCGGGCGTCGCATTCCGCCGGCACCCTGGGATCGGGATGTTTCCCGGCCGCCTCCGCCGTGGCGGGACCCTCAGGAAAAGGGACACGCGCAGACATGACGGATTTCGTGCACCCCCACACCCGCATCCAGGTGGAACTCGGCGAGCGCTCCTACGCCGTCGACATCGGCCCCGGGGTGCGGCACTCGCTGCCCGGGGTCGTCGAGCGGCTGGGAGCGCGGCGCGCCGCGGTGGTCTCGGCCCGGCCCGACGCCTGGGTGCCCGACCCCGGGGTGCCCTCGCTGGTCGTGCGGGCGCGCGACGGCGAGAAGGACAAGACGCTCGGCACGGTCGAGTCCCTGTGCCGGGAGTTCGTGCGTTTCGGCCTGACCCGTGACGACGTGGTCGTCTCCGTCGGCGGCGGCACGACGACGGACGTCGTGGGTCTCGCCGCCGCCCTGTTCCACCGCGGGGTGCCCGTGGTGCATCTGCCGACCACGCTGCTCGCGCAGGTGGACGCCAGTGTCGGCGGCAAGACCGCGGTGAACACGCCCGAGGGCAAGAACCTCGTCGGCGCCTACTGGCAGCCCAGTGCCGTGCTGTGCGACACCGACTATCTGGAGACCCTGCCGGAGCGGGAGGTACTCAACGGCTACGGGGAGATCGCCCGCTGCCACTTCATCGGCGCCGGCGACCTGCGGGGGCTGTCGCTGCCAGGGCAGATCGCGGCGAGCGTGGCGCGCAAGGCGCAGATCGTGTCCGCCGACGAGCGCGACACCGGTCTGCGTCATCTGCTCAACTACGGTCACACGCTGGGCCACGCGCTGGAGCTGGCCACCGGCTTCCGGCTGCGGCACGGCGAGGCGGTGGCGGTCGGCACCGTGTTCGCGGGGCGGCTCGCCCTTGCGCTGGGCCGGATCGACGAGCAGCGGGCGGAGGAGCACCTGGAGGTGGTGCGCCACTACGGGCTGCCCCACGAGCTGCCCGCGGACGTCTCCCCGGACATGCTGGTCGAGCTCGTACGGCTGGACAAGAAGGCGACGAAGGGGCTGACCTTCGTGCTGGACGGCGAGGACGGGGCCGAGCTGGTGCGCGACCTGCCGGAGGACGTCGTCGCGCGGGTGCTGGCGGAGATGCCGCGTTCGGCGGTGTAGGGGCGAACGGTCGGGGCGCCCCGACCTTCATTTCTCCGTGTTCCCTGTCCTTGCCAGCAGGACCGCGCCGTGCAGTGAGGAGAGGCCGCCGAGCCGGGCGGGCCGTACGGCCGGCGGCGGATGGCCGGGGCGGGCCAGGAGCGCCGTCCGGGCGGCGAGCGCGTCGGTGAGACCGGGCAGGCCGTCGGCGAACCCGCCGCCGACCACGACGGTCATGGGGTGCAGCAGTTCGCACACCCCGACGGCGGCGGCGGCCAGGGCCTCGCACCCCTCGCCCACCGGGCCGGTGGCCCAAGGGGCGCCGTCGGCGAAGCCCCGCACCAGTTCGTCGTAGGTGACCTCGGCGCCGCGGGCGCGGGCGGCGGCGCGCAGGAGGGCGGGGCCCGAGGCGACGGACTGCACGCAGCCGTGCCGCCCGCAGTCGCACCGCTCCCCGGAGCGGCGGTCGACGATCAGGTGGCCGATCTCGCAGGAGCCCCGCGAGGGGCCGGGCAGCAGCCGGCCGCCGAGGACGACGCCGCCGCCGACTCCGGTGCCGACCCCGAGGTACAGCAGGTCGGGAAGGCCGGCCGCGTGCGCCTCGGCGAGGGCCGCGAGGTCGCCGTCGTCGGCGCAGACGACGTCCGCGGCGGCGAAGGCACCGCGCAGCGCGCCGCCGACGTCGAGGCCGTGCCAGTCCGGCCGGTTGGGCCAGGCCGTGACGACGCCCTCCGCGTCCAGGGTGGCGGGGATCGCCACGCCGACGCCCGCCGGCTCGTCCGGGGCGCCGGCACACAGCTCACGGGCCTCCCGGACCAGCAGGTCCAGGTCCCGTGCCGCGTCGGTGGCGCCGCTGGGCCACCGGAAGCCCGCCTCGCGCACGGTGCCGTCCGGGTGCTCCGCGCGCAGGGCGACCTTGGTGCCGCCCACGTCGATGCCCAGGTGGTAGGTGATGGCTGTCCCCCGGACCACTCAGTCGGCGAGGTGACCGGAGACGATCTCGGCGACCGTGCCGAGCACGCGGGGGCTGCTGAGCATCTCCTCGTGACCGCAGCCCAGTTCGTGGCGGACGATCTCGCCCGCGACGTACGGGGCCCAGGCCTCGCTGGAGGCGGCCTCGGCCACCGGGCTGGGGTCGGCCGCGAACAGATGCATCGTGCCGCTGTACTTCTCCGGCGTGTGCGCCTTCCAGGCGCCGAGGTCGGTGAGCATGGTCTCGACGAAGGTCTCGGCCGCGCTCTTCCTCCCGCGCCAGGCGTAGTTGGTCGCCATGTCGGCGAACTCCGCGACGTCCTCGTAGCGCAGGGGGCGCTCGTACTGGTCGAGGTCCCTGCCGTTGATCAGCAGGATCAGCTCGATCAGGCCCTGCTCGTCACGGTCCTCCTTGTCCGTGATGTGCGGGTTGGTGTTGAACACGCCGAGGAACTCGACCTCCTCGCCGCGCTTCTGGAACTCGGCTGCCACGGCGTGGGCGAGGATGCCGCCGAAGGACCAGCCCAGAATGCGGTAGGGGCCCTCGGGCTGCACACCGGCGATGCGGTCCGCGTAGTCCGCCGCCATGGCCGCGATGGTGTCGACGGGGCTGTCGAACTCCTGAAAAGTGTGCGACTGGAGCCCGTAGATGGGGTAATCCAGGCTGAAGTGCTGGGCGAGCACGCCGTAGCACCAGGCGGTGCCGCCGAGGTGGCGCATGCAGAACAGCGGCCGTGCCGAGCCCTTGGTCATCAGGGGCAGCAGCACGTCGAAGGAGTCCTGGGGTTCCTCGCCGGTCAGCCGCCGGGACAGCTCGGCGGGCGTCGGGGACTCCACGAGCATCCGGATCGACAGTTCCAGGTTCATCTCGGAGCGCACCCGGGCCAGCAGCCGGGCCGCCAGCACGGAGGAGCCGCCGAGGTCGAAGAAGCTGTCGCGCGGACCGACCCGGCCCACGCCGAGCACCTCGGCGAAGAGCCTGCCGAGCAGCAGCTCCGACTGGGTGAGGTGGGTCTCGACCATGGCCGTCGCGGTGACGACGGGGGCCGGCAGGGCCTTGCGGTCGAGCTTGCCGTTGGGCGTGAGCGGGAACTCCCCGAGGGTCACCACGGCGGACGGCACCATGTACAGGGGCAGCGCCTCGGCGACGAAGTCGCGCAGCTGCCCGGCGTCGGGCGTGCGGTCCGCGGCGGCGGTCACGTAGGCCACCAGACGCCGGTCGCCCGGCCGGTCCTCGCGGACCGTCGCGGCCGCCTGGTCGACGTCCTCGGACCGCTCCAGGACGGCCTCGATCTCGCCGAGCTCCATGCGGAAGCCGTGCAGTTTGACCTGGTGGTCGGTGCGGCCGACGTACTCCAGGTTGCCGTCGGGACGCAGCCGCACCACGTCGCCGGTGCGGTACATCAGGGCGTCGCCGTCGCGGTCGGGCAGGAAGTGCTCGGCGGTCAGCTCGGGCCGGTTGAGGTAGCCGCGCGCCACGCCGTCGCCGGCGATGAAGAGCTCGCCCTCGGTGCCGGGGGCGACGGGCTCGAGGTCCTCGTCCAGGACGTACAGCCGGGTGTTGCGCAGCGGCCGGCCGATGACAGCGGCGTCCTCGGGGCCGGTGACCGGGTGGACGGTGGACCACACGGTCGTCTCGGTGGGCCCGTACCACTGGACGACCTCGGCACCGAGGCCGAGCAGGGTCGCGGCCAGCTTCTCCGAGAGCGCCTCGCCGCCGATGAGGATGCGCAGGCCGCGCAGCGCCTCGGGGCTGACGGTGGACAGCATGTGCCAGTGGGTGGGCGTGGCCTGCGCGGTGCCGATCTCCCGGCGGACGATCAGGTCGCCCAGCGCCTGCGGGTCCTGTCCGGTGGCCCGGGGCGCGATGACCGCGCGGGCGCCGGTGTAGTACGGCAGGAACAGCTCGGGCACCGACATGTCGAAGGTGGCGGTGGTCACCGACAGCATGCGGTCGCCGGGGCCCAGGCCCAGCCGCTCCCGCATCGCCTCCAGGAGGTTGTGCAGGGCGCGCACGGGGATCTCGACGCCCTTGGGGGTGCCGGTGGAGCCCGAGGTGTAGATGACGTAGGCGAGGTCCTCGGGGCCCGTCGGGGCGGTCCGCTCGGCGTCCGTGAGGTGCCCGGCGGGCAGGCCGGCCAGGGTCTCGGCGGTCGCCGGGTCGTCGAGGACGACGGTGGGCAAGCCCAGCCGGGTGCGGTCGGCGTCGATGCGGGACGAGGTCAGCAGCACGACGGGAGCGGCATCGCGGACCTGGAACGCGACGCGCTCGTCGGGGTGTTCCGGGTCGAGCGCGAGGTAGGCGCCGCCCGCCTTCAGCACCGCGAGGAGCGCCACGAGGAGGTCCGTGGAGCGCGGCAGCATGACCGCGACGACGCGGTCGGGTCCCACTCCCTGGGCGACCAGGTGGCGGGCGAGCCGGTCGGCCCGCTCGTGCGCCTCCCGGAAGGTGAGCTCCTCGCCCTCGCATTCGAGGGCCGTGAGGTACGGAACGGTGGCGGCCCGTTCCTCCAACGCCTGCACCAGCATGTTCGTCTCCACAGGATTCGTACGAATTCTCGCCGGGGTGCCGTCAGACGGCCGGGGTGCGCATCCAGCGGTTCCAGTACGGACGCCATCCGTGCCGGTGCCAGAACGGAGTGGAGACCGGGTTGAACATCGCGTGATAGCCGACCGAGGCGCCCATGCCCATGGCGTCCAGGTCGGCGTGGACCTGGTTGGCGAGGGCGGTGCCGATGCCCAGGCCCCGATAGCCCTCCTTGACGGCCTGGCAGACCAGGTGTGCGACGGGGGTGACGGTGATCTTCGTCGCGAGCCAGGCCTGCTGCATCTCGGAGGGGTCCTCGCCGCGGTGCATGCCGACGATGTCGCCCTCGTACTCGGCGACCCAGATCAGCGGCTCGTCGCGCTTGAACGAGGTGGTGATCTCCTCGCGCAGCAGCGCCTCGGTCGTGGCCCGCTCCTCCGCGCCGCTCACGGCGGCGTCGAACCGGGTCTCCACCATCTGGAGTTCGCAGACCGCCTCGCTGTCCGCGGGGGTGGCGCGGCGCACCTGGACCCGGCGCGTCTCCGGCACCGGGGCGGTGCCCCTGATCCGGCCGATCATCACGAACTCGGGCACGAACCCGAAGGAGCGCAGCACCTTGGTCATGGCCACGTCGCGGCTGGGCCACTCGACGGCGGCCATCGAGTCCGCGCCGGGGGCCTCCGGGTGGCTGCGCATGTGGTCCTGCCAGCGAGTCAGCAGGGCGGCCATCGCCTCGGGTCCCGTGACCCTCGGGGTCAGCTCCCACCGGTCCAGCGGGCCGAGCACGGCCTCCAGCGCCTCGGGGTCGACCCGGACGTGGGTCAGCAGGCCCTGTGCCCCCTCGGCCTCCAGGATCTCTTCGCCCTCGCCGGGCTCCGGCAGCGCGGCGGCCTCCGGGATCAGCCGGTCGACGGGGCGCAACCGGTCGCGGTGGGCGGCCAGCACTGCTTCCGCCGTCTGGGTCTGGGGCATGGTGTCGTGTCCTCGGATCTCAGTCGTGTGCGTGGCGGCATCGCGGCGCGCGACGGCCGGGGGGCGCCGGTGGCGCCGGGTCAGTGGTCGGTGACCTTGTCCAGCAGCGCGCGGGCGGCGAGCCGGTAGCCCGTGGCACCCAGGCCGAAGATCACCCCGGTGGCGAGCGGGCCGGTCACCGACTCGTGACGGAACTGCTCGCGGGCCCAGATGTTGGAGAGGTGAACCTCGATCCACGGGCGCGGGTAGTTGGCCAGCGCGTCCCTCAGTCCCCAGCCGGCCATCATCAGGGCGGCGGGATTGACGATCGCGCCGACCGAGTCGTAGTTGTCCTGGATCGTGCGGATCATCTCCGCCTCGCCGTCGTGCTGGAACGCGTCCACTTTCCAGCCGCGGTCCGCCACTTCTTCGGCGACCCATCTTTCGATGTCGGCGAGCGTGTCCGTCCCGTAGATCTCGGGCTGACGACTCCCGAGTATGCCGAGATTCGGCCCGTTCACCAAGAGAAGCCTGCTCACTGCGCACCTTTATCCGTAAGTACGGAACCACCGGGAAGTGGTTTTTATAGCACGGGGGCCGACGGCGGAGCACCGGATCCCGGTATGCGTGCAATCACAAGGGGGAACATAGGGGATGCCACAGGGGAATGACGTCTCGCCAAGCACGGGTTAACGTGCTAATCGCGACGACCGAGCCCCTCCCGGGCCTGCTGCCCAGCGCGTGGAGCGCGCCGACGGTCGCGCCTCCCATGCCGGCATCCGCGTGAACACCCCCACCCGTGACGGGCGGTTCCGCCCGGTGCCCCCAGCGGCGATCGCCGACAGCAGCATTCGCATGCGCATAGACCGAAGGAGCAGGGAACAGCATGAGCAGTGGTGTGCAACTCGGTTCGGACCTTCCCGCGTGGCCGCAGTACGACGACGCGGAGCGGACCGGCCTCATCCGCGCCCTGGAGCAGGGCCAGTGGTGGCGCATGGGCGGCGGCGAAGTCGACGCTTTCGAGCAGGAGTTCGCCGAGTACCACGGCAGTGAGCACGCCCTGGCCGTCACGAACGGCACGCACGCCCTCGAAGTGGCCCTGGAGGTGCTGGGGGTCGGGCCGGGGACCGAGGTGATCGTGCCCGCCTTCACCTTCATCTCCTCGTCCCAGGCCGCTCAGCGCCTCGGCGCGGTCGTGGTGCCGGTGGACGTGGACCCGGAGACGTACTGCCTGGACGCGGCCGAGGCGGCGAAGGCCGTGACCTCGAAGACCCGCGCCATCATGCCCGTGCACATGGCCGGCCAGTTCGCCGACATGGACGCCCTGGCCAAGGTCTCCGCCGACACGGGCGTGCCCCTGATCCAGGACGCCGCCCACGCGCAGGGTGCCACCTGGAACGGCAAGCGGGTCGGCGAGCTGGGCTCGGCCGCCGCCTTCTCCTTCCAGAACGGCAAGCTGATGACCGCGGGCGAGGGCGGCGCGGTGCTGTTCCCGAACGCGGACATGGCCGAGCACGCCTTCGTCCGGCACAGCTGCGGACGCCCCCGCGGCGACCGCGGCTACTTCCATCGCACCTCGGGCTCCAACTTCCGGCTCAACGAGTTCTCCGCCGCGGTGCTGCGCGCCCAGCTCGCGCGCCTGGGCGGGCAGATCGACACGCGCGAGGAGCGCTGGCCGGTGCTGTCCTCCCTGCTCGCGGAGATCCCCGGCGTCGTACCGCAGCGGATGGACCCGCGCACCGACCGCAACCCGCATTACATGGCGATGTTCCGGGTGCCGGGCATCACCGAGGAGCAGCGCGCGCAGGTCGTCGACACCCTCATCGAGCGGGGCGTTCCGGCGTTCGTCGCCTTCCGGGCCGTCTACCGCACGGATGCCTTCTGGGAGATGGGCGCGCCGGAGCTGTCGGTGGACGAACTGGCCCGCCGCTGCCCGCACTCGGAGGCGCTGACCTCCGACTGCATCTGGCTGCACCACCGGACCCTGCTCGGGACCGAGGAGCAGATGCACGAGGTTGCCGCCGTCGTCGCCGACGTGCTCGGCTCATGACAGCGCATCAGGACGGCCGGCCGGTCCGCACCGCGGTGGTGGGGCTCGGCTGGGCGGCCCGCTCCATCTGGCTGCCCCGGCTGGGCCGCCACCCCGGCTTCGCCCTGACCTCGGCGGTCGACCCCGACGCGGCCTCACGGGCGGCGGTCACCGCCGAGTTCCCCAACGTGCCGATCATGGCGGCCGTGCACGAGGTCGACCCGGCACAGGTGGACCTGGCCATCGTGGCCGTCCCCAACCACCTGCACTGCGAGATCGCCTGCAGCCTGCTCCTCAAGGGCATCCCGGTCTTCCTCGAGAAGCCGGTGTGTCTGACCTCGGCACAGGCCCGGCACCTGGGCGAGGCCGAACACGCGGGCGGGGCACGGCTCCTGGCCGGCAGCGCCGCCCGCCACCGCGGCGACGTGCGGGCCCTGCTCACGAGCGCCGGGGAACTGGGCACCGTCCGCCACGTCGAGCTGTCCTGGGTGCGGGCCCGCGGTGTCCCGGACGCGGGCGGCTGGTTCACCCGGGGCCGGCTGTCCGGCGGCGGGGCCCTGATGGACCTGGGGTGGCACCTGTTCGACATCGCCGCCCCGCTGCTGGGCACCGCGGACTTCGCGCAGGTCACTGGCGCGGTCTCGGACGACTTCATCGCGCGGGACACCGCCCGGGTCTCCTGGCGTGCCGGGGACGGCGGGGAGAGCAGGCGCTCCGACGTCATCGACGTCGAGGACACCGCCCGTGCGTTCCTCGTCACTGACGGGGGTGTCTCCGTCTCGCTGCACGCCAGTTGGGCCTCGCACGAGGAGCGCGACGTCACCCGCGTCCGGGTGGAGGGGACCGAGGGCTCCGCGACGCTGCGGTGCACGTTCGGCTTCAGCCCCAACCGTCTGGAGCACCCGGAGTTGACCCTCACCGCCGACGGGCGGACCCGTGCGCTCCCGGTGCCCGGCGAGCCCGTCGGCACGGAGTACGACCGGCAGCTGGACGAGCTGCTCACCCAGCTGCACGGCCCGGCCGGCCCGCACCGGGCCGTCGAGGAGGCGCGCCGCACCATCGGCGCCATCGAACGGATCTACTCCTCGGCGGACGCCGCCCGGGAGAGGGCCCCGTCACACCGCGCGTGACAGGCACGACCGACCACCGGTCCGACCGGTTCCCCACACGAAGCCACCGCCCTGCGAAAGGGAGCACCACAGCGCCATGGACCGTCTTGGCACCACCCAGGGCCACGCCCTTCCCGATCGCCCCGACGCTCCCGACGGCCACGGCTGTCCGGGCGGCGGGGCGCGGGGGACGACCGCTGTCGTCTTCGATCTCGACGGGGTGCTGGTCAACAGCTTCGCCGTGATGCGGCAGGCGTTCACCACCGCGTACGCCGAGGTGGTGGGGGACGGCGAGCCCCCGTTCGAGGAGTACGAGCGGCACCTGGGCCGCTACTTCCCCGACATCATGGAGATCATGGGGCTGCCGCTGGAGATGGAGGTCCCGTTCGTCCGCGAGAGCTACCGGCTCGCGCACCTGGTGCCCGTCTTCGACGGCGTGCCGGAAATGCTGCGGGAGCTGCGCGCCCACGGCATCGGGCTCGCCGTGGCCACGGGCAAGAGCGGGCCGCGGGCCCGGTCGCTCCTCGAACAGCTCGGTCTCCTCGACCTGTTCACCGTGGTGATCGGCTCCGACGAGGTGGACCGGCCCAAGCCCGCCCCCGACATCGTCCTCAAAGCACTCGCCGTGCTCGGCTCCGACCCCGCGCGGACGGTGATGGTCGGCGACGCGGTCACCGACCTGAACAGCGCACGGGGCGCCGGCGTCACCGCCGTCGCCGCCCTGTGGGGGGAGACCGACGAGCCGACCCTCCTCGCGGAGAACCCCGACATCGTGCTGCGCGCGCCGGCCGAGCTGCTCGACGCGTGCTTCGGCCGGGCCTGCACCCTCTGAATTCGGGCTCTGAATCGGGACACGTGACCTGCGCCGTCGGGACCGAAGGGCTTCGGTGCGTGAATAAGGGGTGTGTAGGGGATCCCCAGGGGATTGGGGCGGGACGCCGACCGGTGAAAAACTCGGACCGGCACATCCACGATGCGGCTCCTTCCCCTGGGGTGCGCAACCCGTTCCCGACCTTTCACGGCGCTCTTCGGAGAAAGCCGGAGGATCTTCGAGGATCATCCCCGCCGATCTCAGTCTTCATTCGACCGATTTTCACCGGAGACCCAACGTGGGAAAAGCCGTGACCGACATGCGTAAGCCGGCCCTGCAACAACCCGAGTGGGACGACCCGTCACAGGTCCGGCGCATCCGGGAGGTACTGGCCGCGCGTCCGCCGCTGGTGCGGGCCGAGGACGTCAGCGCGCTGCGGACGCAGCTGGCCCGCGTGGCCCGCGGCAAGGCGCTGGTGGTGCAGGCCGGGGACTGTGCGGAGAACCCGGCGGAATGCGACGCCGTGCACGTCGCGCGCAAGACCGCGGTACTCGACCTGCTCGCCGCGACGATGGAGGCCGCCACCGGCATCCCCGTCGTGCGGATCGGACGCCTCGCGGGCCAATTCGCCAAGCCGCGGTCCAGGCCCGTGGAGCTGGTCGGAGGCCTGAAACTGCCGGTGTACCGGGGTCACATGGTCAACGGTCCCGAGCCGGACGCGGAGAGCCGGCGGCACGACCCGCTGCGGCTGCTCACCTCGTACATGTCGGCCAGTGACGTCATGGAGCACCTCGGCTGGCACGCGCCGGCGGCCGCCGGACGCCAGCCGCCGGACGAGACCCGGTTGTGGACGAGTCACGAGGCGCTCGTCCTCGACTACGAGGAGCCGATGGTCCGCGAGACGGGCGACGGGCGCCGCTGGCTCGGCTCCACCCACCTGCCGTGGATCGGCGAGCGGACGCGGCAGCTGGACGGCGCGCACCTCGACCTCGTCGCCGGTATCGACAACCCGGTCGGCGTGAAGGTCGGTCCGACGACCACGGCGGCCGAGGTCACCGCCCTGTGCGAGCTGCTCGACCCGCTGCGGGACCCGGGCCGGCTCATTCTGGTCGCGCGCATGGGCGCCGATCTGGTCGCCGACCGCCTTCCCGCGCTCGTCGAGGCGGTCCGGGCGGCCGGTCACCCGGTGATCTGGCTCAGCGACCCCATGCACGGCAACACCGTCACCGCCCCGGACGGGCACAAGACCCGTCTGATGGAGACCATGGCGCGGGAGGTGCGGGGGTTCCTGCGAGCCGTGACGGAGGCGGGTGGCACGGCCGGCGGACTGCACCTGGAGACCACGCCCGACGACGTCCTGGAGTGCGCCGCCGATCTCTCCGTGTACGAGGGACAGGCCGTGCGGCGCACCAGTCTGTGCGACCCCCGGCTCAACGCGGAGCAGGCCGTCGAGCTGCTCTCCGCATGGTCCGGCACGCAGGCGGTCCCGGCACCGAGCGGTCCCGCACTTCCCGCGCAGCAGGCATAGAGACTTTCTCCGAACACGCGCCGACACCCCCGCCGGAAGGCACCGGAGCACATGTGATGTCCCGATCCTCTGATTCCACGACACCGGCGTCCGGCATTTCCGTGTGCGTGTGCTTGATGCTCACCATCGGTGTGCCGTGAGGATTCGGGCTCTTTTCTTCTCCTGCCTCGGCCACCATCCCAAAATCAGGGAGTAGTAGGACCCATGCACCTTCTCGTCAAGGGAATCCAGCACCGGGCGGGCGGTGAGATTCTCGTCCCGAACTCGAAGTACCACGCGCACCGCGCGCTGATCCTCGCCTCGCTCGCCGACGGGGTCAGCCGCGTCCGGGGGCTGTCCGACGCCCGGCACGTCGAGTACACCGTGCGGCTGCTGCGCGACCTGGGCGTGCGCATCACCAGGGACGGCGACACCTTCGTGGTCCACGGACTCGGCGGGCGGTACCGCCCGCGCCGGGAGACGGTCTCGGCCGGCAGCTCCGGCACCACGCTCTACTTCATGATCGGTCTCGCCTCGCTGTCGGACCGCGCCGTGTCGGTGTCCGGTCAGAAGTACTTCAGGCGGCGCCCGGTCGGTCCCCTGCTGCGGGCCCTGGAGGAGATGGGCGTCGAGCTGGAGTCGGCGGACGACTGCCCGCCCGTCCTCATCCGGGGCCGCAGGCCCACGGGCGGCCACGTCAGGATCGCGGGCACCCTGTCCCAGTGGATATCGGGTCTGATCCTGCTGGCCCCGTTCGCGACGCGGCACACCACGATCGAGGTGGAGGGCGAGCTCAACGAACGGCCCTATCTGGAACTGACCGTGTCGATGATGCGCCGGTTCGGCCTGGAGGTGACCGTCTCCGAGGACTGGCGGCGCTTCGACATCGCGCCGGGGCAGCAGGCCCGGACGGTCGAGATGACCCTGCCGCCGGACATCGGCTCGGCCGCGTTCGGCATCGCCGCCGCGGCGCTGCACCCCAGTGACGTGCTGCTGCGCGGGATCACCACGCTGGAGGGCGGCCCGGCCGACCACCCCGAGTTCCACTTCCTCGACATCGCGCGCGCCATGGGCGTGCCGATGGAGATCGACGAGGCGGCCGGCGGCCTGCGCATCCGGCAGGACGCGCCCCGGCTCACCGGGGTCGACGTCGACTGCCGCGACATCCCCGACATGCTGCCGATCCTGTCCACCCTCGCCACCTTCGCGCGCGGCGAGTCGGTGTTCCGCAACATCGCGCACACCCGGCTCAAGGAGTCCGACCGGGCCGCAGCGATGCTCCAGCTCAACCGCATGGGCGGCCGCCTCGAGCTCTCGGAGAACGAGCTGCGGGTGCGCGGGGTGGACCATCTGCGGGGCGCCAAGCTGTCCTCGTTCAACGACCACCGCGTCCTGATGTCGCTCGCGGTGGCCTCGTCGCGGGCGCAGGGGCAGGGGCAGGGGCAGGGGCAGGGGCAGGGGCAGTCGACGCTGACCTACCCGAACGCGTACCGCATCTCGTACCCGCAGTTCCTCGACGACATGAACACGCTCAACGTGTCCATGACGGTCGAGGACGGCTCGGCGGAGACCGCCGAGGCCCCCGCGGACGCCGGTGCCCCCTCGACGGAACCGGCACCGGCGACGGCGGAGCCCGTCGGTCCCGAGGTCGCCGCGCAGGTCACGCTGCCGCAGTGGCTGCGCCGCCGGGCCGAGGAGCGGCCGCAGGAGACGGCCGTCGTGGACGTACGCTCCGACCGCGACGAGACGGTCACCTGGAGCCAGTTGTCCGAGCGGGTGGACCGGGCGGCGGCGCTGCTGCTGCGGCTCGGGGTCCGGCCGGGCGAGAACGTCGCGTACCAGCTCCCGAACCGCGCCGAGTTCGTGGTCCTGTCGCTGGCCGCGCTGCGCATCGGGGCCGTGTGCTGCCCGGTCATCCCCTTCTTCCGCAAGCGCGAGCTCGGCTTCGTCCTGAAGCGGTCCTCGGCACGGGTGCTGGTGGTGGCCGACCGCCACCGCTCGCGCCTGCCCGCCGAGGAGGTGCTGGACCTGGTCGCGGAGCACGGTTCCGGACTGGGCCTGGAGCACATGGTGGTCCTGGCCTCCGCCGGCGGCTCCGCCCTGCTGCCCGGGTCCCCGGCGGGCGGCGTGACGCTGCACGACTGGGAGCAGGCGCTGGCGACGACCACGGTGGACCGCGCGGCGCTCGACGCCCTCGCCCCGACGCCGGAGACGACGGCGCAGCTGCTCTTCACTTCGGGCACCACCGGTGAGCCGAAGGGCGTCACCCAGCCCTCGCGGAAGCTGGTCATGGCCGCCGCGATGGAGATCGCGCACCTCGGACTCCACGAGCGGGACGCGATCTGGGTGCCGTCGCCCCTCGCGCACCAGACGGGCTTCCTCTACGGCATGGTGCTCGCCCTGGTGCACGGCGTGCCGCAGATCCTGCAGTCCGAGTGGGACGCCAAGCGGGCGCTGCAATCGCTCAACGACCACCGGGCGACGTTCGTGCAGGCCGCGACGCCGTTCCTGTCCGACCTGGTGAAGGCCGTGGAGGAGAGCGGCGAGACGCCGCGGCACCTGCGGATCTTCGTGGCGACCGGGGCGACCGTGCCGCGCGCGCTGGCCGAGCGCGCGGGCCGCGTCCTGAGAGCCGCCGTCTGCGGCGCCTTCGGCACCACGGAGACCTGCCTGGGCGCGCTGTCCTCGCCCGACGACGAGCCCAGGCAGCGCTGGGGCTCGGACGGCCGCGCGCTGGACGGCATCATGCTGCGGATCACCGACGACGAGGGGCGGGAGCTGCCCGTCGGCACGGAGGGCAACTTCGAGCTGCGCTCCCCCACCGTCTTCGACGGCTACCTGGAACGTCCCGACCTGACGTCCGAGGTTTTCACCGAGGACGGCTGGTACCGCACCGGCGACCTGGCGACGATCGACGCCGAGGGCTTCCTGCGGATCACCGGACGGGTCAAGGACGTGATCAACCGCGGCGGCGAGAAGGTGCCCGTCGCGGAAATCGAGCAGCTGCTGTTCGAGCACCCCGCGGTGGACGACGTCGCGGTGGTGGCCATGCCGGACGACCGGCTGGGCGAGCGGGCCTGCGCCTTCGTGGTGCCGGCGGGCGGCACGGAGCTGACCTTCGAGGAGATGCGGCGCCACCTCGACGGGCACGAGGTGGCCAAGCAGTACTGGCCGGAACGCCTGGAGCGGATCGACGCCCTGCCGCGCAATCCGATCGGCAAGGTGCAGAAGACCGAACTGCGGTCGCTGGCCCGCGGACTGCGTCCCCACGACGAGGACGCCGGCTGACGCCCGGCGGGCGGCGGACAGCGGACCGGAACGAGAACAGGAACAGAGGCGGCACATGACGGACGAGCAGAAGTTCCAGGAGTTGCGCACCCAGGTCGAGCAGTGGGTGGAGGGGCCCGGTGAGCGCTGGGCCGAGCGCATCGAGGAGACCGGGCAGGTGCCCGAGGAGTTGTGGGCCGAGCTGAACGGTCTGGGGTTCCTGCGGATGGCGGCTCCCGAGGAGTACGGCGGCCGGGGCCTCGGCTTCGCCCGCTGGATGGAGCTGATGGAGGTCTTCTCCCGCTCGCACGGCTCCATCCGCATGATCGTGCACGTGGTCAACGGCATCTGGCGGTCGATGGACGGCCACGCCGACGACGAACAGCGCAGGCGCTTCGTGATCCCCTCGGTCACCGGTGAGATCAAGATCGCCTTCACCCTCACCGAACCGGGCAACGGCACCGGCGCGGACATCACCGCGTCGGTGGTACGCAAGGGCGACACGTACTACCTCTCGGGACGCAAGCACCTGATCACCTTCGGCGTGCGCTGCGACTACTACCTGCTGGCCGCCCGGGTCGAGGGCAGCGCCGGGCACGAGGGCACGGTGGCCCTGCTGGTGCCGCGCGACGCCCCGGGCGTCACGGTCGAGGACACCTCCGACACCATGGGCGTCACGGGCACCGACCACGCTTCGCTGGTCTTCGACGAGACCCCGGTTCCGGTCGACCACCGGTTGGGGACGGAGGGCCAGGGCCTGGAGGTCTTCCTCGGCGGTTTCCTGACGCCGTCCCGGATCTCCGTGGCCATGAGCTGCGTCGGACTGGCCCAGCGCGCCCAGCAGCTGGCCGTCGACTACGCCCGCAGGCGGGTGACCTTCGGCAAGGCACTGACCCAGCGCCAGGCCATCCAGTTCATGCTCGCCGAGAACGCCGCCGACATCGAGGCCGCGCGGCAGCTGGTCCTGCACGCGGCGCGACGCTTCGAGGCGGGCGCCGACGACGCGTCCATGCAGTCGTCGATGGCGAAGATGCACGCGGTGACGATGCTGACGAACGTCACCGACAAGGCGCTCCAGGTGCACGGCGGCCTCGGCTACTGGAAGTCGCAGAAGATCGAGCGCGTGTACCGCGACGCGCGTGCCCAGCGCTTCGAGGAGGGCACCAACGAGGTGCAGAAGGCCGTCGTCTTCCGCGAGTTGTTGCAGCGCGCCACGTCCTGGGACGGAGAGGGAACGAACCGATGAACAGCCCGCAGCAGCCGACGCCCGCCCGCGAGCAGGTCTCGCTGATCACGGGAGCCTCGCGCGGCATCGGCCGTGCCCTGGCCCTCACCCTCGCCGCCCGCGGCGGCACGGTGGTCGTCAACTACAAGAAGAACGCCGACCTGGCGCAGAAGACCGTCGCCGAGGTCGAGGAGGTGGGCGGTCAGGGTTTCGCCGTCCGGGCGGACGTCGAGACCACCGAGGGCGTCACGGCCCTGTTCGACGAGGTGGCGGAGCGCTGCGGACGGCTCGACCACTTCGTCTCCAACGCCGCGGCGAGCGCGTTCAAGAACATCGTCGATCTCGGCCCGCACCACTTGGACCGCTCGTACGCGATGAACCTGCGGCCGTTCGTGCTGGGCGCGCAGCAGGCGGTCAGACTGATGGACAACGGGGGCCGCATTGTCGCGCTGTCCTCCTACGGTTCCATCCGCGCCTACCCCACCTACGCGATGCTGGGCGGCATGAAGGCCGCCATCGAGTCCTGGGTGCGGTACATGGCGGTGGAGTTCGCGCCCTACGGCATCAACGTCAACGGGGTCAACGGCGGCCTGATCGACTCCGACTCGCTGGAGTTCTTCTACAACGTCGAGGGCATGCCGCCCATGCAGGGTGTCCTCGACCGCATCCCGGCGCGCCGTCCGGGCAGCGTGCAGGAGATGGCCGACACCGTCGACTTCCTGCTCGGCGAGGGGGCCGGCTACATCACCGGGCAGACGCTCGTGGTGGACGGCGGGCTCAGTGTCGTCGCGCCGCCATTCTTCGCGGACGCCGGCGAGGCCCTGGCGCTGCCGCCCCGGCCGACGCGCGACGCCTGAGCCGGACGGACGCGGCAGCAGTAACGGAGAGAGGGACGGACCAGGTGTTGGACCACGTCTTCAAACCGCTCGCGATCGGCGGCCTGACGGTGCCGCACCGCATCGTCATGGGTGCCATGCACCTGAATCTGGAGACCCTGGACGACGACGGCGCCGCCCTGGCCGCGTTCTACGCGGAACGGGTGCGCGGCGGCGCCGGTCTCGTCGTCACCGGCGGCTCCGCGGTGAACCCCGCGGGTTCCGGCGGCCCCGGCTACGGCGTGCTCGACGACGGCCGGCACAGGTCGGCGCTGCGCCGGGCCGTCGACGCCGTGCACGACGCCGGAGGTCTCATCGCCCTCCAGCTCTTCCACGCCGGGCGGTACGCGCCCGCCGGTACGGACGGCGGGGCGCCCCTGGCGCCGTCCGCCGTGTACAGCCGGTTCTCCCGCACCGTTCCCCGGGCCATGACGGAGGAGGAGGTCGCCGGCACCGTCGCCGCCTTCGGCCGGGGTGCGGAGGCCGCGTGCGCGCTGGGCTTCGACGCCGTCGAGGTGATGGGCTCGGAGGGCTATCTGATCAACCAGTTCACCGCGCCCCTGACCAACCTGCGCGACGACGCCTGGGGCGGCGACCCGGCCCGGCGCCGCCGCTTCCCCGTCGAGGTGCTGCGGGCCGTGCGGGCCTCGGTGAAGCCGGGCTTCCCGGTGCTCTTCCGGATGTCCGGCGCCGACCTCGTCGAGGACGGCACCCCGTGGCAGGAGACCGCGGCGCTCGCCGTGGAGCTGGCCGCGGCCGGCGCGGACGCGCTCGCGGTGGGCATCGGGTGGCATGAGTCGCCCGTGCCCACGGTGCAGGCCCAGGTCCCGGCGGGCACCTGGGCCGGGTACGCGCAGCGGGTCAAGCGGGCGCTGCGGGAGGCGGGGCACGGTGCGGTGCCGGTGATCGCCTCCAACCGTTTCAACCGGCTCACGCAGGCCGAGGACGTCCTGGCCGGCGGCGACGTCGACCTGGTGGCCATGGCCCGCCCGTTCCTCGCGGACCCGGCCATCGTCGACAAGTCCCGTACAGGCTCGGGCGCTTCGGTGGACCTGTGCATCGCCTGCAACGAGGCGTGCATCGACCGGTCCTTCGGCACGGAGCGGGTGTCCTGCCTGGTCAACCCGCGGGCGGGCCACGAGCGCGACTTCCCGGCCCTGCCGTCCGCCGGACGCCGGGGCAGGTACGCCGTGATCGGCGCGGGGCTCGCAGGGCTGGAGGCGGCGCGCACCCTGGCGCGGCTCGGGCACAAGGTCGAGGTGTACGAGGAGGCCGACGAGCCCGGCGGGCAGTTCCGGCTGGCCGCCCGGGTGCCGGGCAAGGCGGACTTCGCCGCCACTGTGCGCCGGCGCGAGGAGGAACTCGACGACCTGAATGTGCCCGTGTACCTGAGGCACCGCGTCGGTGCCCGGGACGTGCCCCTCCTGCGCGCCACGGACGGGGTGGTGCTCGCCACCGGTGTCCGTCCGCACCGGCCGGAGCTGCCGGGCGCGGACCTGCCGCACGTCCTGGACTACGCAGGGGCGTTGGCCGACCCGGACGCGCTCGGTCCGCGTGTCGTCGTCATCGGCGGCGGCGGAATCGCGGTGGACCTGGCGCACCTCCTCGCCGGCGGCTCCTCCCCGGCGCCGACCGCGCAGGAGTTCCTCGCCTCCCATGCCCTGACCGCGCCGTCCGGGTCGGTCCCGGCGTCCGCGCCGGCCGCTGTCCGGGAGGTCACCGTGATGCGGCGCGGCGGCAGGATCGGCACCGGGATCGGCCCGTCCACCCGGTGGGTGGTCATGGAGGAACTGCGGGCGCGCGGCGTGCGCCTGCTCACCGACGTCGCGTACCGGGCGATCACGCCCGACGGTGTCGTCGTCGAGGCCGACGGGAAGGCGGTGCTGGTCGGCGCCGACCACGTCGTCCTCGCCACGGGCCAGGAGAGCCGGCAAGAGGTCGCCGCCGTGCTCCGTGCGGCCGGCGTCCCCTTCGAGGTCGCCGGCGGGGCCGCCGACGCCCGTGCGCTGAACGCCGTACGGGCCACCGCGCAGGGCCTGCGGGCCGCGCACCGTGTGGTGGAACGCGCCGGGGCGCTCGGGACGGGGGAGCAGCGACGGTGGGGACGGGACGGATAGTGGGAGCCCCGAGACCGCCGGCGGCCGCCCGGCGCGGCACCGCGCCGGGCGGGTCAGCCGATCTCGCCACGCAGGTAGCCCGGCAGGCTCTGCCGATTCTTGACGGCCAGTTTCCGGTAGACCCTGGTCAGGTGCTGTTCGACCGTGCTGGGAGTAATGAACAGCTTCTCCGCGATCTCCCGGTTCGTGTATCCCATGACGGCCATGGAGGCGATCCTGCGCTCGGAGTTGGTCAGGGAGGCCACGGCCGTCGCCCGTTCCTCGTCCTCCGGCAGTTCCGTCTCGACTCCCGTGTCCGGCAGCAGTTCCCTGCACAGGGGTTCCGCCTGGCACAGGTGCGCCACGCGCCAGGCACGGCGGATGATCACCCGGGCGCGGCGGTGCTTCCCCAGTGCGTGGTGGGCCCGGCCCAGGTCGGCCAGCGTCCGGGCCAGTTCGTACGTCGCGCCGCCCGCCTCCAGGATGTCGGCTGCCTCGGTCAGCAGGCGGGGTCGTTGTCCCTGCGAGCTGAACACGGCCATCAGCCGCAGGGCGAGCGCCCGGCTGACGGTGTCCTCCGGGCCGGGGAGGGAGAGCTGCTCCTTGACCAGGCGTTTGGCCTGGTCACGGTTGCCCTGCAGCAGCCACGCCTCCGCCGCGCTGGTCCGCCAGGGCACGATGCCGGGCAGGTCCAGGCCCCACTTGCCCATGAGTTCGCCGCAGGAGAGGAAGTCGCCGAGCGCCGCGCGGGTCCGGTTCATGGCCAGGTAGTAGTGCCCGCGCGCATGGAGGTAGTGCAGTCCGTAGCGGCTCTGGAGCATCTCGTCCGGGATGCCCTGGGTGACGAGCGCCGTGGCGCGGTCGAGGTCTCCCATGCGGGTGTGGGCCAGGATCAGGGTGCCCAGCGGGAGGCCGGCGGCGGTTCCCCATCCCTGGACGGACACGTGCTCCAGGGCGCGCTCGCCGTGGGTCACTGCTTCCGAGAGGTCGCCCGCGCGCAGCCGGACCTCCGCCTCCGCGGCGTTCAGGATGCCCTGCCACATCGGGGACGGGCTTCCGGTGCGGCGCTCGTCCAGGCTCCGGCACCGATTGGCCGCCTCGCTCAGCCGGCCGCTGTAGACGAGGGACATCAGCGCGAGGAGGGTGGCCTCCTCCGCCCAGGGGCCGTTGTGGTTGAGGTCGAGCTGGCCCAGCACGTGCGAGGCCCATTCCTGCATCTCGCCGCTGCGTCTGCGCACGAGGCCGCCGGAGAGGGCGCCGATCGACTGCAGCCAGAAGGCGCGGCCGCGGGTGGTGGGCGCGCCCTCGGGGTCAGTGGGCGCGGGTCCGCTCTGCACCCGTCCCGCGAGCGGCGGATACGTGCAGGCCAGCCACACCTCCATGTCGTGCAGTTCGGCCGGCCGGTTCGGCGTGCCGGACGATGCCGCGATGCCCGCGGACGGCAGGCGTGTGGCCCGTTTGCGCAGCAGGGCGAGGATGTCGGCGGCTTCCTGGGTGCGGTGCAGCCACAGCAGTTGCCGTACGAGCAGCATCGTCTCGTAGGGGTCCAGCTGGTCGCTGCGCACCGCCTCGGTGAGCGCGAGCAGGTGGCGCAGTGACGCCGAAGGGTTGAGCTGCCATTCGGCCTGGGCGAGCCTGGCGCGGGCCGTCCACCGGTCCCGCTCGTTGGTGCAGGCGTCCTGGGCGGAGTTCAGGTACCTCAGGGCGCTCTGTACCCTGCCGTGGAGCAGCGCCTCCGAGGACGCCTCCAGGAGGACGCGCAGGGCCCAGGGCTCCGACACCCGTCCGGCCTCGGCCAGGTGGTGGGCGGCGTCGCCGACGGCGCCGCCCTGGTGGTACAGCAGTCGCGCGGCCCGCTGGTGCAGCTGTGCGCGGTCCTCGGCCGGCAGGTCGTCCAGGATGGTGCGCGCGGCCAGTTCGTGCCGGAACCGGCCGTCCCCGAGCAGCCCCGCCTCGGTCATGGTGCGCAGTGCCCGTTCGACGGTGCTCGGATCGGTGCCGACCAGCTCCCCGAGCTGCTCCGCCGTGGCCCCGTCGCCGTACACGGCCATGGCGCGGGCCACCCGCAGGGTGTGGGAGTGGCTGCGGTGCAGGCAGTTCAGCAGGGCGCGTCCGAAGACGCGCTGGCGTGTCCCGCCGCCGAGTCTCGCGTCGTGGATCAGGGCGTCGAGCAGCAGCGGGTTGCCGCCGCTGCGTTCGGCGAAGGAGTCGCCGAACTCGCGGCCGCCCCGGGTTCCGAGCCGCAGTCCCGTCAGGAGGTGCACGGCCTGCGGGGAGAGCGGCCCGATGCGGGTGGACGCGACGGAGGACTGGCGCAGCAGTTCGGCGTGGAACGGGGAGTGGGTCCCGTTGGACTCGGCCAGTTCGGTCAGCACCATCAGGATCGGCGCCGTGCTCAGTCTCCGGATCAGGAAGAGCAGGCACTGCTGCGAGGCGGCGTCCATGTGGTCGATGTCGTCCACGCACACCACGACGGGCGTCGTGGCGGCCAGTTCCGTGACAGGCTGGAAGAGGTCGTACAGGATCTCGGCCCTGTTACTCTCCACGGCCTCGTGCATGTTCTCGGCCCGGGTCGACTCCATGAGCCCGCGCAGCAACGGGGTGATGCGTCTGCGCAGCTCCACGGGGAGGACCGGGCTGTCGAACAGTTGGCTCAGCGTCCCGAAGGGCAGGTCCCGCTCCCCCGCGGAGCAGACGGCGTTGAGGAGGATGACCTCACTGGCGTGGGCGAGCTGCACCACCGCGCGCAGGAACTCCGTCTTGCCCGCCCCCACGGTCCCTTCCAGGAGCATCACCTGCCCCGTTGCGGGCTGCTGTGCGGCCAACCACGTCTTCACCCGCGCGAGCTGCTCCTCGCGCTCCACCAGAACGGTTTTCCACGCCTCGCGTGGAACGGAAGCGACCTGGGATCCCTCCGGGTGCAGGTCCCGAGTCATATCTTCCCTCGCGTCACGCTCGGACCATCGACATTCCGCGCCGTTTGAGCGGACACCACAGTTAAGAAGTTCATACATCTTCCCTGAAAGACATCTCACTGCTCCAAGTACCTACGCTAACCCAACGGATAGCGTTTTCATGGGTGTCGCGTTTCCTGCGCACATCCGTTACGCAGGGGAATCACCACCACACTCGTTGTCGGCACGGGACCCGCTCGCCCCCCTCCAGAAGTCCGCCTTTGTGGACATTTCAAGCATTGCTCACGGGGCGTTTTCGGACTGTAAGGCGCAACCGAAAGCGAGACGGGGAGGATCCGGTGGGAAAACTTTCAGCAATTATTCAATACGCGCCGCGTGCTCAATGAAGCGTGTCCACCACCGCGGGGGAAGGCTCGATGGCCGCCGCGTTCGACGATGACCGGGAGTCCGGGCCTGATGAGTCCTCGGGGTGGCAGCCGGTCTGGAATCGGCCCCGGCAGCGGAAGGCGAAGGCGGCGAAGAAGGAGGAGCTGCGCAAGCAGTGGCGGCGGCTCCAGGAGGCCGCACGGCGGCGCTTCGCCGCCGTGCGCAGGGCGATGAAGAAGCTGGCGGAACTCGGGTCGGCAGAGGCGAACGGCAAGGACGGGCGGCACCCGATCTGGGAGCTGCCTCCTGCGCCAACTACCGCCACCGTGACCGCCACCGCCGCGACACGGACCCGGTGCACCCTCGCCACCGGTTCCGGGGGGACAGCCCGTACAGCCCACTTTCGCAGGCACCTCACGAGTCATCTCATGTGGTGAGTCGGCGGTAGCAGCTGAGGGTGCAGGCGATGCTGGTGAGTGCCAGGAAGTGGCTGGCTTTCCGCTCGTAGCGGCGGTGCAGGCGCCGGCATCCGGCGAGCCGGGCCATGGTCCGTTCGATGATCCAGCGGTGCCGGCCCAGCCGCTGGCTGAAGTCCGTTCCCTTGCGGGCGATCCGGGGTGTGCTGCGTCGGCCGCGTAACCATCGCCGCAGGCGGTTGCAGTCGTCTCCCTTGTCGCCGTGGAGCTTGCCGGGCCTGCGCCGCCGCCGGCCACGGCGGGAACGGATCGGCGGTATGCCCTGCACCAGCGGGGTCAGGGCCTGGCTGTCGTGGACGTCGGCGCCGGAGAGGGCGACGGGCAGGGGCAGACCGGTCCGCCCGGTGCTCAAGTGGATCCTCGAGCCGTACTTGCCCCGGCCGACAGGACCCGGACCTGTCAGCTCCCCCTTTTCGCCGCCCGCATGTTCACCGAGCCGATCGCGCAGCGGGACCAGTCCGGCTCGCCGCGGGAGCCGAGCTCGTCGAGGACCGGGCGGTGCAGCCTCGCCCACACCCTGGCCTTCGACCACTCGTGAACCGCCGGTGAGCTGTGGCTCCCGACGGCCCGAACGAGGCGGACGGCAGCTGCTGCCACGTACAGCCCGACGTCGCGACGAACACGATCGCCGCCAGCACCTCCCTCCCGGTCTCCGTGCCGGCGCCGGCCGCCGCCCTGCGGACGGGTCGGCGCCTCCGGGACCCCCGCTGGAACAGCTCCCACAGCTCATCCGGAACCGGCCGCTCAACGATCCCCCCACCGGCAGGCCATCGAACACTCCACATGAGATGACTTGCTGGCAGGACTCCGTCAGGTCTTCGGGTTCGGCCTGCTCCTGGGCGTGCTGGGGGGATGGACGCACAGGAAGTGGACCGTGCCCGGGCGAAGGTGGCGTTGTACGTGGCTGACGTGTTCGCCTCGGTGCCGCGCAAGGACCAGCGGGCCAAGGGTGACTGCTGCCCGCGGGGACTGCACCGGGCCCACCCTCCACCAGACCCTCGACGCCCTCCAGGGCATCCTGAGGTGCTGGACCGGCACCTGCACCACCTGCCACCAGCCCCTCCCCCAGCAGGCCACACACGACATCAAGACCGAGACAGACCTGACGGAGCCCTGCCAGGCGCAGGGACCGAGGGAGAGGAGCCCGGCTTCGCGGAAGGCCGACTTGCGGTGGAACTCCCGGACCGTGCCACGCTCGTCGCCGATCTGCTTCATCCGAGTCGCCACCAGGCCCTGGACGGCGGTCAGCCGCACGGACGGGGGAACAATTTCAGCCTGTTGCGTGAGGCAGAAGATGACCCCTGACCGGAGCAGGACTCCAGTGGTTCCGGCCCATGGACGCGTTCAGGCTTTCGCCACCTGTCCCGAACGACCGGCGACAACGCCATGTGCGGGGACCCGCTGCTGCGGCCAGGCGGATGACGAGGTCGTTCCGCATGTGGTCGGCGATCGCCCGCCCCACCGGGCGCCGCGGGGCGAGTTCGGGTCCGGACCTCCGCGGCAGCGGGGCCTGGGACAGTGGGGCGGTGCCGGCGGCGCGGCCGGAGCCCCGGTCCGGCCCGAGTTCCGGCCCGGATACGGAGCCGTTGCACCAACAAGGCTCGCGTGACCGGGCAGGAAACTGTAGCTTCCCTGATCGGGATACACGCCGATGCGTGCATCCCGTCGTTCTTGGTGTGCGTTGGAGGTATGGCTGTGTTGATGGTGGGTAAGGTCCTCAGGTTCGACGAGGTCAAGGGGTACGGATTCATCTCCCCGGACGCGGGAGGCGAAGACGTCTTCATGCACGCCAATGATCTGGTCGACGAGAAGTATCTCTATCAGGCGGGCAGCACCGTCGAGTTCTTCATGGAAATGGGAGAAAAGGGGCCGAAGGCGTCGCAGATCCGGCTCTCCTACCAGCCGTCGCCCAATCGACTCACCCCCCAGGACAGCAGGAAGGCACCGGCAGGACCGGACCGCACACCGGCCGACCGGTTCCAGGCCGAACTCACGGAGGCCCTGCTCGACGGCATCGACACGCTCACGGCCGCTCAGGTGAAGGCCGTGCGCGAGGTCGTTGCCGAACTGGTGCGCATGCACGGCTGGGTCACCGACTGAGGGAGCGCCGCTTTCCCACCAGGAGGCCCGAACGAGCCCGTACCGAGGGGGCGGTAAGGGGCCGATAGGGGTATTGGGACGGCTGCCCACTACTTACTATGACTCGGTATCCAGGACCGGCAAGCAGGCCGCCTGTCGGGCGCAAGCCGGCTTGGAAGCATGATACGTGGACGGGGCGGTCCGTTCCGGAACAGCGGTTGAGTATCCCCCGTGCTCATCCCGCCACCCGGATTCGGCGCCCCGTTCACGTGTCGGTGAAATGATCCGACACACGTCGGCGGGGAAAGGCGAAGGCGTGACGGAGAGTCTCCGAATGCCCGCCCGGCTTACGAGTCGGTGCCCGATAGCGGGCGGGCGGTTCCGGCCCGCCAGGGCGAGGTGTACGCACGGGCCGCGGTGGGGTGAGGGAAGCGGAGCGAGGCGCGACGATCGGCCCGGGACCGAACTCGGCAGCGGGGGCGCGCTCCGGCTGCCGCACGCCCGCGTCGTGTCCCTTCCGCCGCTCCGGCGCCGTACACCGCGGCGGTCGGGCAGTACCTCGCCGGCGCGGGCATCGTGGAGCCGTCCGCACGGATCCACCGCATCTCGCTGACGACGTGGAGCGGGGTGCTCACCCCCGGTGACGGCCGGCGCCGGACGCAGGCGGCCTGATCCGCCCGCCGCTTCTTCGCCTCAGTTCGGTCCGGTCTCCCTGGGGGCGAGGAGGCGGGACCGGTTCCTCCCAGAGGCCGGTCAGGTGTTCGTGGAGGACGTCGTGTGCCTCTCGCGGGGTGAGGTGGCCGATGAGGACGTGCGTCGTGAGGCCGTCCGCCGACCGTAGCTCGGACCGGTTGGTGCCCGGCTGGCCTACTCCTTCGTCGCGGCCCCGGAGTCCGGCCGCACCTGGCTGGGCCGCTCTCCTGGACGCGGCCCGCCCGGGCCCGGCCGACGACGCGACCACCGTCACTTCACCCGACTCCCCCATGCAGGGGAGCGGTTGACGAGCGCGGACCGTTGGAGACCGGGTGACCCGGACATCCTGATCGTGAACGAATCGGTGACGGCACAGGCCGACGAAGGGGATCTGGGCTGCGGCAACGGTGTGACGTTCACCGACAGCAACGGCACCTTCAACGTGCAGTGCCACTGCGGGTCCACGCGCACACTGCCCTGGGGCTTCAAGCTGTCCGCGGCCAAGCGGACGACAGTGGTGGGTAGCATCAAGGAAACGGGACTTCGCTGGTGGCGCAACGGCTCGTTCGCTGGCCAGGATGCCCCGCACTCCGTTCCGTCGGACCATCAGGTCCATGGCACGATGAAGTCCGTCCACGCCAGAAACCGGATCGAGCACCAGGACTACATCACCTGGCGCCACACCATCGGTCCGGGCGGCACCGCCTCCCTGACCTCGCCGGTCGACTCAACCTCACGAACTAGGACAATGACCGTACCCGAAGACGAAATCCGCCGACTGGCCCAAGCGATCCTCGACCGCTTGGGCCAGCCCGGTCAGTCCTGGCACGTCACGGAGACCGCACCCGTCGGCCGCACTGCCTTCAGGATGCCGGAGGAAGCTCTGGACGGCGTGGCCGCCGTCGAATCCGAGGTCGTGTTCATCTCCGACAGCGCAGCCGAGCAGCCGGAGACCCTCGCGGCGCATTTCACGCTGGGAGTGGACCGTGCGGAGGCCATCATGTCCCTCGCCTCCCAACTGCAGGACCACCTCATCGAAGCCGCAAGCGGTGATCCGATTCCCCCCTGTCCTGGGCACCCGCACCCTCTGGTGGCCCACGTCGTCGCCGGTGAGCCCGTCTGGGAATGCCCGCAGTCCCCGGTTCATCATCGGGAACCCATCGTTCCGCCTGGCTGAGCGGCATATGGTTCGGCGATTCCCGCCGAACCGGCCGCTGCCCTGCCCCTCATCGGGCCCCGACCGGACGCGCAGCCGTGGTGGCGGCCTGGCGAAGGCAGGCCACACCCCGGGATTCAGAAACCGTCGTTCCACTGGTGAGCATGGGTTCGAGTGCGGGGACCCGGTTGGCTGATCTTCGACTGAGGCAGGCATGAAGACAGGGAGTCCTCCATCAGCGTCGCCGCGATCCTCGACGCCTCACCGCCTGCCGTGCACGAGCTCGTTAGACAGGGTGAGCGCCCAGCAGGCCATCGCTGGAAGTTCAACCTGGTGGCACCGTCGGTCGCGGATGAGTGCCCACAGGACGTCGACACGTCGCCGGACCAGCACCAGGACGGCCTGGATGTGGCTCTCCCCTTCGACTCTCTCGCCGTCGTAGAACCACTTGGAGTCGGGATCGCTCCAGGAGCTGACCAGTACAGGTCAAAAGCGGGTTCAGCGACTCGCCCTCAGAACCATCCCCGCGGGTGCGGGCGCCAGGTGGTCGCTGAACGCGCCCGACGTCGACAGCAGCTTCGAGCACCACACGATCACCCAGCCGAACCTCGCCCACGGCACCGCGATCTACGGCGGCACCGACATCACCGTCCGGAACAACCTGATCGCCGACACCAACACCCTCGGCAGTCGTGCAGGCGCAGCCCCAGGGGGCGGCCACCTTCCGGAGCGTCTCCGCGACCGGCGTCGGCCCGGCCGGCGCCTACAGCTGTCCGTACCCGGCGGGGGCCGGCACCTTCCCCCTCACCGACGGCGGCGGCATCTCCGGCTGGGACAGCACCTGGTCCGACTGCTCCACCTGGCCCCGGCCGGGCGAGCAGAACCCCCGGCCCGGCCCGGAGCGCGACCTCGCTCTGGGACGCCCGGCGGCCGCCACCGGCTCGCAGGACGTGTACGCCCCGGGCAAGGCGGTCGACGGTGCCGCACACACCTGCGGGGAGTCCGCCAACCACGCACTCCCGCAGTCGCTGACGATCGGGCCGGGCGCCACCAGGACCGTGCGCCGGGTGGTGCTGAGGCTGCCGCCGCAGGCGGCGTGGCAGGCCCGCGCCCGGACGCTGTCCGTGCAGGGCAGCACCGACGGATCGTCGTGCCCGACGCTGACCGCGCCGCGGGAGCACCGCTTCGCCCCGGCGACCGGCAACACGGTGACCGTCCCGGTCGACGGCAGCCTGCGCCCTGTGCGGTGGCACGTCACCGGCAGCACCGGGTGGCCGGCCGCCCGGTGCGCCGAGGTGGAGGTGTGCTCGTCCTGACCCGGCGCGGGGGGGGGGGGGGGGGGGGGGGGGGGGGGGGGGGGGGGGAGGGGGGAGGGGGGG
>NZ_JBVITR010000061.1:38904-39976 GCF_055574875.1 Streptomyces sp. NPDC034670
CCGGCGCGTCAGCCCCCCCGCTACGCAGGGGGGGGGCGTTCTCCTCCCGCCCCGGCCCCGCGGCGTGGGTGGGGGGCAGGCTCCTACCCACCACCCCCCCCCCCCACACCACGCGCCGCTCCAGCGGGCTGAAGATCAGCAGGTCGATGGCGATGCCGACGAGCAGGATCAGCAGGATGGCCAGGAACACCTGCGGCATGCTGCTGTTGTTGCGGCCGTTCTCCAGCAACTGCCCGAGCCCGACGCCGAGATCGGGCGAGGAGGCGATGATCTCGGCGGCCATCAGGGAGCGCCAGGAGAACGCCCAGCCCTGCTTGAGGCCGGCCAGGTAGCCGGGGAGCGCGGCGGGCATGACGATGTACCGGGCCCCGCGCAGTCCGGTCGCGCCGAGGGTGCGCCCGGCGCGCAGGAACAGCGGGGAGATCTGGTCGATGCCCGCCACCAGGCCGTTGGCGATGGACGGGACGGCGCCGAGCAGGATGACGGCGAACATCATCGAGTCGTTCAGGCCCAGCCAGATCACGGCCGGCGGCACCCAGGCGACCGAGGGCAGGGACTGCAGACCGGACAGGATCGGGCCGATGGCCGCCCGGACGAAGCTCACCCGCGCCACGAGCAGCCCGAGCGGGGTGCCGATGGCGAGCGCCAGCAGGAAGCCGAGCAGGCCGCGTGAGACGGACGTCCAGACGTAGTCCAGCAGCGTGCCCTGCAGCCAGGCGGTGCGCGCCTCGTCCCACACGTCGGCGGGAGAGGCGAGCTTGTAGGGGGGAGCGACCTCCGCCCAGACCAGGACCTGCCACACCACCAGCACCAGGACGACGGCGGTGACCGGCGGCAGCACCTTGCGCACCAGGGTCTGACGCAGCGGTGTGCGAACCGTCTGCGTCGAGTCCAGCGCGTCGAGGCCGGCCTCGACGCCCGCGAGGTCGTCCGGGTCCTGGGGTGCGGTGGTGTCCTTGGTGACGCCGACTGCTTCTTCAGTGCTGGCCATGACGGCGGATCTCTCCTCGGAGCTGTTCGGTGATCTCGGCGGACAGCTCCGCCACGGCTCTGTCCTCGATGCGGCGCGGGT
>NZ_JBVITR010000062.1:0-36433 GCF_055574875.1 Streptomyces sp. NPDC034670
GTTACATTCCGAACCCGGAAGCTAAGCCTCACAGCGCCGATGGTACTGCAGGGGGGACCCTGTGGGAGAGTAGGACGCCGCCGAACAATTGTTGGAAGGACCCTTGGTCCCAGCGTTCAGCTGGGACCAAGGGTCCTTTTTTATTTATGCTTGCGGTACCGAAGACAGGAGTTACCGATGTCCACCAACTCTCCCGACGACCGACCGGAGCGCGACCAGCGGCGACGGGACAGTGGTGACCGTTCCGACCGTGGCGGTCAGTGGGGCGGCCCGCGTCGCGGCAACGACCGTGATCGTGGATTCCGCAGGGATGGCGACCGTCCCTCTTTCCGCCGCGATGACCGCGACCGCGACCGGGACAGGGACCGAGGCGGTGACCGCGACCGCGGTTTCCGTGGGCGCGACGACCGCAGTGGCGGTCGGCCGGAGCGCGGCGGCTTCCGGGACCGTGACGACCACCGTGGTGAGCGGAGCGGGGGGTACCGCGGGCGGGACGACCGTAGGACCGATCAGCGCGACGGAGAGCGTGAGCGTTCCGACTTCCGTCGGAGTGACGACCGGGGTTATGGCCGGCGCGATGACAGCCGGGGTGATGACCGGGGTGGCTTCCGCAGGGACGACAACCGGGGTGGCGAGCGCGGTGGATACCGTGGGCGCGACGACCGGGGCGACCGCGGTGACCGTGGTGGTTTCCGTGGGCGCGACGACCGGGGTTACGGCCGGCGGGACGACCGGGGTGGTTTCCGCAGGGACGACAGCCGGGGTGATGACCGGGGTGGTTTCCGCAGGGACGACAGCCGTGGTGGCGAGCGCGGTGGCTTCCGGCGGGAGGACGGCCGGGGTGATGACCGGGGTGGTTTCCGCAGGGACGACAGCCGCGGTGGCGACCGGGGCGGCTTCCGCAGGGACGACAGCCGGGGTGGCGAGCGCGGTGGATACCGTGGGCGCGACGACCGGGGCGACCGCGGTGACCGTGGTGGTTTCCGTGGGCGCGACGACCGGGGCTACGGCCGGCGGGACGACCGGGGTGGTTTCCGCAGGGACGACAGCCGCGGTGACGACCGGGGCGGCTTCCGGCGGGAGGACGGCCGGGGTGATGACCGGGGTGGTTTCCGCAGGGACGACAGCCGCGGTGGCGAGCGCGGTGGCTTCCGGCGGGAGGACGGCCGCGGTGGTGAGCGGGGCGGTTTCCGTGGGCGCGACGACCGCGGGCGAGGGCCTCGGAGGGACGACCGGGGCGGACGGCCCGGTGGATACCGTGGGCGCGACGACCGGCACGGTGGCAGGCGGTTCCACGAGGAGCGGGAACGGGACCGCGAGCCGATCAAGCGGTTGCCGATTCCCGAGGACGTCACCGGCGAGGAGATCGACAAGGACGTACGGCAGGAGCTGCAGAGCCTGCCCAAGACCCTCGCGGAGGATGTCGCCAAGAACCTGGTGATGGTCGCCCGGTCGATCGACGAGGACCCCGAGGGCGCGTACGGCTACTCCAGGGTGGCCCTGCGGCTGGCGTCGCGCGTCGCCGCCGTGCGGGAGGCCGCCGGGTTCGCCGCGTACGCCAACCAGAAGTACGCCGAGGCGCTCGCGGAGTTCCGGGCCGCGCGGCGGATGACCGGGACCGTCGAGCTGTGGCCGCTCATGGCCGACTGCGAGCGCGGGCTCGGACGGCCGGAGAAGGCACTGGACATGGCCGGGGCGCCCGAGGTGCAGAAGCTCGACAAGGCCGGGCAGGTCGAGATGAGGCTCGTCGCGGCCGGTGCCCGGCGTGACATGGGGCAGCTGGACGCGGCGATCGTGACGCTGCAGAGCTCCGAGCTGGCGTCGAACTCCGTGCAGCCCTGGACCGCGCGACTGCGCTACGCCTATGCCGACGCACTGCTCGCCGCCGGACGGAGCGGCGAGGCGCGGGACTGGTTCGCCAAGGCCGTCGAGGCCGACCGGGACGGCAGCACGGACGCCTCCGACCGGCTGGCCGAGCTGGACGGCGTGGAGTTCGTGGACGTGCTCGACGAGGGCGGGAACGACGACGCCCGTGCCGACGAGGACGAGGCCGAGGACACCGGCAAGGACTGACCGACGTCCTGACGCCCCGCGCCGTGGGCGACGGGGGTGAAGGCGGAGACGAGGGGGCGGGTCCCGTCGGGGCCCGCCCCCTCACGCGTGTCCTCCGGGCGTCAGAGGTCGAGTGCGCGCAGGACCAGGCCGGAGGCCGGTTTCGGGCCGAACGACGTCGACTTGCGGGGCATCGTGACGCCCTGGCGGGCGAGGTCGCGGACGACGTCCTCGTGGACCGGGTGCATCAGCACCGCCGTCCCGCCGTCGCGTTCCGCCTTCTCGACCGTGGCGGTCGTGTCGTGGATGTAGGAGATGCGGGCGGGGGAGTCCTCGGGGACCTGCCAGACGTGCTCGAGGAGCGTGGCGTGCAGGACCGTCGCGTCCAGGGCGCGCCAGGCCGCGGGCCGGTCGGCCGGGACCGTGCGGGCCAGCAGGTCCGGGTCGGGGCGGTCCACGAGGTGGAAGGCGCCGTCTCCGGCGAGGAGGAGGGCGTTGCCCGCGGAGGCCGCCTCCGCCAGGGCGTCCATGGCTCCGGGCAGCGCGGTGCCGCCGAGACGGCGGACGCGGAAGAGGCCGTCGAGGGCGCCCAGCGCGTCCGCGACCGGCAGGTCGTGCAGGAGGCGGTGGATGGCGCGGACCCGCAGGGGATAGCGGGCCGTGTCGACGAGGAGGACCAGGCCGTGGTCCCAGGGGCCGGGGGAGGGGTGCTCCGCGCGGAGCCTGCGGTAGGTCGCCCAGCGGTGGTGGCCGTCGGCGATGAGGGCCTGGTGGCCGGCGAGTTCCCGCCCGATCGCGGCCAGGGCCGCGGGGTCGGTGACGGACCACAGACGGTGGCGGATGCCGTCCTCCGTCGTGGTCGCGAGGAGCGGCGGCTGCTCGGCGGTGCGCTCGACCGGGCCGGCCGCGGCGGTCGCCGTGCCGTCGCCGCGGTAGGTCAGCAGCAGTGGTTCGAGGTTGGCGGAGGTGGCCCGCATGAGGGCGGCGCGGTCGGCGACGACGTGCGGCATGACGTCCTCGTGCGGCAGGACCAGCCGTTCCTCGGGGTCCGAGACGCGCAGCGCACCGATGACGCCGCGCTGCAGCATGCCGGCGTCGTCGCGCTGCTCGTAGACGTACAGGCCGGGTTCGGTGTCGGCGGTCAGGACGCCCTCCGCGCGCCAGCGGCGCAGGGTGTCGGCGGCCTGGGCGTTGCGGGCCTCGGGGGTGTCCGCCTCGGGCAGGATCAGCCGGACGATGTTGTGCGGGTCGGCGGACTGGAGGTGGTGCAGGCCGTCCGGGCGGACGACGACGTCGTACGGCGGGGATGTCACGGCGGCCAGGCTGCCGACCCGGTCGGGGTCGTAACGAAGGCCTCGGAACGGGGTGAGTTCCAGGCCCCGGGGCGCCTTTGCTTCCGAGTGACCTGCTGTGTTCATCCCGGCATCGTACGGGGGCCGGTGGCATGGGGGATGATCGGGGGAAAGCCGTCGAACGAGGAGCGATGCGGAATGAGCCGGAGCGTCAGGACGGGGCCCGGGGCCAGTGGGCGGGCCCTGAGCGAGGCGTACGACACGGCGCTGCTCGACCTCGACGGTGTGGTGTACGCGGGCGGGAACGCGATCGTCCACGCGGTCGAGTCGCTCGCGGCGGCCCGCGAGGGCGGCATGCGCCTCGCCTACGTGACGAACAACGCCCTGCGCACTCCGGACACCGTGGCCGCGCACCTGACCGAGCTGGGGATACCGGCGGACGCCGGTGACGTCATCACCTCCGCGCAGGCCGTGGCGCGACTGGTCGCCGACCAGGTGCCGCAGGGCTCCCGGGTGCTGGTGGTCGGCGGCGAGGGGCTGCGGGTGGCGCTGCGCGAGCGCGGGCTCGTGCCGGTGGAGTCGGCGGACGACGACCCGGTGGCGGTCGTGCAGGGGTACGGCGGACCCGAGCTGCCGTGGGGGCGGTTCGCGGAGGCGTCCTACGCCGTCGCGCGCGGGGTGCCGTGGTTCGCGTCCAACACGGACCTGACGATCCCCAGCGGGCGGGGCATCGCCCCCGGCAACGGCGCGGCGGTGGAGGTCGTACGGATCGCCACGGGCGCCGAACCGCAGGTCGCGGGCAAGCCGCTGCCGCCGATGCACCGGGAGACGATCCTGCGCACGGGGGCCGGACGGCCGCTGGTGGTGGGAGACCGGCTGGACACCGACATCGAGGGCGCGTTCAACGGCGGGGTCGACTCGCTGCTGGTGCTGACCGGGGTGACGGACGGCGCGCGGCTGCTGGCCGCGCCGCCGCGGCACCGGCCGACCTATGTCGACGCCGACCTGCGCGGCCTGCTCACCGGGCAGCCGGAGGTCGCCCGGACGGACGGCGGGTTCCGGTGCGGCGGATGGACGGCGACGGCCGGTGCCCGGAGCCTGGAGCTCGACGGGGACGGTGCCGCGCCGGACGGGCTGCGTGCGCTGTGCGCGGCGGCGTGGACGGCGGCCGGTGAGGGAGTGTGCGAACTGGACGGCGGCAAGGCGCTGGCGCGGCTGGGGCTGTGAGCCCCGGCCCTCCGGCCCTCCGGAGGGGGAGTTCGGGGATCGTGATCGAACAGCAGGGTAGGCTAACCTAACCGCGTGTTGGTCGAGAGTCCCCCCGAACAGCGCGCGGACGATGCCCCCGCGCCCCCAAGGCGCCGGGCCGTGCGCTCCCTCGGGCTGCTCGTCTCCGTCGTGATCCTGGTGTTCGTCGTGCTGGCGAGCCTCGCGGTCGGAGCGAAGGACCTGTCCCCGGGGCAGGTCTGGCACGGCCTGTTCGAGGACACCGGAAGCTACAGCGACGTCGTCGTCGCCGACCGGCTGTCACGCACCGTGCTCGGCCTGCTCGCCGGCGCGGCGCTCGGTCTGGCGGGGGCGGTGCTGCAGGCGCTCACCCGCAATCCGCTGGCCGACCCCGGGCTGCTCGGCATCAACGCGGGCGCGTCCGCGGCCGTGGTCACCGCCATCACCCTCTTCGGCGTCACCTCGCTGTCCGGATACGTGTGGTTCGCGTTCTTCGGGGCGGCGGCCGTCGGGGCGCTGGTGTGGTTCCTGGGCGGCAGCCGGGGTGCGACGCCGGTGCGGCTGGTGCTCGCCGGCACCGCGATCAGCGCCGCGCTCTACGGCTACATCCAGGCCGTCATGATCCTGGACGACGCGGCGCTCGGCAGGATGCGCTTCTGGACGGTGGGATCGCTCTCCTCGGGGAACGCCTCGACCATCGAGCAGGTCCTGCCGTTCCTGCTGGCCGGCTTCCTGCTGGCGCTGGGGCTCGCCCGGCCGCTCAACGCCATGGCCATGGGCGACGACACCGCCAGGGCCCTCGGCGCCCACCTCAACCGCACCCGGGCGCTGTCCATGCTCGCCGCGACGGTGCTGTGCGGGGCCGCGACCGCCGCGTGCGGGCCGATCGTGTTCGTCGGCCTGATGGTGCCGCACGTCGTGCGCTCCTTCACCGGGCCCGATCTGCGCTGGATCCTGCCGTACGCGGCGATCCTGTCGCCCGTGCTGCTGATCGGAGCCGACGTGATCGGCCGGATCGTGACCCGGCCCGCGGAGCTCCAGGTCGGCATCGTCACGGCGCTCCTCGGCGGCCCGGTCTTCATCCTTCTGGTACGACGGCGGAGGACGGCCCAGCTGTGAAGACCAACCGCGCGGTGCGGACCCCCGGCGGCCTCTCGGTCCGCCTGGACGTGCGCGCCCTCACCGTCGTCGTGCTGCTCCTGCTCGCGGCGCTCACCGCGAGCGTGGTGCTGATCGGCACCGGCGACTTCCCGATACCCGCCGCCGACGTGCTCAGGACGCTCCTCGGGGAGGGCGACGCCGGGCAGGAGTTCATCGTCACCGAACTGCGGCTGCCCCGGGTCCTGGTCGGCCTGCTGGTCGGCGCCTCGCTCGGACTGGGCGGCGCCCTGTTCCAGGCCGTCTCCCGCAATCCGCTGGGCAGTCCGGACGTCCTCGGCCTCGGGCAGGGGGCGACCGCCGGTGCGCTCACGGTGATCGTGCTGTTCTCCGGCACCGCCAACGAGGTCGCCCTGGGCGCGCTGGCCGGCGGGCTGGTGACCGGGTTCGCCATCTACGTGCTCGCCTGGAAGCGGGGCGTGCACGGGTACCGGCTGGTCCTGGTCGGCATCGGTGTCTCGGCGGTCGTCACGGCGGTCAACGGGTACCTGCTCACCAAGTCGGACATCGTCGACGCGGCCCGCGCGGTGGTGTGGATGACCGGATCCCTCGACGGCCGTGACTGGGCCCAGGTCTGGCCGCTGCTCGCCCTGTGCGCGGTCCTCGTCCCGGTGGTCCTCGCGAACTCCCGCGGGCTGAGGATGATGGAGATGGGCGACGACGTCTCCTCCGCCCTCGGGGTGCGGGTGGAGCGCGTACGGCTGGTGCTGCTGGTGTCGGCCGTGCTGCTCACCGCCTCCGCGACCGCCGCCGCCGGACCGGTCGCCTTCGTCGCGCTCACCTCGCCGCAGCTCGCCCGGCGCCTGACCCGTTCGCCCGGGCCGAACCTGGTGGCGTCGCTGTGCATGGGCGCGGCCCTGCTGGTCACCGCCGACTGGGTCTCGCAGCGGGCGTTCGGCGCCGACCGGCTGCCCGTGGGCGTGGTCACCGGCGTGCTCGGCGGTGTGTACCTGCTGTGGCTGCTGGTCACCGAGCGCAGGGCGGGACGCATATGAGGGCCGGGACCGAGAAGAGCGGGGGCGGCAAGAGCAGTGCCAGCAGCGGGCTGGACGACCGAAGGAGCACCGTGAACCGACTGTCCGCCGAGAACGTCACCCTCGCCTACGACCAGCGGGTCATCGCCGAGCAGTTGTCGGTGGAGATACCGGACAACTCCTTCACCGTGATCGTCGGCCCCAACGCGTGCGGCAAGTCGACGCTGCTGCGGGCGCTGTCGCGGATGCTGCGGCCCGCCGGGGGCCGGGTCCTGCTCGACGGGCAGGTCATCCAGTCGATGCCCGCGAAGAAGGTCGCCCGGACCCTGGGACTGCTGCCCCAGTCGTCGATCGCGCCCGACGGCATCACGGTCGCCGACCTGGTGGGCCGCGGCCGTTACCCGCACCAGGGCATCCTGCGCCAGTGGTCGGCCGAGGACGAGCGGGTGGTCCGGGAGTCGATGGAGCGGACCGGGGTCGCCGAGCTGGCGGAACGGTACGTCGACGAGCTCTCCGGCGGTCAGCGCCAGCGCGTGTGGATCGCGATGGCCCTGGCCCAGCAGACCCCGCTGCTGCTGCTGGACGAGCCGACCACCTACCTGGACATCCAGCACCAGATCGACGTCCTGGACCTGTGCGCGGACCTGCACGAGGAGCAGGGGCGCACCCTCGTCGCCGTGCTGCACGACCTCAACCACGCCGCCCGGTACGCCACCCACCTCATCGCCCTGCGCGGGGGGAAGGTCGTCGCCCAGGGCGCGCCGAAGGACATCGTCACCGCCGGGCTGGTGGAGGAGGTCTTCGGGCTGCGCTGCCAGGTCATCGACGACCCCGAGACGGGCACGCCCCTGATCGTGCCGGCGGCGCGCGGGGCGCGGGCGGCGGCCGGGCACCGGGGCGCGGCCCGGAAGGTGGGCGTCACAGGAGCTTCCTGAGCCGGAACAGGTCGCGCAGCCCCGCCTCCAGCCTCACCCGGCCCGAACCCCAGGCCCTGGCGAAGTGCAGCTCGCCGCCGACCAGGGCCACCAGGTCGTCGCCGGTCATCGCGAGTCTTATCTGGGCCTTCTCGCGCGGCGGGCCCGGAAAGGTGTCGTGCACCGCGATCCGGCCGTCGGTGAGGCGGCCGGCGAAGGTCACGTCCAGGTCGGTGAGGTGGCAGCTGACCGAGCGGTCCAGCGCCGCGGCCGCGCGGACGTCCCCCTCGGCTTGCCGCATGGTGTCCGAAAGCTTGTCGAGTGCGGCACGGCACTCCTCGATCGTGGCCATCGCGGACGACGGTACCCCAGGTGTTCGCGGTAGCGTCGGGGCATGAACGACGCAGTACCGGAGGCGGGGGCCGCGGAGCCGGAGCCGGAGCACGCCGGGCCGCAGCCCCTGCCCGGGGAGGAGCCCGCCGCCCCGGCCCCCCTGGGCGTGCCGCGCACCCCCACGGGCGACGCCGGGGTGGACGCCCGTCTCGAGCGGCTGGCCGACGTCGACCACCTCGCCACGGACGACCACGTCGAGGTGTACGAGGATGTCCACCGGGGGCTGCGCGACGCGCTCACCGCGCTCGACGCCCGCCCGGGGCCCCCGGCTCCCGCCCGTCACCCGAGCACCACCCCCCGACCAGGCCCTTCGGGCCACCCGTCCCCCTCGGCACACGTACACAGGAGCTGAACCGAACGTGGCAGGAGTCGCACGCCGCCGTCTCGACGCGGAACTGGTCCGCCGCAAGCTGGCGCGCTCGCGCGAGCACGCCGGCCAGCTGATCGCCGCGGGCCGGGTCAGCGTCGGCAAGACCGTCGCGACCAAGCCCGCCACCCAGGTGGAGACCGCCGCCGCGATCGTCGTCGCCGCCGACGCGGGCGATCCGGACTACGTCTCGCGCGGCGGCCACAAGCTGGCCGGCGCGCTGGACGCCTTCGGACCGCGCGGGCTGGTGGTCGAGGGGCGGCGGGCGCTGGACGCCGGCGCCTCCACCGGCGGCTTCACCGACGTCCTGCTGCGGGCCGGGGCCGCGCACGTGGTCGCCGTGGACGTCGGATACGGACAACTCGCCTGGACCCTGCGCAACGATGAACGCGTCACCGTCAAGGACCGTACGAACGTGCGGGAGTTGACGCTCGAGGCCATCGATGGGGAGCCTGTGGATCTTGTCGTGGGGGATCTGTCCTTCATTTCGCTCGGGCTGGTGCTGCCCGCCCTGAAGCGGTGCGTGAAGCCGGACGCCGACCTGGTGATGATGGTCAAGCCGCAGTTCGAGGTGGGCAAGGAGCGGCTGGGCAGCGGGGGAGTGGTCCGCAGCCCGCAGCTGCGCGCCGAGGCCGTGCGGGAGGTGGCGGCCAGGGCCTGGGAGCTGGGGCTCGGGGCGAAGGGCGTGACGGCGAGTCCGTTGCCCGGACCCTCCGGGAATGTCGAATACTTTCTGTGGCTGCGGGCCGGGGCCCCGGAACTGGACCCGGCCGACGTTGACCGTGCAGTGGCGGAGGGGCCGCGTTGACACAGAACCGAGCTCGTACTGTTTTCCTGCTGGCCCACACCGGGCGGCCCGCGGCCATCCGCAGCGCCGAACTCGTGGTCAAGGGGCTGCTGCGCTCCGGGCTCGGGGTGCGGGTGCTGGAGGACGAGGCGCGCGACCTGCCGCTGCCGGACGACGTGGAGACCGTCAAGGAGGCCACGCCGCAGTCCCTGGACGGCTGCGAGCTGCTGATCGTGCTCGGCGGCGACGGGACGCTGCTGCGCGGCGCCGAGTTCGCCCGTGCCTCCGGGGTGCCCATGCTCGGCGTCAACCTCGGGCGGGTCGGGTTCCTCGCCGAGGCCGAGCGGGACGACCTCGACAAGGTGGTCGACCGCGTGGTGAGCCGGGCGTACGAGGTCGAGGAGCGCATGACCGTCGACGTCGTCGTGCACCGCAACGGCGACATCGTGCACACCGACTGGGCGCTGAACGAGGCGGCCGTGCAGAAGGTGTCCGCCGAGCGGATGCTGGAGGTCGTGCTGGAGATCGACGGGCGTCCGGTCACCGGGTTCGGCTGCGACGGGATCGTGTGCGCCACCCCGACCGGCTCGACCGCCTACGCGTTCTCCGCGGGCGGGCCCGTGGTGTGGCCCGAGGTGGAGGCGCTGCTGATGGTGCCGATCTCGGCGCACGCGCTGTTCGCCAAACCGCTGGTGACCTCGCCGGACTCGGTGCTGGCGGTGGAGGTGCTGCCGCACGTGCCGCCGGGCGTGCTGTGGTGCGACGGGCGGCGCACGGTGGAGCTGCCGTCCGGCGCCCGGGTGGAGGTGCGGCGCGGAGCCGTGCCGGTGCGGCTGGCCCGGCTGCACCACGCCTCGTTCACGGACCGGCTGGTGGCGAAGTTCGCGCTGCCGGTCTCGGGGTGGCGCGGGGCGCCGCACTAGCGGGGCGCCGCACCGGGAGGGGCCCGGCGCGAGGACGGGAACGCCTGTTCGACGAGTGGCCGCCGCGCGGTCACGACGTGCGGTGATCCCCTGATGGGTGGGGCGGCGTCGCACGTCCACCGCGAAACCTCGTAAGGTCTGGAACGTGCTGGAGGAAATGAGGATACGGTCGCTCGGAGTGATCGACGACGCTGTCGTCGAGCTGTCGCCCGGCTTCACCGCCGTCACCGGCGAGACGGGCGCGGGCAAGACCATGGTGGTCACCAGCCTCGGCCTGCTGCTGGGTGGACGGGCGGACGCGGCCCTGGTGCGGATCGGAGCGCGGAACGCGGTCGTGGAGGGGCGGATCACCGTCCCCCGGGACACCGCTGCCGTCGCGCGGGCCGAGGAGGCCGGGGCCGAACTCGACGACGGGACGCTGCTGATCAGCCGTACCGTCTCCGCCGAGGGACGCTCCCGGGCGCACGTCGGCGGGCGGAGCGTGCCCGTGGGACTGCTCGCCGAGATCGCCGACGACCTCGTGGCCGTGCACGGGCAGACCGACCAGCAGGGACTGCTGAAGCTGTCCCGGCAGCGCCAGGCGCTCGACCGGTACGCCGGGTACGCGGTCGCCGTGCCGCTCGGCGAGTACCGCGAGGCGTACAAGCGGCTGCGGGCCGTCACCGCGGAGCTCGAACAGATCACCACGCGCGCGCGTGAGCGGGCCCAGGAGGCCGACATGCTGCGCTTCGGGCTCGAGGAGATCGCCGCCGTGGAGCCGCGCGCGGGCGAGGACGTGGAACTGGCGGAGGAGGCCGAGCGGCTCGGGCACGCCGAGGCGCTGGCGTCCGCCGCGGCGGTCGCGCACGCCGCCCTCGCGGGCAACCCGGAGGACCCCGAGGGCGTCGACGCCGGAACGCTCGTCGCGGGTGCCCAGCGGGCCCTGGAGGCCGTACGGGCCCACGACCCGGCGCTGGCCGCGCTCACCGACCGGATCGGGGAGGTCGGCATCCTGCTGCGTGACGTCGCCGGGGAACTGGCGGGGTACGCCGACGACCTGGACGCCGATCCGCTGCGGCTGGCCGCGGTCGAGGAACGGCGGGCCGCGCTCACCGGGCTGACCCGCAAGTACGGCGAGGACATCGCGGCCGTGCTGGCCTGGGCCGAGCGGAGCGCCGCGCGGCTGACCGAACTGGACGGCGACGACGAGCGGATCGCGGAACTGACCGCCGAGCGGGACGAACTGCGCACCCGGCTGGGCGCGCTGGCCCAGGAGCTGACGGACGCGCGGACGGAGGCGGCGGAGCGGTTCGCGGCGGCGGTCACCGCCGAACTGGCCTCGCTCGCCATGCCGCACGCACGGGTGTCGTTCGACATCCGGCAGACCGAGGACCCCGAGGGCGTCGAGGTCGGCGGACGCACGGTCGCCTACGGTCCGTCGGGCGTGGACGAGGTCGAGCTGCTGCTGGCCCCGCACCCCGGGGCGCCGCCCCGGCCCATCGCCAAGGGGGCGTCGGGCGGTGAGCTGTCGCGCGTGATGCTGGCCGTGGAGGTCGTGTTCGCGGGCACGGATCCCGTGCCGACGTACCTCTTCGACGAGGTCGACGCCGGTGTCGGAGGCAAGGCGGCGGTGGAGATCGGGCGCCGGCTCGCGAAGCTGGCGAAGACGGCGCAGGTCGTGGTCGTCACCCACCTGCCCCAGGTGGCCGCGTTCGCCGACCGGCAGCTCCTGGTGGAGAAGACCGACGACGGGTCGGTCACCCGGTCCGGCGTGAAGGTGCTCGAAGGCGAGGAGCGGATCAGGGAGCTGTCCCGGATGCTCGCGGGCCAGGAGGACTCGGAGACCGCCCGCGCCCACGCGGAGGAACTGCTGGCGACGGCCCGGGCGGACGTGTAGTCCGGGCGCCGCGGCGGCCGGGCCGGCCGACGGCCCGGGGGAGCGCGTGACGCCCGGGACACGGGGGCGCACGCGCCGGGCGCGGCCGGCCGCGGTCGTGGCGGGCGCCGGGCGGGCCGGACGCCGCCCGTGGCGCCCTCGCCGGTCGTGGCGGCGGCGCACGGGGACCGGACGGGCGCGGCGGCCGGGCGGGGACTGGGGAGCCGCGCGGCGGGCCCGTCACCGGAGCCGACGCTTCCGTCACCCGTGTGGGTGACATGTCCTCCCGCGCGGCCCCGCCCCCGCGCTCCGGCCGTCCCGGAACTCCCCCCTGTCCTGGCATCCTTGACGGAAGTACGCGGAAGAACCGCGCGGCACACCCCTCCACGCGGTCCTTCTGTACGTTCTCCGTGACCGTCCGACCCGAACCAGGAGCCCGGCCACGTGACCCCCGTGAGCAGCCACGCACCGCACGGCCGGTCGACGCTGCGCACCGTGCAGGTGCTGGGCGGCGGCAACGCCGCCAGCGGCGCCCATGTGCGCTCGCTGGCCGAGGGGCTCGTCGCGCGGGGCGTGCGGGTCACGGTGTGCGCCCCCACCGAGGCGGATCACACCTACGGCTTCACGGGCGTCGGCGCCGAGCACGTGTACGTGCCGCGCAGCAGCGACCCGGGATCGGTGGCCGCGCTGCGGGCGGCCTGCCGGGACGCCGACCTGGTGCACGCGCACGGGCTGCACGCCTCCTTCCGCACGGTGCTCGCCCTCGGCGGACGGCCCACCCCGCTCGTCGTGACCTGGCACGACCGGGCGCACGCCGACGGCCCGCGCGCCCACTTCCTGCGGATGCTCGAACGACGGGTCGTCAGGTCGGCCACCGTGGTGCTCGGGACGACCTCCGCCCTCGTCGACCGGGCGCGCCGCACGGGAGCGCGGGACGCGCGGCTGGCCGCGGTCCCGCTCCCCGGGACGCGCACGCCCTCGCAGCCGGAGGACCCCGACCGGCTCCGGTCCAAGGTCCGGGCCGAACTCGGCGCCATGGGACGCCCGCTGCTCGTCGCCGTCGGCTCCCTCGAGCGGCACCGGGGCCACACCACCCTGCTGGACGCCACGTACGCGTGGAGCCGCCTCGACCCCGTTCCGCTGGTCGTCGTCGCGGGGGAGGGGCCGCTGCGCGGCGAGCTCCAGCGGCGGATCGAGGACGAGGAACTGCCGGTCCGGCTCGTCGGCCGGCGCGAGGACGTCCCCGACCTGCTCGCCGCCGCCGACCTCGCGCTGCTGCCCAGCCGGTGGGAGGCCCGCTCCCCGTTCGCCCAGGAGGCCCTCCGGGCAGGCGTGCCGCTCGTCGCGACCCGTGTCGGCGGCATCCCCGAACTCGTCGGCGACGCCGCCGAACTCGTCCCGTACGGCAACGCGCGGGCGCTCGCCGACGCCGTGCTGCGCCTGCTGGACGACCCCGGACGCAGGGAGCTGCTCCGGCAGCGGGGCGCGCGGCAGGCGTCGACCTGGCCGACCGAGGACGAGACGGTCGCCCAGGTGCTCAGCGTGTACGACGAGTTGACCCGGCCGCGGCCGCTGATCTGACCCGGACCGGGACCGGCACGGGACAGGCACCGGCCAGGCGCCGGCGGTTCAGGACACGTGCCGCCGGGCCCGCAGGGCCAGGCTCAACGCCAGGACCGTCTGCGGGTCGTCGAGGTCGGTGCCCAGCAACTCGCCGATGCGGGCGAGCCGGTTGTAGAGCGTCTGCCGGTTCAGGTGCAGTTCGCGGGCCGTCTCCGCCTTGCGCCCCGCGTGCGCCAGGTACGTCTCCAGGGTGGGCAGCAGCGGCGGCCTGGAGCGGCGGTCGTGGTCCAGGAGGGGACCGATCGCGCGGTCCACGAACGCGGCCAGGTCCGGATGGTCGCGCAGCCGCCACAGCAGCAGGTCGATGTCCAGCCGGCGGGCGTCGTACCACGGGCGGTCCGGCAGCCCCTGTGCCGCGGTCGCCGTCTCCGCCGCGTGCCGCAGCCCCGTCGGCACCGCCGCCCAGCCGCCGGCCGGCCCGACCACCACCACGGGCGGCCGGGTCCCCGGCCGCAGCACGCCCGCCCGCTCCGCCCCGGCCCGCAGCGCCGCCGCCACCCGGTCCGCGACCGCCGGGCGCTCCGCCTCCGCGCGCAGCCCGAGCAGCAGCGGCACCCGCCCCTCGACCGGCCGCACCCCCAGCAGCACGGGCACCCCGAGCGAGGCCAGTTCCTCGGCCACCGCGCGGGCCAGCACCGCCCAGCCTCCCCCCTGCGGGGACAGGGCGTCGCCGAGCCGCATCACCACCGGCAGCAGCGGGCCGGCGCCCGGCCCGAAGCCCAGCACGCGCGCCTGCGCGGGTGCGTCCCGGGCGGCGATCCGGCCCTCGGCGAGGTCGCTGAGGAAGTCCCCGCGCCCCCGCGCCGCCAGCTCCTCCTCCTGACGGGCCTGCATCAGCACCACGGCGAGGATGCCCGCCGTCCGCTCGGCCGCCATGCGGTGCACCGGCTCGGGCGTGCTCCGTACCGGCAGCAGCACCAGCCGGGCCCGCACGCCGCCGCTGCCGGGACCTCCGCCGGGCACGTCCACCAGGGCCGAACCGGCCGGCGGGTCGCCCCGGTGCCGGTCGCGCAGCCCTTCCCACACCTGGAGCGGATCCGCGCCCTCGGGGCCCTCCCCGGCCGCGTACAGCAGCTGTCCGTCCGTCGTCTCCAGGAAGACCGGGTTGCCGGTGAACCCGGCCAGGACCTCCAGGACCCGGGGGACCCCGCCGCCGCCCAGCAGCGCCTCGGTGCACCGGCGGTGCACCTCCTCGGCGCGCTGCAGCAGCGCGTAGTGCCCGTTGACGATCTCGGTGTGGATCTCCTCGGTGACGGTCACGAACGGCACCTCGCGGTGCAGCTGGACCAGCGGCAGCCCCACCGCCCGGGCCGTGTCGACGAGGGCGGCGGGCAGCCGGGCGAAGCGCGGGCCCAGCTCCACCACGAGCGCCGCGATGCCCCGCTCGGCCAGCGTGCGCACGAACGCGCGCTGGTCGGCCGGACGGTGTCCGAGCCCGTACCCGGTGGTCAGCAGCAGTTCGCCGCCCTTGAGCAGCGAGGCGATGTGGGGCACCTCACCCGCGTGCACCCAGCGCACCGTGCGCTGCAACCGGTCGGCGCCCGCCACGACCTCCGGCAGCCCGCCGCGCAGCCCGGGCAGCTCCAGCGCCCGCCGCACGGTGATCCCGGCGCCCCGGGTCCCGTACTCACCGTCCCTGCCGCTGTCCATGGGCGGGACGGTACCCGCGCGGGCCGGTGCGGAGCACCTCGCCCGGGGCGCGGTGCCCGCGCGCCCGGCGGCCGTCGCGGAGCCGTACGGGGACGGGTGCCCTTGCACCCGCCCCCGCCGGGCGTCCTCAGCCCCCGTAGGCCCCGGACGCCGTCAGCCGCAGGGCGGTGTCGATGAGCGGCACGTGACTGAACGCCTGCGGGAAGTTGCCCACCTGGCGCTTCAGGCGCGGGTCCCACTCCTCCGCCAGCAGCCCGAGGTCGTTGCGCAGCGCCAGCAGCTTCTCGAACAGCTTGCGGGCCTCGTCCACGCGGCCGATCATCGCCAGGTCGTCGGCCAGCCAGAACGAGACGGCGAGGAACGCGCCCTCGTCGCCCGCCAGGCCGTCGACGCCCGCGTTCTCCCCTTCCGTCGGGTACCGCAGGAGGAAGCCGTCGGGCGTGGACAGCTCGCGCTGGATCGCCTCGATGGTGCCGATCACGCGCTTGTCGTCCGGCGGCAGGAAGCCCACCTGCGGGATCAGCAACAGGGCGGCGTCCAGTTCCCTCGACCCGTAGGACTGGGTGAAGGTGTTGCGCTCCTTGTCGTAGCCCTTCTCGCACACGTCCCGGTGGATGTCGTCGCGCACCTGCCGGAACTCCTCCAGCGGGCCGTCGACCTCGCCGGACTCGATGAGCTTGATGGTGCGGTCGACCGCGACCCAGGCCATCACCTTGGAGTGCACGAAGTGGCGGCGCGGACCGCGCACCTCCCAGATGCCCTCGTCCGGCTCCTGCCAGTGCTTGCGCAGGTAGCCGATGAGCTTCACCTGGAGCAGGGAGGCGTAGTCGTTGCGGGCCAGGCCGGTCATGTGACCCAGGTGCAGGGCCTCGATGACCTCGCCGTACACGTCCAGCTGGAGCTGGTGGGCGGCGCCGTTGCCGACCCGGACCGGGGCGGAGTCCTCGTAACCGGGCAGCCAGTCCAGCTCCGCCTCGCCGAGCTCGCGCTCACCGGCGATGCCGTACATGATCTGCAGGTTCTCCGGGTCGCCCGCCACCGCGCGCAGCAGCCACTCGCGCCAGGCGCGGGCCTCCTCGCGGTAGCCGGTGCGCAGCAGCGAGGACAGGGTGATCGCCGCGTCCCGCAGCCAGGTGTAGCGGTAGTCCCAGTTGCGGACGCCGCCGATGTCCTCCGGCAGGGAGGTGGTGGGCGCGGCGACGATGCCGCCGGTCGGGGCGTAGGTCAGGGCCTTCAGCGTGATCAGGGAGCGGATCACGGCCTCGCGGTAGGGGCCGTGGTACGTACAGTGCTCCACCCACTCGCGCCAGAAGTCCTCCGTCGCCTCCAGGGACTGCTCCGGCTCCGGCAGCGGCGGCGGCTCCTTGTGCGAGGGCTGCCACGAGATCGTGAAGGCGATCCGGTCGCCCGGCGCGACCGTGAAGTCGGAGTACGTGGTCAGCGACTCGCCGTAGGTCTCGACGGATGTGTCGAACCACACGGAGTCGGGGCCCGCGACGGCGACCGTGCGCCCCTCGTGCCTGCGCACCCAGGGCACCACCCGGCCGTAGGAGAACCGCATCCGCAGCGCCGAGCGCATCGGCACCCGGCCGGAGAGGCCCTCCACGATGCGGATCAGCTGCGGGGCGCCGTCACGCGGGGGCATGAAGTCGGTCACCCGGACCGTGCCGCGCGGGGTCTCCCACTCCGATTCCAGGACCAGCGAGTCGCCGCGGTAGTTCCGCCGGGTGGCGGCGGGCGGCTGCTGGTCGGCGGCGTGCGCCGGACCGATCCGCCAGAAACCGTGTTCCTCGGTGCCCAGCAGGCCGGCGAAGATGGCGTGCGAGTCGAAGCGGGGCAGGCACAGCCAGTCCACCGTGCCGTCCCGGCAGACCAGTGCGGCGGTCTGCATGTCTCCGATGAGTGCGTAGTCTTCGATGCGCCCGGCCACGTGCAACTCCAGTCGAACGGCCACGTCACCCCGCGAGGGGGCTGTCGCTAGTGCGGTCAAGGGGTTTTTGCCATGCGTTGTTGAGCGTGAAGCACTGCAGTCGCTCAGTCGTCGTGCAAAGCGCCAATTGTTGCTCAACGAACCGACGAGCCGTCGTTGTTCCGGAATTTACGGGCGGGGGTGGTGCCGTTCGGCCGGCCGGGCTCGTCGGTGAGTGTCCGAGCAGGATACGACGCACGTAGATGATCTGTGTGCCGCTCCGGGCAACGAGGTTCCGCTGAACGAGTGAGCGGCGGACGGAGAGCCGCGAGGGGTGCGTTTCCGTGTCGGCGCGTGCGCGGTGCGTGCGCGGCGCGTTCGTGGTGCGTGCGCGGGCACCGTCGCGTCGCGGCGCTGATACGCTGGTAGCCCGTGGACCGGTGGGCGAGAAACCCCGGAACCGCATCCCAGACCGCGACCACGGGAGCCCCCTCTTGGCCATGCCGCCCAAATCTTCGACGACCAAGCACATCTTCGTCACCGGGGGTGTCGCTTCCTCTCTCGGCAAGGGCCTGACGGCCTCCAGCCTCGGCATGCTGCTCAAGGCCCGGGGTCTGCGCGTCGTGATGCAGAAGCTCGACCCGTACCTGAACGTGGACCCGGGCACGATGAACCCCTTCCAGCACGGTGAGGTGTTCGTCACCAACGACGGTGCCGAGACCGACCTGGACATCGGCCACTACGAGCGCTTCCTCGACCGCGACCTGGACGGCTCCGCCAACGTCACCACGGGCCAGGTCTACTCCACCGTGATCGCCAAGGAGCGGCGCGGCGAGTACCTGGGCGACACCGTGCAGGTCATCCCGCACATCACCAACGAGATCAAGCACCGCATCCGCCGCATGGCGACGGACGAGGTGGACGTCGTGATCACCGAGGTCGGCGGCACGGTCGGCGACATCGAGTCGCTGCCGTTCCTGGAGACCGTCCGCCAGGTGCGGCACGAGGTCGGCCGGGACAACGTCTTCGTGGTGCACATCTCCCTCCTGCCCTACATCGGCCCCTCGGGCGAGCTGAAGACGAAGCCGACCCAGCACTCGGTCGCGGCCCTGCGCAACATCGGCATCCAGCCGGACGCGATCGTGCTGCGCTGCGACCGCGAGGTGCCGACCGCGATCAAGCGCAAGATCTCGCTGATGTGCGACGTGGACGAGGACGCCGTGGTCGCCTGTCCCGACGCCCGTTCGATCTACGACATCCCGAAGGTCGTGCACGCCGAGGGCCTGGACGCCTACGTGGTCCGCAAGCTGGACCTGGCCTTCCGCGACGTGGACTGGACGACCTGGGACGACCTGCTCGACCGCGTCCACAATCCCGACCACGAGATCACCCTCGCCCTGGTCGGCAAGTACATCGACCTGCCCGACGCCTACCTCTCGGTCACCGAGGCGCTGCGCGCGGGCGGTTTCGCCAACCGGGCCCGCGTGAAGATCAAGTGGGTCACCTCCGACGACTGCAAGACCCCGGCCGGCGCCCAGGCGCAGCTCGGCGACGTGGACGCCGTCTGCATCCCCGGCGGCTTCGGCGACCGCGGGGTGCTCGGCAAGGTCGGCGCCATCCGCTACGCCCGCGAGAACCGGATCCCGCTGCTGGGCCTGTGCCTGGGCCTGCAGTGCATCGTGATCGAGGCCGCGCGCAACCTGGCGGACATCTCCGACGCCAACTCCACCGAGTTCGACCCGGCCACCGCCCACCCGGTCATCTCCACCATGGCCGAGCAGATGGACATCGTCGCCGGTGAGGGCGACATGGGCGGCACCATGCGGCTCGGGATGTACCCGGCGAAGCTGGCCGAGGGCTCGATCGTGCGGGAGGTGTACGACGGCAAGGAGTACGTCGAGGAGCGCCACCGCCACCGCTACGAGGTGAACAACGCCTACCGCGCGGAGCTGGAGAAGAAGGCGGGCATCGTCTTCTCCGGCACCTCCCCGGACGGCAAGCTCGTGGAGTACGTCGAGTACCCGCGCGAGGTCCACCCGTACCTGGTCGCCACCCAGGCGCACCCGGAGCTGCGCTCGCGCCCGACCCGTCCGCACCCGCTCTTCGCGGGTCTGGTGAAGGCCGCCGTCGAGCGGAAGATCGCGAAGTAGCACACCGGTTGTACGGTGGCCGGGGTGCGGACCTTCGACCGGTCCGCGCCCCGGCTGCTCCCTCACGCAGCGCACGCGCACGAACGCCGCACGTTCGGAAGGACAGGCATGACGATCAAGGACACCCCGGAGGAGTGGGAGGTCCGGGCGACCGCGACCCCCTTCGTGGGGCACAAGACCTCCGTCCGCACCGACGACGTGGTCATGCCCGACGGGGCCGTGGCCCACCGCGACTACCAGGTCCACCCCGGGTCCGTGGCCGTCCTCGCCCTCGACGACGCCGACCGCGTCCTGGTGCTGCGCCAGTACCGCCACCCGGTGCGCCACAAGCTGTGGGAGATCCCGGCCGGCCTGCTGGACGTCCCCGGCGAGAACCCGCTGCACGCCGCCCAGCGCGAGCTGTACGAGGAGGCGCACGTCAAGGCCGAGGACTGGCGGGTGCTGGCCGACGTGTACACCACCCCCGGCGGCTGCGACGAGGCCGTACGGATCTTCCTCGCCCGGGGCCTGTCCGCGGCGGAGGGCGAGCGCTTCGCGGCCGAGGCCGAGGAGGCCGACATGGAGCTGGCCCGGGTGTCCGTCGACGAACTGGTGCGCGGGGTGCTGGCCGGCGACCTGCACAACAACTGCCTCGTGGTGGGCGTCCTCTCGCTCGTCGCCGCGCGGGCCGGGGACGGGCTGGACGCGCTGCGCCCGGCCCAGACGCCGTGGCCCGCGCGCCCGTTCGAGGTCTGACGCCGTCCGGACGGTCGCACGCCCATGATGTGACCATCGGCTGATCCGATCAGGGGAGGGGTCCGCGGCGCTCCGCCGGGAAGGGGGCGGAGCCTGAACTAGGCTCTTCGCGAGTGAGCCGAGAAGCACGCGCGACGCCCTCCGCACCGGGGCGGGCCCGCGCGTGCGGTGGGACGGGAGCGTGGCCCGTGACGGATCAGGTGGTGGACCCGGGCAGGGTGCGGCTCTCCCGGGACACAGCCGTGGAGGGCCGGTTCCTGGGCCGCGCCAGGGAGCTGAAGGAGCTGTGCGCCGACATCGAGCGCGCGGGACTGGACACCCTCTCGGGCCGCAAGGCGCCCCGCGCGCGCGTGCTGCTCATCGCCGGCCGTCCGGGCTCCGGCCGGACGGCCCTCGCCGGGGAACTCGCGCGCCGGGTCGCCGATCGCTACCCCGACGGGATGCTGCGCGCCCGCCTGACCGAACCCGACGGCACGCGCGTGCCCGTCGGGCGCGCCGCGCGCGCGTTGCTCGACGCGCTGGAGGTGCCCGCCCCCGCGGGCGCCCCGGAGGACGACCTCACCGAGGCGCTGCGCACCGCCCTCGCCGACCGCCGGGCGCTGCTCCTGCTCGACGACGCGGCCGACGCCGAGCAGGTCGACGCGCTGCTGCCGGACAACCCGGACTGCCTGGCCGTCGCCGTCTCCTCGGGACCGCTGACCGGTATCGCGGACGTCCGGCCCTGCACGCTCGGCGGCCTCGACACCAGGTCCGCGGTGCGGCTGCTGTCCCGGGCCGCCGGGGCGGTCCGCGTCACCGTCGACCCCCGGGCCGCCGAGAAGCTCGCGGAGCAGTGCGAGGGCGAGCCGGCCGCCCTGGTGCTGGCCGGGGGCTGGCTCGCCGCCCGGCCCAAGGCCGCCGTCGCCGACCTCGCCCGGCAGCTGCAGGCGGAGACCGGCCGGGGCACCGTGATCGGCCGCGTCCTCCGGTTCGTGCACGCCTCGCTGCCGACGCCCGCCGCCCGGACCCTGCGCCTGCTCAGCCTCGCCCCGGCCGGCCTGGTCGACCCGCACACGGCCTCCGCGCTCGCCGGCTGCTCGGTGGACGCCGCCCGCGGCGCCCTGGACGACTTCGTCGCCCACGGCCTGCTGCACGCGGTGGCCTCGCCGCTGCCGCAGTACGAGGTGCCCGGCTGTCTGCACCCCCTGCTGCGCGACCTCGCCGAGACCCATGAGCGCCCCGCCGAGCTCCAGCTGGCCCGCGCCCGCATGCTGGAGCGGACCGTACGGCTGCTCCAGTCGTGCAGGGCGGTCACGGAGACCGACAGCCCCCTGGCGCGCGAGAGGCTTCTCGGCATGCCGCGCTCCCTGCGCTTCGCCGGCCCCCGGGCCGCCGCCGACTGGCTGCGCCTGAGCAGGCCCGCCCTGCTGGCCGCCGCCCGGCTCGCGGTCGCCGACGGGGAGCTGGACACCCTGGCCCGGCGGCTGCTGTCCCAGCTGGTGCGGGCCGTGGTGGCGCACGTCGGCGCCCGGGCGGCCGCGAGCGACCTCTACGCCCTGCACGGCCTGGTCCTGGACGTCGCCGAGCGCCGCCGGCTGCCCCGCGAGCAGGCGGCGGCCCTGCTGAACCTCGGCGACCTCGACGCCCGCGCCGGCCGCACGGCCGACGCCCTGGCGCGCTACCGGGCCGCGCTGGACGCGGGGCGTGCGGCGCGCGACCCGTACGCGACCGGCCGCGCGATGGAATCCGTGGGCGGCGCGCACCTGGAACTCGGGGACCACGACCGGGCCGCCGACTGGTTCGGCCGGGCCCTGACCGAGCGGCTCGCCCGGGACGAACGCGCGGACGCGGCCCGGCTCTACGGCCGGATCGGCACCGCCCACACCCGCGCCGGCCGCTACGACGAGGCGCTGCGCAACTGGCGCGCGGCCGTCGCCGGGTACCGCAGGGACGGGGACGCGGCCGCACAGGCGCGGGCGCTCGGCGAGCTGGCCCGCGTGCAGGAGTACGCGGGCCGGCCGGAGGAGGCGCTGCGCACCTGCCAGGAGGCCGTGGAGCGGGCGCGTCAGGCCGAGGACGCCCGGTTGCGGGCGGCGCTGCACCTGCGGCTGGCCGACTCCTTCGAGCGGCTCGGCGACCCCGCGTCGGCCGCGCTGCACCGCGGCACGGCCGGACACCTGCTGGGCGAGGAGGTTCCGGAGGGCGGCTCCGAGCGGGACCAAGGGGATGACACCTGCGAAATCCGCAGCACATCCGCTGAAGATTGATGCAATGAAAGGCTAGACAGCGGGAATACCTTCCTTAGACTGGCTCTGCCGCACCATCTTCTGCGGTTTCCCCCGGTGTGCCCGTGTGTGCCCGGGTACGCGTATACAAGACACCCGTATCCCCTGAGCCAAGGACCGTGATCGACGTGAAGGTCGGCATCCCCCGCGAGGTCAAGAACAACGAGTTCCGGGTGGCCATCACCCCCGCCGGCGTGCACGAGCTGGTGCGCCACGGTCACCAGGTCGTCATCGAACGCGGGGCCGGCGTCGGCTCCTCGATCCCGGACGGCGAGTACGTCGCCGCGGGCGGGCAGATCCTGGACACCGCCGACGAGGTGTGGGCCGCCGCCGACCTGCTGCTGAAGGTCAAGGAGCCGGTCGCGGAGGAGTACCACCGCCTGCGCAAGGACCAGACGCTCTTCACCTACCTGCACCTGGCCGCCTCCAAGGAGTGCACGGACGCCCTCCTCCAGGCCGGTACCACCGCGATCGCCTACGAGACCGTCGAGCTGCCCAACCGCGCGCTGCCGCTGCTGGCCCCCATGTCGGAGGTCGCGGGCCGGCTGTCCGCGCAGGTCGGCGCCTACCACCTGATGCGGGCCCACGGCGGTCGCGGGGTGCTGCCCGGCGGTGTCCCCGGTGTGCTGGCCGGCCGGGCCGTCGTCATCGGCGGCGGCGTCTCCGGCTGGAACGCCGCGCAGATCGCCATAGGCCTGGGCTTCCACGTGACCCTGCTGGACAAGGACATCAACAAGCTCAAGGAGGCCGACAGGATCTTCGGCACGAAGATCCAGACCGTCGTCTCCAACGCCTTCGAGCTGGAGAAGGCCTGCCTGGAGGCCGACCTCGTGATCGGCGCGGTGCTGGTCCCCGGCGCCAAGGCGCCGAAGCTGGTCAGCAACGACCTCGTCGCGCGGATGAAGCCCGGAAGTGTCCTTGTCGACATCGCGATCGACCAGGGCGGCTGCTTCGAGGACTCCCGCCCGACCACGCACGCCGAGCCGACCTTCAAGGTCCACGAGTCGGTCTTCTACTGCGTCGCCAACATGCCGGGCGCGGTGCCCAACACCTCCACCTACGCGCTCACCAACGCCACGCTGCCGTACATCGTCGAACTCGCCGACCGCGGCTGGGCCGAGGCGCTGCGCCGCGACCCGGCGCTCGCCAAGGGGCTCAACACGCATGACGGCAAGGTCGTTTACCGGGAGGTCGCCGAAGCGCACGGCCTCGAGCACGTGGAACTCGCCTCGCTGATCGGCTGAGTCGCCCAGGAGGCAAGTCGACCGGCTCACCGGCCGGCGAGGGCGGCGCCCCCGCCGTCTTCGCTCCGCCCGGCCGGAGGGACCCCCGCACCGCCCGTCAACACCGCATACCCGGCCGGACCTTGCCCGACAAGGTCCGGCCGGGTGTGTGTATGGTCACTCCCGGCCCCGGCACAACTCACCTCGAACGTCACGCTTCCACCGATTCGCACACCGGTGAAACCTGCCGTACGACGGCCGTACGTCCTTGACAGAGGGAGGTTTCATTGCCGACACATCGGGCCGGGTCCGGTGGATTGTGTTGCTGCGGACCGCCGACACGCCATAGAGTCGCCAACCGTCGGCATGGTGCCACGCTGACCTGTCTAGAAGTTTCCTGGTCACCAAGGAGGTAAGACGACTTGTGAATGAGTCGACATTTACTCCCGGGGGTGGTCAACCAGGAACGCCTGCCCGGGGCCAGGAACCCGCGGGGTTCGCTCCTGTCGGCTCCGTCGCTGTGCGCACCTTCGCAGCCCACCAGAGTCAGCAGGCGACTCGCACTGCACACCGAAGCATGGATGGCCATCACGTGAACGCCATGGCCGGCGACGGAAGTGGCGCGCCCCACAACCATTTCGCCGATTACGACGAACTGCCCGAGGGGCATTTCTACGACCCCGACGCCGAGTACGAGCCCGACCCGGAGTACGCGGCCACCCTCGCGCCCGACGCGGCGCGCCAGCGCCGCGAGCGCATCGGCCCGACCGGACGCCCGCTGCCGTACTTCCCGATCCCGGGCCCGCTGACCGACCACGGCCCCGCGAAGATCATCGCGATGTGCAACCAGAAGGGCGGCGTGGGCAAGACGACGTCGACCATCAACCTGGGTGCCGCGCTCGCGGAGTACGGACGCCGGGTGCTGCTCGTGGACTTCGACCCGCAGGGCGCGCTGTCGGTCGGTCTCGGCGTCAACCCGATGGAACTCGACCTCACCGTCTACAACCTGCTCATGGAGCGGGGGATGGCGGCCGACGAGGTACTGCTGAAGACGGCGGTCCCCAACATGGACCTGCTGCCCAGCAACATCGACCTGTCGGCGGCCGAGGTCCAGCTGGTGAGCGAGGTGGCGCGCGAGTCCACGCTCCAGCGCGCGCTGAAGCCGCTCCTGGACGACTACGACTTCATCGTCATCGACTGCCAGCCCTCGCTCGGCCTGCTCACGGTCAACGCGCTGACGGCCGCCCACAAGGTGATCGTGCCGCTGGAGTGCGAGTTCTTCGCGCTGCGCGGTGTGGCCCTGCTGACCGAGACCATCGAGAAGGTCCAGGAGCGGCTCAACCCCGACCTGGAGCTCGACGGCATCCTCGCCACGATGTACGACTCGCGCACGGTGCACAGCCGCGAGGTGCTCGCGCGCGTGGTCGAGGCGTTCGACGACCACGTCTACCACACGGTCATCGGGCGTACGGTCCGCTTCCCGGAGACCACGGTCGCCGGTGAGCCGATCACCACCTACGCCTCCAACTCCGTCGGTGCCGCCGCCTACCGCCAGCTCGCCAGGGAGGTGCTCGCCCGGTGTCACGCCGAGTGAGTCTGCCCGGGGCCGACGAACTCTTCCGTACGACAGGGGGAATGGCGCTCCAGGCGTCCACGCCCCGGCGCCAGGCAGGCGGCGACGCCCGCGTCCCCGCCCCCGCCGGGGAGGTCGACGCGGCGGCCCAGGAGGACGCGCCGCAGTCGGTGCCCGCCCAGGGCGGCGACGGCGGGGGCGCGGAGCACGTCGCCGCGGACGCGGGGCCGGCCGAGGCCGGGGAGTCCCGCAGCCGCACCGCGACGGGCTCCGGGCGGCGCCAGGCGGCGCAGGAGGGAACCGCCGCGGCTCTCCCGCGCAAGCGCGCGAGAACGGCGGCACGCCGCCCCAGCGGCCGCGAGCGGCACGACGAGAAGATCACCGTGTACGTCTCCGCCGAGGAGCTCATGGACCTCGAGCACGCGCGCCTGGTGCTGCGCGGCGAGCACGGACTGGCCGTGGACCGCGGCCGGATCGTCCGCGAGGCGGTCGCCGTGGTCCTCGCCGACCTGGAGACCCGCGGAGAGGCGAGCATCCTCGTGCGACGGCTCCGCGGACGGTAGCGGTAGCCTGCGGGGGACATGACCTCGAACGCCCCCTTCGTCCCCGCCCCCGGCAGCCGGCCGAACCGCCGGCGTGCGCTGGGGCGGGGCCCGGGAGCGCCGCCGCCCGCGTCCCCGCCGGACGACCCGGCGAGGGCACCGCGGGACGGGACCGGGGAGAGGACGGCCGCCGGGACCCCCGCGCGGGTCCCCCCACCGGTCGAGCCGCCCCCACCGGTCGAGCCGCCCCCGGCGGCCGAGGCCGCCGGGGGCGGAGCGTCACGGCAGGGGACCGCGGAGGCCGGGCCCGGGAGGCCGCCCGCGCAGGGCGCGGAGCCCCCCGCTCCCCCCGGGGCGGAGCCCCCGGCCGGTGCGGTCGCCGGCGACAAGGGCGAGGACGAGGGCGACGGCCGGTTCAAGGTGCGGCTGGCGAACTTCGAGGGGCCCTTCGACCTGCTCCTCCAGCTGATCGCCAAGCACAAGCTGGACGTCACCGAGGTCGCCCTGTCCAGGGTGACCGACGAGTTCATGGCGCACATCCGGGCGATGGGGGCGGACTGGGACCTGGACGAGACGACCGAGTTCCTGGTCGTGGCGGCCACGCTGCTCGACCTCAAGGCGGCGCGGCTGCTGCCCGCCGCCGAGGTGGAGGACGAGGCCGACCTCGCCCTGCTGGAGGCCCGGGACCTGCTGTTCGCCCGGCTGCTGCAGTACCGCGCGTACAAGCGGATCGCGGAGATCTTCAGCCGGCGGCTCGAGGACGAGGCCCTGCGCCACCCCCGTACCGTCGGGCTCGAGCCGCACCACGCCGAGCTGCTGCCCGAGGTCGTCATCAGGGTCGGCCCCGAGGGGTTCGCCCGGCTCGCCGTCAAGGCGATGCAGCCCAGGCCCAGGCCGCAGGTGTACGTGGACCACATCCACGCGCCGCTGGTCAGCGTGCAGGAGCAGGCCGGGATCGTGGTCGCGCGGCTGCGGGAGCTGGGCGAGGCCGGCTTCCGCGTGCTCGTCGAGGACGCCGGGGACACGCTGACCGTCGTGGCCCGGTTCCTCGCGCTGCTGGAGCTGTACCGCGAGAAGGCCGTCGCCCTCGACCAGGAGACCGCGCTCGGCGAGCTGACCGTGCGCTGGACCGGCGGGGACGGCGATGCCGCACCGGCGGTCACCGACGAGTTCGACCGGCCGCCCGGGCCGACCGAGGAGGAGAGGAAGGCATGAGCGAGGAGACGACCGGCAGCGGGGCCCCCGCGGGGCCGCGCACCGTCGCGGACCTCGACCTCAAGCCCGCCCTGGAGGCCGTCCTCATGGTGGTGGACGAGCCCGTGACCGAGGAGCGGCTGGCGAAGGTGGTGCAGCGGCCGGTGCGGCGGATCGCGGACGCGCTGCGGGAACTGGCCGGCGAGTACACCGCCCAGGGACGCGGTTTCGAGCTGCGGTTCGTCGCGGGCGGCTGGCGCTTCTACACCCGGCCCGAGTACGCCGCCGCCGTGGAGGGGTTCGTCCTGGACGGGCAGCAGGCCCGGCTCACCCAGGCCGCCCTGGAGACCCTCGCCGTGGTCGCCTACCGCCAGCCGGTCAGCCGCAGCCGGGTCTCCGCGGTGCGCGGGGTGAACTGCGACGGCGTGATGCGCACCCTCCTGCAGCGCGGTCTGGTCGAGGAGGCGGGCACGGAACCCGAAACAGGTGCGATCCTGTACACGACGACGAACCACTTCCTGGAACGGATGGGCCTGCGCGGTCTGGACGAGCTCCCGGAGCTCGCGCCCTTCCTCCCGGAGGCGGAGGCGATCGAGGCCGAGACCCAGGAAGGCGTGCCGTCGTTCGACCCGGACGCCCCGGACCCGGACGACGGCACCACGACGAACGTGCCGATAACGACAACGACGGAACTTTGATGCGAAGCAGCGGCAGCGGAAAGAGCGGCGGGCGCGGTAACTACCGCGGCGCCGGCAACAACAGGGACCAGAAGCGGGGGCAGGGCCGCCCCGGCAAGCCCCGCCCCGAGGAGCGCCGCTACGACGTCGGCCCCGGAGCCGCCAAGGACGGCCCGAAGGCCGGACGCGGCGGGGCCAAGCCGTCCGGGCAGAAGGGCGGCCGGGGCCGCACCGCCCCGGCGCGCTCGCGCGAGTACGAGGCGCGGATCGAGGAGCGCAACCGCGAGCGGTACGCGGGCCGGAAGGACGTGAAGCTCCCGAAGACCTTCCCGGGCGCCGAGCAGGAGGGCGAGCGGCTGCAGAAGGTCCTGGCGCGCGCGGGCTACGGCTCCCGGCGCGCCTGCGAGGAGCTGATCGAGCAGGCGCGGGTCGAGGTCAACGGCGAGATCGTGCTGGAGCAGGGCCGCCGGGTGGACCCGGAGAAGGACGAGGTCAAGGTCGACGGCCTGACCGTCGCCACCCAGTCCTACCAGTTCTTCTCGCTGAACAAGCCCGCCGGTGTCGTCTCGACGATGGAGGACCCCGAGGGCCGGCAGTGCCTCGGCGACTACGTCACCAACCGTGAGACCCGGCTCTTCCACGTCGGCCGGCTCGACACCGAGACCGAGGGCGTCATCCTGCTCACCAACCACGGCGAGCTGGCGCACCGGCTGACCCACCCCAGGTACGGGGTGAGGAAGACCTACCTCGCGCACATCGTCGGCCCCATCCCGCGCGACCTGGGCAAGCGGCTCAAGGACGGCATCCAGCTGGAGGACGGCTACGCGCGCGCGGACCACTTCCGGGTCGTGGAGCAGACCGGCAGGAACTACCTCGTCGAGGTGACCCTGCACGAGGGCCGCAAGCACATCGTGCGCCGCATGCTCGCGGAGGCCGGGTTCCCGGTCGACAAGCTGGTGCGCACCGCCTTCGGGCCGATCACCCTGGGCGACCAGAAGTCGGGCTGGCTGCGCCGGCTGTCCAACACCGAGGTCGGGATGCTGATGCAGGAGGTCGACCTCTGACCCGGCCCCCGGCGTCCCGGGCCTTGTGAACGACCCCCACCCCCTTTTATAGTCGCCGTGACCATAAAAGGGGGTGGGGGTCGTGGACGGTTACGACAAGTACGCCCACGAGCCGTTCGCCGTCACCGTCGACCTCGCCGTGTTCACCGTCCGCGAGGGCGCGCTGCACGTGCTGCTCGTCGAGCGCGGCGAGGAGCCGTACGCCGGCCGGTGGGCGCTGCCGGGCGGGTTCGTCCGGCCGGACGAGTCCGCGGAGACGGCCGCGCGGCGCGAACTCGGCGAGGAGACCGGACTGACGGACGTGTCCGGACCGCACCTGGAGCAGCTGCGGACCTACAGCGAGCCCGGCCGCGACCCCCGGATGCGGGTCGTGTCGGTCGCGTTCGCCGCGCTGCTGCCCGACGCCCCCGAGGCGCACGGCGGCAGCGACGCGGCACAGGCCCGCTGGACGCCGTACGACTCCGCGCGGGAACTCGCCTTCGACCACGACCGGATCCTGGCCGACGCCCGAAGCCGCGTCGGCGCCAAGCTCGAGTACACCTGCCTCGCCACCGCCTTCTGCCCGCCCGAGTTCACCCTGGGCGAGCTGCAGCAGGTCTACGAGACCGTCTGGGGCACCGCCCTCGACCGCCCCAACTTCCGGCGCAAGGTACTCGCCACCCCGGGCTTCGTCGAAGCCGTCCCCGGCGCCGCGCGCCTCACCGGCGGCCGGGGCAAACCCGCCGCCCTCTACCGCGCGGGCACCGCCACCGCCCTGCACCCGCCGCTGCTCCGGCCCGCCCCGGAAGGACGCCCCGCATGACCGCCCCCACCCTCACCAAGCGCGCCGCCACGGGAGCGCTCACCGGACTCGCCCTCGGGGACGCGCTGGGCTTCCCGACCGAGTTCGACGACGTCCCGTCGATCCTCGCCCAGCGCGGTCCCTGGCGGGAGGCGGACCTGCCGAGGCCCGCGATCGTCACCGACGACACCCAGATGACCCTCGCGCTCGGGCGGGGGCTGCGCACGGCCATGGACCGCGGGCCGCTCACCCCCGAGCGGCTGGAGCGACCGGTGCGCGAGCAGTTCGTGGAGTGGTACCGCTCGCCCGAGAACGACCGCGCCCCCGGCAACACCTGCCTGAAGGCCTGTCACCTGCTGGCCCGCGAGGACCGGCCCTGGCAGGACGCCTCCCAGGTCGGCTCCAAGGGCTGCGGCGCCAACATGCGCGTCGCCCCCGTCGGCCTGGTCCCCGGCCTCACCGACGAACAGCGCGCGGGAGCCGCCCAGTTGCAGTCGGCCCTCACCCACGGCCACCCCACCGCCCTCGCCGCCTCCGACCTCACCGCGCACGCGGTGCGGCTGCTCGCCGAGGGCGCCGAACCGACCGGCCTGATCGGACGGCTGCGCTCCTACGCCTACGACAACCGCACCCGGTACCACGCGTCCTGGCTCGGCGACCTGTGGACCCGCGCCCAGGACCCCACCCCCGAGCACTTCATCGCCCGGGGCTGGGACGAGTGCCTGGAGATCCTGGGCCGCCTCCAGGGCGCCGTGCGCACCGTCTCGCCGGAGACCGACCCGTGCCTGGCCACCGGGGAGGGCTGGATCGCCGAGGAGGCCCTGGCGACCGGCCTGCTCTGCTTCCTGCTCTTCGTCGACGAACCCCTCGCCGCCCTGCGCCGCGCCGCCTGCACCTCCGGCGACTCCGACTCGATCGCCTGCCTCACGGGGGCCTTCGGGGGCGCGCACCTGGGCGCGGACGCCTGGCCGTCCGAGTGGGCGGACCGCGTCGAGTACCGGGGCGAGCTGCGGGAGCTGGGAGCGCTCTGGGACGCCTGAGCCGTGGCCGGCGCCCCGCGCGACGTCGTCGTACGGGTCCGGCCGGAGGGCCGCGGAGCGACGGGTCCGGGCCAGGAAGTCCTCCACCCGCCGGCGGTCCGGCTCCGCGGGGAGCGGGGTGCGGCGGGCGGCCTCCTCGGCCTCCCGCTCCAGGCGGGTCATCCGCGCCTCGACCTCGGACCGGGCGACCCCGCCCCGCTTGACCGCGAGCAGCGGCTCGCGCCGCTCGCCCACGTCGACCGCGAGCGTGCCCGCGCGCAGCGGGTCGCGGGCGCCGGCCGGCAGGCGGAGCAGGCGCATCGCGTGCTTCCGGCGCGGCGCGCCGTGGGCGCGGACGTCGGCGTCCAGCCCGCGGCGCCGGCCGTGGGCGTACCCGACGAACGTCCCGTGGGCCCGGCGGGAGGGGAACGCCCCGCGCAGGGCCGGCGGCTCGCGGCCGGTGTCGTCGGCGTGCTCCACGAGCGGGGAGCACAGGCACTCCGGGATGTCCGGGTCGGCGTCCAGGGCCGGCCCGCAGAAGCGTTCCGGCTCCCAGCCGAACCGCTCCTCGGCCGGCCCTCGACGTGCGTCGGCGGCTTGTCGAAGCGCCGGAACAGGACGGTGGGGGCGAGGAACACGCCCCGGCGGCCGGTGTCGCTGTCCTCCGTCGCCAGGCCGAAGGCGCGCGACCCCGTGACGCGGGCGTGGACGGTGTGGTCGCGGACCAGGGGTTCGGGGCGCATGCGCGGGAGCGTGCGCGGCGGATCACATCAGGCGGATCGAATTTCCCTCCACCGTGATCCGCTCCTCGGGCAGCGGCCTGGTCGCGGGGCCGCTCAGGACCGAGCCGTCGGCGACGGCGAACCGGCTGCCGTGGCAGGCGCAGTGGACGGCGCCGTCCGAGACCTCGGCCACGAGGCAGCTCTGGTGCGTGCAGACCGCAGAGAAGGCCCTGAAGTCGCCCTCCCGCGGCTGGGTCACCACCACCTTCTCGTCCCTGAAGACCGTGCCCCCGCCCACCGGGATGTCGCCGGTCGCGGCCAGCTCCCGCCCGGCGGGGGCCTCCGACGCGGCGTCCGACGCGACGGGGCCGGACGCGGCGTCGCCGTCGCCCCCGCCCCCGTCGCTCCCGCCGCAGCCCGCGGCCAGGGCCGCCGCCCCCGTCGCTCCTGCCGCGAGGAGAACCGTGCGTCGCGTCGTGGGATGGGTCATGTCGTCACTCCGAGGAAGACTGCCCGGGGAAGACTCCGGGGGAAGGGGGCGGACTCCGGGGAAGGGGCCGGTACGTCCGGTCCGTGGGGCACGGCCCCTGCATCGTGGCACCGAATGCGCCACAGAAGAAGCAATTCGCGACGAAACACCACCGAACGTGCGCATCGCCCGTCTCAGCGGGCGGGCGCCGCCCGCCGACCGCGCTCTCTCTGGCTAGGCTGGACGACCGAACAGGCGACAGACGCACGTCAGCAAGGAGCACCGTCGTGACGGTACGAGCGGTCCGGGGCGCCGTCCGGCCGGAGCGGGACGAGTCCGGCCACACGCGGGAGCGGGCCGGCACGCCGCCCACCACCGTCCCGGAACACGACGGGCCGGCCCCCGGCGGCCCGGCCGGCATCCGGTCCACGGCCGTCCCCGGCCCGCACGGCTGCTCGCCGGCGGCCGCCGCCCGCGAGCCCGGCCCCGTCGACGTTCCCCCGGTCCGCACCCGGGAGCGGGCCGTCGAGGGCGCCGTGCCCCGCGCCGTCCGCGTCCCGGCGCACTCCAAGTCCGACACGCCCCGTGCCGGCATCGCGCACGTCCGCCCCGGCGCCGCGGCCGCCCTGCGGGGGGACATCGCCCCGTGAGAACAGCACTCGTCCTCGGCACCGGACTCATCGGCACGTCCGCCGCCCTCGCCCTGTCCCGGCGGGGCGTCGTCGTCCACCTCGCCGACCACGATCCGGAGCAGGCCCGCACCGCCGCCGCGCTCGGCGCCGGCACGGACCGGGCCCCCGACGGGCCGGTGGACCTGGCGGTCGTCGCCGCCCCGCCCGCCCACGTGGCCGACGTGCTCGCCGACGCGATGGGGCGCGGCCTGGCCCGCGGCTACCTCGACGTCGCCAGCGTCAAGGGCGGACCGCGCCGCGAGCTGGAGGCCCGCGGCCTCGACCTGTCGTCCTACATCGGCACGCACCCCATGTCCGGCCGGGAGAAGTCCGGCCCGCTGGCCGCCACCGGCGACCTCTTCGAGGGCCGCCCCTGGGTGCTGACCCCCACCCGGGAGACCGACACCGAGGTGCTGAACCTCGCCCTGGAACTGGTCTCGCACTGCCGCGCCGTGCCCGTCGTCATGGACGCGGACGCGCACGACCGCGCCGTGGCCCTCGTCTCCCACATGCCCCACCTGGTGTCCAGCATGGTCGCCGCGCGCCTGGAGCACGCGGAGGAGGCCGCCGTACGGCTGTGCGGGCAGGGCATCCGGGACGTGACCCGGGTCGCCGCCTCCGACCCCCGGATGTGGATCGACATCCTGTCCGCGAACCCCGGGCCGGTCGCCGACCTGCTCACGGACGTCGCCGCCGACCTGGAGGAGACCGTGCGGGCCCTGCGCGCGCTGCAGTCCTCCGACGAGGACAAGCGCCGCGAGGGCACCACGGGGATCGCGGACGTGCTGCGCCGCGGCAACGCCGGCCAGGTCCGCGTCCCCGGCAAGCACGGGTCCGCTCCGCGGGTCTACGAGACGGTGGCGGTGCTCATCGACGACCAGCCGGGGCAGCTGGCCCGCATCTTCGCGGACGCGGGGCGGGCCGGGGTCAACGTCGAGGACGTGCGGATCGAGCACGCGACCGGGCAGCAGGCCGGTCTGGTGCAGCTCATGGTCGAACCCAAGGCGGCACCCGTCCTCACGGCGGCGCTGCGGGAGCGGGGCTGGGCGATCCGGCAGTAGCGGGACCGGGGCGGGGGCGGGCGCTCCGGCAGCGGGCCCGGCCCGGGGATGGGCCGATCGGGGGACGCGCACCCAGTAACCTTGTGCGGGGCGGTCGCGCCCCGTCCCCCCGCCGGCCAGGTCCAGGAAGGTCCCACTGTGGAAAGCGCCACGCCCGTGATTGTCGCCATCGACGGCCCCTCCGGCACGGGCAAGTCGAGCACGTCGAAGGCCGTGGCGGCGCAGCTCGGCCTGAACTACCTGGACACCGGTGCCCAGTACCGGGCGATCACCTGGTGGATGGTGAGCAACGGCATCGACACAGAAGACCCCTCCGCGATCGCCGCCGTGGCCGGCAAGCCGGAGATCGTCTCGGGCACCGACCCCAAGAGCCCGACCATCACGGTCGACGGGGTGGACGTGGCCGGTCCCATCCGCGAGCAGGAGGTCACCTCGAAGGTCAGCGCGGTCAGCGCGGTGCCCGAGGTGCGCGCCCGGATCACCGAGCTGCAGCGCGCGATCGCCTCCTCCGCCGTCACCGGCATCGTCGTCGAGGGCCGCGACATCGGCACCACCGTGCTGCCCGACGCCGACCTGAAGATCTTCCTCACCGCCTCCGCGGAGGCGCGGGCCGCCCGTCGCAGCGGCGAGCTCAAGGGCGCCGACGTCGCCGCCACCCGCGAGGCGCTGATCAAGCGGGACGCGGCCGACTCCAGCCGCAAGACCTCCCCGCTGGCCAAGGCGGACGACGCGGTCGAGGTCGACACCACCGACCTGACGCTGGCGCAGGTCATCGAGTGCGTCGTCACCCTCGTCGAGGAGAAGCGGGCCGGGAAGTGACCGACGTTCCATCGGCGCGGGGCGCCGAGGTCGGGCGGCGCATCGGCGTCGGCCTGATGTACGGCCTGTGGAAGCCGCGGGTGCTGGGCGCCTGGCGGGTGCCCGCGGCCGGTCCGGTGATCCTCGCCGTCAACCACTCCCACAACATCGACGGGCCGATGGTCATGGGCGTGGCGCCCCGGCCGACGCACTTCCTGATCAAGAAGGAGGCGTTCGTCGGCCCGCTCGACCCGTTCCTGACCGGCATCGGCCAGCTGAAGGTGGACCGGCACACCACCGACCGCACGGCGATCTCCCGGGCGCTGGGCGTACTGGAGCACGGCGGCGTCCTCGGCATCTTCCCCGAGGGCACCCGCGGCGAGGGCGACTTCGCCTCGATCCGCGCGGGACTCGCCTACTTCGCCGTGCGCGGCGGTGCGCCGATCGTGCCGGTGGCCGTGCTGGGAAGTTCCGGGCGGCACGGACGGTTGATAAAGGGACTGCCCCCGCTGCGCTCCCGCGTCGACGTCGTCTTCGGCGAGCCCTTCGACGCGGGCGACGGCAGCGGAAGGCGCACCCGCAGGGCGCTGGACGAGGCGACCGGACGCATCCAGAAGCAGCTCGCCGCGCACCTGGAGAACGCCAGGCGGCTGACCGGGCGCTGACCGACGGAAAACGCCGGGCGTCCCACCGGACGCCGGGCGACACTGAGTAGTGGACCGCCCCGGACCGGGCGGCCCACCGACCACCACGATGAACGAGGTACGGACTTCATGAACGACCAGATCCAGCCCGACGGCTCGGACGCGTACGAGGGCGCGCACGGGCACGACCACGGGGCGCTCGGTGACGCCGAGTACGCGGAGTTCATGGAGCTCGCCGCGGAGGAGGGCTTCGACCTCGAGGACGTCGAGGGCGCCATCGAGGCCGCCGGACACGGTCCGCTGCCCGTGCTCGCCGTCGTCGGCCGTCCCAACGTCGGCAAGTCGACCCTGGTGAACCGGATCATCGGCCGCCGCGAGGCCGTCGTCGAGGACAAGCCGGGCGTCACCCGCGACCGCGTCACCTACGAGGCCGAGTGGGCGGGCCGCCGCTTCAAGGTCGTCGACACCGGCGGCTGGGAGCAGGACGTCCTCGGCATCGACGCGTCCGTGGCCGCGCAGGCCGAGTACGCCATCGAGGCCGCCGACGCGGTCGTCTTCGTCGTCGACGCCAAGGTCGGCGCGACCGACACCGACGAGGCCGTGGTCCGGCTGCTGCGCAAGGCCGGCAAGCCGGTCGTGCTGTGCGCCAACAAGGTGGACGGCCCGAGCGGCGAGGCCGACGCCGCCTACCTGTGGTCCCTGGGCCTGGGCGAGCCGCACCCGGTCTCCGCCCTGCACGGCCGCGGTACCGGCGACATGCTGGACCAGGTCCTGGAGGTCCTGCCCGAGGCCCCGGCCCAGACCTTCGGCACCGCCGTCGGCGGCCCGCGCCGCATCGCCCTGATCGGCCGTCCGAACGTCGGCAAGTCCTCGCTGCTGAACAAGGTCGCCGGCGAGGAGCGCGTCGTCGTCAACGAACTCGCCGGCACCACCCGCGACCCGGTCGACGAGATGATCGAACTGGGCGGCACGACCTGGAAGTTCGTCGACACGGCGGGCATCCGCAAGCGGGTCCACCTCCAGCAGGGCGCCGACTACTACGCCTCGCTGCGCACCGCCGCCGCCGTGGAGAAGGCCGAGGTGGCCGTCGTGCTCATCGACGCCTCCGAGACCATCTCGGTGCAGGACCAGCGCATCGTCACCATGGCCGTCGAGGCGGGCCGCGCGCTCGTCCTCGCGTTCAACAAGTGGGACACCCTCGACGAGGAGCGCCGCTACTACCTGGAGCGCGAGATCGAGACCGAGCTCGGCCAGGTGGCGTGGGCGCCCCGGGTGAACGTCTCGGCGCGCACCGGCCGGCACATGGAGAAGCTGGTCCCGGCCATCGAGACGGCCCTGGAGGGCTGGGAGACCCGGGTGCCGACCGGCAGGCTGAACGCCTTCCTCGGTGAACTGGTCGCCGCCCACCCGCACCCCGTGCGGGGCGGCAAGCAGCCGCGCATCCTGTTCGGCACCCAGGCGGGCACCAAGCCGCCGCGGTTCGTGCTGTTCGCCTCCGGCTTCATCGAGGCGGGCTACCGGCGCTTCATCGAGCGCCGGCTGCGCGAGGAGTTCGGCTTCGAGGGGACGCCGATCCACATCTCGGTGCGGGTGCGCGAGAAGCGCGGCAGGAAGAAGTAGCCGAGGACGCGGGGGGGGGGGGGGGGGGGGGGGGGGGGGGGGGGGGGGGGGGGGGGGGGGGGGGGGGGGGGGGGGGGGGGGGGGGGGGGGGGGGGGGGGGGG
>NZ_JBVITR010000063.1:0-22290 GCF_055574875.1 Streptomyces sp. NPDC034670
TTTCGTCACCGGGCTGGGTCCGGACGACGAGCGGCTGCTGCGGGAGCTGCTGGGCCGGGCCGGGGGCGACGGGGGGGACTGAGGCCGGATGGGGGCGTCCGGCCTCCTCCCTTCCGGGACCGGCCGGACGGCCGGACGACCCCGGTGGTGTCGAGCGCGGCGGCACAGGCGGCGGCCGCGCTCCCGGGCAGGTGCGGGGACAGGCGCGGCGAGGGAGCGCCCGGCCGCCCCCGCTTGTGCTTCCCTGTCCCCGTCGAGGACCCGTCGTCAGCCCTCGTCCTCCTCGTCGCCCTCGAAGAAGTCCCCGACCTCGTCGACGACTTCGGCCGCGACCATGCCGCCGACGACACCGACCGCGAGTCCGGCGGCGCCCGCGGCGACGGCGGTGCCCATGCCCGGCCCGGATCGGCCGCGGTCGTCGTGGTGGTGGCCGTCGTGCCCGTGGTACCCGCCGTGCCCGGCGTACGGGTCGCCGTGACCGTACGCACCGTGGGAGCCGTACGGCGCCCGGTGCTCGACCAGGTGCCGGATCCACCCGTCGACCTCCGCGTCCCAGTCGCGGGCGTCGTGGTGGCCGACGGTGAAACGGGTCAGTGCGTCGTGGCCGCCGGAGAAGAGGCCGCCTCGCTTGTCGGCCTCCAGGACGACCTCCATGCCGCCCGGGCCGGCCAGGAAGGTCACCTCGATCTCGTTCACCCGGTGCGCGTACTGCGGCGCCGGGGTCAGCTCGATCTCCTGGTAGAAGGGCAGTTGCTGTCCGGTGCCGCCGATGCGCCCGTACTCCAGGTCGGCGGACTTGAAGCCGAAGCCGAGCCGGCCGAGGGCTTCGAGGACCGCCTCCTGCGCGGGCAGCGGGGCGACGGACAGCTGGTCCAGGTCACCCTTGTCCTTCGCGCCGGCCACCGCCAGCTCGGTGCGCACGCCGAGCACGACGCCCAGCGGCTGGCCGTGCAGTTCGGTGACCGGCGTCTCCCACGGCAGCGTCACGCTGAACGGGAGGGTGTGCTGGGTGCCGGCGGCGAGCCGGAAGCCGCCGCCGACGGTGAACCGGTCGAAGGCGACGACGCCCTCGCTCTCGCCCCCGTCGTGCTCGGCCTCGACCCGCGCGACCAGCTCCAGGGTGATGTGCTCGATGTCGAAGTCGGCGTCCCCGCCCTTGAGATGGACCTGGCCGGTCAGTGCTCCGCCGGGACGCGCGGCTCCCGGGTCGAGGACCGTGTCGACCGTGGGACCGCCCACGCCGAGCGCTCCGAGCAGTCGTTTGAACACCATCGTGGCGTCCACTCCTTCACTTACGGATGGTTCGTGAGGTGCGGTGCCGTGCGGCGGAGCGGCCGCACGGCACCGCGGCCGTGTGCCGGAGGGGCTACTCGGCCGCGTTCAGCGCCGCGAGGGCCTGCGCCCAGCGGACGTACTTCAACTCCGCGAGATCGCCCACGGTCTTGACCCCGAACGCTTCCCGAAGCAGCTCGCCGTCCCGGTCGGAGACCCCCTTGAGCGCCCCCACCGGGGCGGCCAGGATCTCGGGCAGGCTCTTGTCCGCCCACGCCTTGTCCAGCACCTTGTCCAGGTCGATCGAAGCCATGTGTGGTGTCTCCAGGGGTGCGGGGCCCGGCTCGCGCGGGCCTTCTACAAACGAGTAGAAGCATAAGGCGGCCGAGGGCGAGGAGGGACACGCTCCGAACGGGCACGCCGGGAAAGGCCGAAAACGGGTCCTCGCGCAGGTCAGGCGCCGGTGCCCCGGGGACGGCGCGTCCTCCCGCCGCCGTGCGCGTCCGCCCGTCCACCGGCTGGTGAGGACGGCCCTCCTGCTCGCCGGCGCAGGACCGGCGGACGTCGGGCACATGGTTTCGGCCAGAATCGCTGTTCGTGCTCACCGCCGGCGCCGGCTGCTCCGTCACCCGGGAGCTCGCCCGCGTGGGCCGTCCCGCGCGGCGGACGAGGGACGGGCCGACGGCGCGCGGGTGACCGCGGGGCGCCCGTCCGCGCGGTCGCGGTGGTGCACGCGGGCGGCGCCGGCGTCGCGGGGCTGCCGGCGCGGCTCGCGCCGGGCGTCGGCGCGTCCCCCGCCGGGGGTCCGGGCGGCGGGACGGAACGTGCGGGGGGCCGCGTCGCGGGCCGTCGTGACCGAGGGGCGCGGGCCCGTGCTCAGACCGTTCCGGTCGCGGCCGCCGCGGCCGGGGAGTCGCGCAGGCCGAGGCGCAGGTGCTCGACGTGGTAGAGCGCCTGTTCCAGCAGTTCGGCGACGTGGTTGTCGTAGAGGGCGTAGATGATCGAGCGTCCCCGGCGTTCCCCGGTGACCAGGCCGAGGTTGCGCAGCAGGCGCAGCTGGTGGGAGCAGGCCGACTGCTCCATGCCGACGGCGTCGGCGAGTTCGGTGGCGGCGCAGGGGCCCTCCTGCAGGCGGGCCAGGATGCGCAGCCGGGAAGGGGTGGCCAGGGCCTGGAGGGTCGCGGCCACGTCGGCGGCGCCCACCGTCTCCAGGCGTTCGCGTGCGGTCGCGGTGGTCTTGGCATCAGCTCCGTGGCCCATGGGCACCATCCTACGAAGCTCCTCCCATGAACGTATGAATGATTCTTCATGTGCTCCTGTATGGTCGGGGGAGCGGCTGCCGCGTGTGCGGGCCGCCGCCTCCTCGTCATGCCGCCGCGAAGGACTGCCTGCTCCGATGACCTCCACCCTCACCCCGTCCACGGCCAACCGTCCCGCGCCGGCGCGGGACGCAGACGTCTCCCGGCGCAGGACGCGGGTCCTCGCCCTGCCCGAGGTGCGCTGGGCGGTCGCGGCCACCGTCTTCTTCCTGCTCGCGCTGCCGCTCCAACTGGCCGCCGCCCCGGCCTGGGCGTGGGGCCCGCTGTACGCGCTGTCGTACGCGACCGGCGGCTGGGAGCCCGGGTGGGCGGGTCTGCGGGCGCTGAAGGAGAAGAAGCTCGACGTCGACCTCCTGATGATCGTCGCCGCACTGGGCGCGGCGGCGATCGGACAGGTGATGGACGGCGCCCTGCTGATCGTGATCTTCGCCGCCTCGGGCGCCCTGGAGGCACTGGCCACCGCCCGGACCGCCGACTCGGTGCGCGGCCTGCTCGACCTGGCGCCCGCGACCGCGACCCGCGTCGGGGCCGACGGCCGTGAAACGGTCGTCGCCGTCGAGGACCTGACGGTCGGCGACACCCTCCTGGTGCGCCCCGGCGAACGCATCGGCGCCGACGGACGCGTGCTTAAGGGGGCGAGCGACGTGGACCAGGCCACCATCACCGGTGAACCCCTCCCGGTGACCAAGGAGAAGGGCGACGAGGTCTTCGCCGGCACCCTCAACGGCACCGGCGCGCTGCGCGTACGGGTCGAGCGTGACGCCTCCGACTCGGTGATCGCCCGGATCGTGCGGATGGTGCAGGAGGCGTCCGAGACCAAGGCGCCGACCCAGTTGTTCATCGAGAGGATCGAACAGCGCTACTCGCTGGGCATGGTGGCCGCGACCCTCGCGGTGTTCCTCGTCCCGCTCGCCTTCGGGGCGGACCTCACCGGCTCCCTGCTGCGGGCCATGACGTTCATGATCGTGGCCTCGCCGTGCGCGGTCGTGCTGGCCACCATGCCGCCCCTGCTGTCGGCCATCGCCAACGCCGGCCGCCACGGGGTACTGGTCAAGTCGGCCGTGGTGATGGAGCGTCTGGGCCGGGTCGACGCGGTCGCGCTGGACAAGACGGGCACCTTGACCGAGGGCGCTCCCCGGGTCACCGACGTCCGTCCGCTCCCGGACTCCGCACTGGACGAGGACGGGTTGCTGGCGCTCGCGGCCACGGCGGAGAACCCCAGCGAGCACCCGCTGGCCAGGGCCGTGGTCGCCGCGGCGCGGGAGAAGGGGCTCGCGCTCGCGCCGGTGGAGGACTTCGTCTCGACGCCCGGTGTCGGAGTGAGGGCCACGGTCGACGGGCACGTGATCGAGGTCGGTGCCCCGACCCGCTCGCCGCGCGCGGCCGACGACGCGGCCTCGGCCCGCGCGGCCGTGCTCACGGGCGAGTGCGAGGAGGGCGGCCGGACCGCCGTCCTCGTCACCCGCGACGGCACTCCGGTCGGCGTGCTCGGCATCGCCGACCGGCTCCGCCCGGACGCGGCCGCGACCGTGGCGGCCCTCGCCTCCGTCACCGGAACCGCACCCGTGCTGCTGACCGGCGACAATCCGCGTGCCGCCGCCCGTCTCGCCGCCGAGGCCGGCATCGAGGACGTACGGGCCGGACTGCTGCCCCAGGACAAGGTGCGCGCCGTGCGGGAACTGGAGCACGGCGGGCGCAGGGTGATGGTCGTCGGCGACGGCGTCAACGACGCGCCGGCGCTGGCCGCCGCGCACACCGGCGTCGCCATGGGGCGGGCGGGCTCCGACCTGGCCCTGGAGACCGCCGACGCGGTGATCGTCCGCGATGAACTGGCCACCGTGCCCGCCGTGATCTCCCTGTCCCGCCGGGCTCGGAAGCTCGTCGTGCAGAACCTCGTCATCGCCGGGGTCTTCATCGCCGGCCTGGTCGTCTGGGACCTCGTCGGCCACCTGCCGCTGCCGCTCGGCGTCGCCGGCCACGAGGGCTCCACCGTCGTCGTCGGCCTCAACGGCCTGCGGCTCCTGCGCGAGTCGGCCTGGCGGAAGGCCGCCGGACGAGCTGCCGGAGGACACCGCCCGGGCGGTGCTCCGGCGCACGGTCACCACGGCTGAGGAGGGACCCGCGCGGTGCCGCCGAGCGAGCCGGACCGGCGAGCGCCACCGCCGCCGTGGGAGTACCACCCACGGGTGCGGGAACGACGGCCGGGCGGCTGCCCGGCCGTCCCGGGGAGGTCCGGCCGGGTACCGTGCGGTCGCCGCCCACCGGTCGTCCCCGCATCCGCGGAGTGGCTCGCTCCGGTTCACCCGCACGAGCGAGGCCGCCCCGTGCCACGGTCCACCGGACTCCGGCGGCGGCCGGGACCGGCCCGGCGATCCCCGCCGGCCACCCCGGCGCACCGCCCGGACCCGCGGCGACGAGCGGTGCCGGCGCCCTCGCCGACAGGCCGTGCGGCGCGGTGCCGGGCCGATGTCACGCGCCGCGCGGCGCGCGTGCGGAGGAGTCGTCCTTCCGCGCCACGCACAGGGCCCAGATGACGAACCCCGAGATGGCGATCATCACCACGGACCAGACCGGGTAGTACGGCAGGGAGATGAAGTTGCTGATGATGATGAGCCCGGCGACGGCCACGCCGGCGACGCGTGCCCACGTCGCCATCCGGGACAGCCCGAAGCTGACGACGACGGCGAGCGCGCCGAGGGCGAGGTGGATCCAGCCCCAGCCGGTGAGGTCGAACGCGAAGGTGTAGTCCCCCGTCGTGACGAAGACGTCGTCCTCGGCGATCGCCGCGACGCCCCGCACGATGTCGAGGATCCCTGTGATCATGAGCATGACGGTTGCGAACACCGTCAGTCCGGTGGCCCACACATGCTTGGCCGTGCGGGCGCGTGGGGGGTGCGTGGCGGTCATGGCGCTGCCTCTTTCGGTGTCGTCCGGTGGATGGCCGCTCGGGAACCCGGCGACCGGCGGTGGCGGCGTCGCGGGTCGCGGATTGCCCGGAGGCCGGAGCCGACCGGGACCGGTTCCCGCGCCCCGCGGAACCCTTCGTCCGTGACGTCGCCGCGGGCGCGGATCCCGGACGGCCCGGTGAGCGCGCCGGTACCGCCGGTTCGTCCGTCGCCGCCCCCGGCGGTGTCCCGGACGCGTTCGCCGGGCGTCTCCCGCCGCGCGCGTGTCCGTGCCGTCTCCCGGCCGCCCCCGCCGCGGGTCGTCACACGGACGAACGCGCCCGGGAAGGACAGGGCGCGGACGAACGGCGGCCGGACCCGGTCCGGCCGCTCGGGGAGCCGCCCCGGAAGACGTCGACGGCGGTCCGGAGGAGCGGGACGAACCACATGACCCACGGGAAGGACCGGAACCGGGGGCCGGAACACGCTCGACGACGGAAAGCCGTACGCGCGGTACGCCTGCGCGCTCATGTCTCTCCCTCACTCCAAAGGTGTGGCCGACGGGCGCTGTGCCGTTCTCAGCGTGCCCACGGCAAGGCCCCGGCGACCTCACCCGGAGTGGGTGAAGTGCGGGTGCCGCAGGTGGCCGGCCCGGGGCGGTGCGGCCGCTCCTGCGCCAGGGTGCGGAGTCCGCGGCCGTGCGCCCGGGCGGAGCGCCGCACCCGTGCGGTCGGGGTCGCCGTGGGCCTCACCCGGTCTCCCGTGCGCCCGCTGCTGCGCTCGCGGTGAAGAGGCGATTCACTTTGTTCATGACCCGTCGCAGGGGGATGCCCCTTCACGCCCCGAGCCTGGTGCGCCGGTGCCGGTCCGCTTGGGCGGTGCACCTGAAGCCGAGGGGCTCGGGGGCGGTCCGGCACCTCAGGGCGGGCGGGGCGGGAAGGCTCTGGAACCGGATCTTCGCGATCGACCTCTTCGGCCACTCGTTCCAGCTCGCCGCCCTGGCCATGATGTGCTTCTTCCCCTTCCTCATCGTCGTCACCGCGGCGGCCGGCCGGGACGCCGCCGTGGTGCTCTCCGGTTGGCTGGGGTTGAACCAGCGGGCCGCCCAGGCCGTGGCGTCCCTCTTCTCGCCCGGCCAGGGCACGGGCGCGCTCACGGTGACCAGCGTCCTCCTGCTGGTCCTCGGGGCGGTGGCCACCGCCGGCGTCCTGCAGAGCTGGTACCAGGAGGTGTTCGCCGTTCCCGGGCGGGGATGGCGGGACGTCACGGCGCAGCTCCACTGGCTCGCCTCACTGGTCGCCTACGGTGTGGCGCAGGCCGTGCTCGGCCACGGGCTCGGCGAAGCGCCCGGCGGACCGCTGCTCCAGGGGCTGCTCGGCCTCGCCGTGGCGACGCTCTTCTGGTGGTGGAGCATGTACGTGCTGCTGGCGGGAGCCGTCGGGTGGCGCACCCTCGTCCCGGCGGCGGTCGCCACCGGTGTCTGCTGGACGGGCCTCGGCGTCTTCTCCTCCCTCTACTTCTCCTCGGCGATCGTGGCCAACGAGCAGGAATACGGTTCCATCGGCGTCGTCATGATCATCCTGTCCTGGCTGGTGGCCGTCGGCGTGGTCATCCACCTCGGAGCGATCGTCGGCCGCCTGTACCTCGAGCGCCGCACTCGACCGTCTCCCACGAGCGGCCGCCCCGGCCCGGGCCCGGACCGGCCGGACGGCTGATGCCGCGGTGCCCGGGCAGCGGCGGCCACCGCCCCGAAGGCACCGGGCGGGCTCCGTCCTGCCGGGCGGGGCTCCGGTCCGGTGGGCGGTGCCGGACCGCGCGGCGCGGTCACGGCTCCTCCTCGCACGATCGGGCAGGACGTTCCCCGGCCGTCGGCGGAGCGGTGCGCGGGACCTCACCGGGCCGGCGTCCCGCCCGCCCCCGCCGTGGGACCACCCCCGGCGGGTGATCCGCCGGCGGGACGGAACTCGACGTCCACCACCCCCTCGACGGCCCGCACCGCACGGGCGGCGACGGGCACCAGCGAGGTGTCCCGGACGGCGCCGACGAGGGTGACGACCCCCTTGTCGACCTCCACCCGGACGGATGCGGACGGATCCGGGAAGAGGCGGTCGACGACCTCCCGGCGGACCTCCTCGGCGAGTTCCTCGTCCGTCCGCAGGAAGACCTTCAGCAGATCGGCCCGGCTGACGATGCCCTCGAGCCGCCCCTCGGCGTCGACGACGGGCGGCCGCTTCACCCCGTGCCGCGCCATGACGCGGGCCGCCTGCGCGAGGGTGGCGTCGGCGTGGACGGTGACGGCGGGGGCGCTCATCAGCTCCCCGGCGGTCAGTGCTCCCGCCCTGGCCGGATCGGGCAGGCGGCGCAGCTGCAGGAACCGGTCGGGGTCGCTGTCGCGGAACTCCTCCTTGGGCAGCAGGTCGGCCTCGGAGACGACACCGACGACCCGGTTCTCGCCCTCCAGTACCGGCAGGGCGCTCACCCTCCACTGCTCGACGAGCTGGACGATCTCCTTGAACGGGGCGTCGCGACCGACGGCCACGACGGTGTGCGACATCACGTCGCTCACGGTGTGCGGGCTGCCCTTCATGGTCTCCCCCTCGGGGTGTCGGGCACGTGCGCCGGCCGGTGGCCGGCCGGGGGACGGCGGACAGGACCCGGCCGTCGTCAGCTGCTCCCGCTGCCGTACGGGGCGTACAGGTCGAGCAGCCGGACACGGGTCGCGTGCAACCGGTGGGCGACCACCCGGCCGACCCACACGGCGATCGCACGGCCGAAGTCGGGGGCCCCGGCGCACCGGGCCCGTACGGCCTCGGCGTCGAACTCCCAGGCCCGTACCGGGCTCGTGGTCTCGGCGCCCAGGTGCCACAGGTGGGGCGGGAAGTGCCAGGACCAGCCGACCAGTTCGCCGTGGCCCAGCGACTCGATCACGGCCGCGCGACGGCCGGGCACGTGCAGGTCGAGGGCGACGGTGCCGGTCCGGACGATCCAGAACCGGTCGGCCCGCCGCCCTTCCTCGAACAGGCGGATGCCCGCGTCGAAGGAGACCTCGCGGGCGTGGCGCATCAGCGGCTCGCGGTACTCGACCGGGAGACCGGCGGCCAGAGTGGTGGTGGATGTCATCGTTCCGGCTCCTCTCGCGCCCGCCGCCGCAGCCGGACGGCGGCCTTCGCCGGCCCCGCGGCCGGTGCGGGCCGTGGCCCTCGACGACAGCGTGGGCCCGGCCGGCGGAAGACGCCACAGGCCGGCCGGCCCCGCCCGGGGGACCTTCGGCCCCTCGGCCCGTCACCGGTCCGGTGAGCGTCCCGCCCCCTCCGGCAGTGGGGGAGGAGTTCCCGTCCGGCGCACCGGGGCGGGACGGGCGGCGGGCAGGACCGTTCCGACCGCACCGCCCGGCCCGCCGGGGGCCGGGGAGCCGGTCCGGCGGTGCGGTCGGTTCCCGTCAGACGTTCACGCCGAAGTCGGCGGCGATCCCGGCCAGTCCGGAGGCGTACCCCTGCCCGACGGCGCGGAACTTCCACTCCGCGCCGTTGCGGTACAGCTCGCCGAAGATCATCGCGGTCTCGGTGGCGGCGTCCTCGGACAGGTCGTAGCGGGCGAGCTCACGGTGGTCCGCCTGGTTGACGACGCGGATGAAGGCGTTGCGGACCTGGCCGAAGCTCTGGCCGCGGTTCTCGGCGTCGTGGATGGACACCGGGAACACGATCCTGTCGACCTCGGCGGGGACGGCCGCGAGGTTCACCTTCACGGCCTCGTCGTCGCCGTCGCCTTCGCCGGTGAGGTTGTCACCGGTGTGCTCGACCGAGCCGTCGGGGCTGGTGAGGTTGTTGTAGAAGACGAAGTGCCGGTCCGACAGGACCTTGCCGGAGGCGTCGAGGAGCAGCGCGGAGGCGTCGAGGTCGTAGTCGGTGCCGGTGGTCGTGCGCACGTCCCAGCCCAGGCCGACCAGGACGGCGGTCAGGCCCGGCGCCTCCTTGCTGAGCGAGACGTTGCCGCCCTTGGACAGGGAAACTCCCACTGCGTACCCCTTTTCGATAGGTGCGATCGAGGCCCGGGGGCGGGCCCGGAGTGAAAATCTACAACACTGTAGAAAAAGGGCGGCGCCCGGTCGTCCCCGCGGTGACCGCCCGGGAGGCGTCGGGCGGTGTCCGGGGAGGCCGGTCCGCCTTTGCGGTCCGGGTCGGTCAGAGGTCGAACTCGTGCGGCGGCAGTCCGAGGGCGAAGCACGCCTCGCGGACCGCGGCCTGCTCGTTCATGTCGAAGTGGCCGTCGGCGCCGCCGATGACGATGCCGATCTGGACGACCGCGCGGGCCTCGGCGGGCTTCTTCTTCGCCTTGGCGATCTCCTGCACGACGCTCACCTTGCCGAAGGCGAAGTCGGCGGTGAGCTTGCCCAGGTTCTCCTCGAAGCGGCGGCGCAGGTCGTCGGCGGGGAAGTTCCGCAGCACCTCGTTGGTGGCGATGAGCTGGGCCACGCGCTGCCGTTCGACGGGGTCGACCGTGCCGTCGGCGGCGGCGACCAGGGCGCACATGGCCATGCTCGCGTCGCGGAACGCGCCGCTCTTGAGGTCGTTCTTCTTCGCCAGCAGCTGGGTCTGCATCGTCGATGCGGACTCCTTGAGGCGGTCCCACAGGGCCATGAGAGCTCCGTACGTGTCGGAAGGGCGCCCGGGCCGGGATGCTCCGGACGGCATTACTTCTACAGTACTGTAGAAGTAATCGCCGAGGGGGCGGCGGGGGTGCCGGTCCGCCCTGCCGGGCGATCCGGGCGGGCCGTCCGAACGTCCTCACGGTGCCCGCTCCTTCGCGTGCGCGCGGTGCGCGAGGTGCGGCTCGCCCTGTGCTTCTGCGGTCCTGCAGAAGCACAGGGCGGTCGGGGGCGAGGAGGAGCGCGGTCCGGGCGAGTGCGCCGGGACGCCGCCTCGCCCCGGCCGCCACCGGACGACCCGCCCCCACCACCACGGCGACCGGCCCGCGGCACGGGGCCGGGCCCCCGCCCCGCAGGCCCCGAGCAGAGCGCTGCCGCGTCCCGCCGGGGGCTCACCGGCGGTGTCAGGGCATGCGCTCCCAGAAGGCGAGGCGGTGTTCGTGGTGGTAGTCGACGGGACCGATGCGCTGCGGTGCCAGTGACTGCGTGTACGGCCGGCCGACGGGGGCCGGGCGGTGGGGCAGCCAGGCGGGAAGACCGGCCCCCCGGGGCGCTCCGGTGCGGGCGAACGCGGCCCAGTAGCCGGTCATCGTGGCCGACAGGCGGCGCTGCGCCGGGGTGAGGAGCGGTTCGGCGGCCTCGTCCTCGAACAGGTAGGGGACGTCGGCCGAGTGGAAGGCGCCGAAGTCGAACTCGCCGGGCAGCGGCAGGAACATCGGCGCGTCCCGGTCGGCGAACTCGTACGCGTACACCGGGACGTGCCGTGCCAGCGCGTCGTGCTGGGCCTGTGTGCCGCGCGCCCACATGCGGTCGGTGATCACGGCGGCCCACGCCAACCCGGGGGACGGGTAGGCGGTGGTGGGGTACTCGGCCCGTACGCGGTCCGCGCGGGCCTCGCCGAACGCGGTGCGCAGGGCCCGGTCGTAGTCGGCCTCCGTGAACGGTTCGCCCACCGCGTCGTACTGCATCCCGACGAACGTGCGGTGCTCGTCGCGGGTCGCGCCCGCCAGGACGGGCACGCGGTGGAAGCGCCCGGCGCGCAGGGCCGTGGGCGGCAGCTCGGGCAGGGTGGCGTTGCCGTACCCGAACACCTGGAAGGCGTTCATGATGTGCGGCACCCGCAGGATCCTCTCCACGGGCAGGGCGCGCAGGCAGGCGAGCACACGTTCCGGACGGTCGTCGCGGCAGCCGAGGGAGGAGGTCGTCCCGGTGGTGATGTCCTCCATCTCCCGTCCCGTCCGCCAGACGTACCACGGGTAGCCCGGTACGCCCGGCCCCATGGCGCCGGCCGGCATGTCCAGCATGGCCTCACCGCTCGCCATGACGGCCCGGTGGAACAGCCCCCGGGACGCGGGGGACGTCAGGTGCCCGGCGATCGCGGACGCGCCGAACGACACACCGGCCACGGTGACGTTGCCGGGATCGCCGCCGAAGGCGCGCGCGTTGTTCCGCACCCAGGTCAGAGCCGCCCGCTGGTCCTGGAGGCCGAAGGTGCCGGACCCTTCCAGACCGGGCAGGGCGAGGCCGCCGAAGACGCCGAGACGGTAGTTGATCGTGACGACCACCAGACCCCGTCCGGCCAGGCGGCGCCCGTCGAAGAAGGCGCCGCCGCCCACGGAGCCGTCCCCGTGGATCCACACGAGCACGGGCGCGGCCCGCCGCGGGTGCGGGGCCGCCGGCGCGGTGACGTTCAGGACCAGGCAGTCCTCCTGCGTGCTGGAGATCCGCGCGTACGGTGAGGGCACCTGCGGACACAGCGGTCCCGGCCCGGTCGCGTCCCTGACCCCCTCCCACGGCGGCACCGGGCGGGGCGGGGCCCACCGGTACCGCCCCTCGGGGGCGCCCGCGTAGGGGATCCCCCGGAAGATCCGGTACGCGCCCGACCGGGTGCCGCGCACCAGGCCCGCGTCCGTGCGCACCGTCTCACCGGCGGCGGCGGCGCCGGCCGGCGCGGCGTGCCGGGTCCCGGTGGCGGCCGGACCGGGGGGCGCGGCACAGGAGAGCGGGACGAACACCAGCAGGGTGAGGGCCAGGGCGGAGGCCGCCGCCGCGACCGTCCGCCGGCGGGGAATGCTGTGATGCCTCATGGCAGGAGCCTTCCTCGCAGGCGTCGGCCCCGGTACGCGGACGCACCGCGGACGACCTGATCGGACGCGGCCCGGGGAACGCGCCGAGCGCCGCGGAGGGGCCCGGGCGCGGCCCGTCGGCGGCGCCGGAGGGCGTCGAGCCGGGCGGCCCGGCGCGTCGGGCACCGCCGTCCGATCCTCTCGGGCCCTCCGGGCGGCGAGGGCGCGCGCGTGGACGCCGGCCGGGTGCGCGCCGGCGCCTTCCACGGATGACGGGACGTCAGGAGCGAGTGGGTCCGGGGCAGATGTCCTCTCCTGGCGCGGCGGCGCGGACGTGATCGGGGGACCCGGACGGTGCCCCCGGTCCCTACACTCGCGATCATGACCACTCGAGAAACCCCGTCCGGGACGCCGGCCGGCGGCACCGCCGAACCGGCCCTCTTCGCGACCATGTCCACCATGCGGGCCATGCGGCGCCTGCGGCCCGACCCGGTGCCCGACGAACTCCTGGACCGGCTGATACAGGCGGCCGTCTGGGGTCCCAGCGGCGGCAACATGCAGCGCTACGAGTACGTCGTCGTCACCGACCCCGAGGTCATGGCCCGCCTCGCCCCGCTGTGGAGGCGGTGCGTGGACGCCTACCTGGCCACGACCGGCAAGTACGCCCCCGCGGGCATGGACGGGGCCGCGTACGGGCGCATGGTCGCCGCCATCGAGTACCAGCGCGACCACTTCGCCGAGACCCCCGCGCTGATCATCCCCTGCTACCGGTTCCCGGAGCCGAGGATCGAGGAGGAGGGCGCACGGCGCTACGCCGAGGAGCTCGGCGCCGAGGCGACGGCGCGCATGGCGCGGATCCAGGAGCGCTTCAACGCCCTCGCGGAGGGCTCCTGCGTCTACCCGGGCGTGCAGAACCTGCTGCTCGCCGCGCGGGGCCTGGGCCTGGCCGCCAACATCACCATCTGGCACCTGATGCTGGAGGAGGAGTGGAAGGCGGCCCTCGGCATTCCCGAGGACATGAACACCTTCGCGGCCGTCCCGGTGGGGTGGCCGCGCGGCAGGTTCGGTCCGGTGAGCCGCCGCCCGGTCGCGGAGGTCGTGCACCGCGACCGCTGGTAGGCCGCGGCCGCCGGGCCGCCACCGGCCCCGGGCGGGGGAGCCCCCGCCCGGGAGCACGGCCGCGCCGACGTCACCGGCCCGGGCCTCCCGCAGCAGGCCCGGGCCGGTTCCACGACGCCGACGGAGCCAGGGTCCTTTCCCACGGAGGATCCGTCAGAAGGACCCTAGGGCCGCACCTCCTCGGCAGCGGACGCCTCGAGCCGACTGGCCAGTGTCTGCGCGTCGTACGGCCCGGTGTGGCGGCGGTTGCCGATGAAGAAGGTCGGTGCCCCCTGGGCGCCGCTGGCCTCGGCGCTGGCGACGTCGGCCCGCACACGGGCCGCCGTCCGCTCCGAGTCGAGGTCCTCGAGGAACCTCTCCACGTCGAGCCCGATCTGGCCGGCGTAGCCGAGGATCTCGTCGAGCTCGAGCTGGTCCTGGTGGGCGAAGAGCAGCTCGTGCATCTCCCAGAAGCGTCCCTGGGCGTCGGCGGCGACGGCGGCCCGGGCGGCGAGTTCGGAGTGCTCGTGCACGTCGGGGAGCGGCAGGTGCCGGAAGACGTAACGGAGCCGGTCGCCGAAGCGCTGCTGCAGTTCCTGGGCGACGCCGGTGGCGTGGGCGCAGAAGGGACACTCGTAGTCGCCGTACTCCACGAGGGTCAGCGGCGCGTCCGGGGGACCGGTGATGTGGTCCGTGGCCGGATCGACGGGACGGTCGAGGTACCGCGGCAGGTCGGCGTCCGTCTCCCCCCGCAGCACCGCCGCGAGGTGGAACACCACCCATCCCAGGAGCGCGGAGAGCACGGCCGCCAGCAGGATGCCGACGGTCGCCTGGGCCCGCAGGGCGGGATCCTCGAAGGCGAGTCCGGCGATCAGCAGGGACACGGTGAAGCCGATCCCGGACAGGACGGCGCCGCCCAGCACCTGGCCCTCGCCGACTCCCCGCGGGAGCTTCCCGAGTCCGAGGCGGGCCCCGAACAGGGCGAAGCCCCCGAGGCCCACGAGCTTTCCGACGACGAGGCCGATGACGACGGCCCAGGTGACGGAGGAGGACAGGGCCTCGACCAGCACCCCGTCACGCAGGTCGACACCGGCGCTGGCCAGGGCGAACACCGGGACGACGACGTAACTGGTCCAGGGGTGCAGGACCGTCTGCAGCCGCTCGTTGACGGAGACGGCGCGCTGCAGTCCGAGGCGGGCCGTCCGGCCCACGTCCGGGCGCGGGGACTGGCGGAAGGCGCGGAAGAGCCGGGCGGCCCGCTCCACCGCCTGGCGCGTGGGGGCCCGGGCGGGGATGAGGAGACCGCCGAGCATGCCCGCGATGGAGGCGTGCAGTCCCGCTTCGAAGGTGACGAGCCACAGCAGGAGAGCGATCAGTACGTACGGGGCCGTGCGCCAGGCACCCAGACGGGACAGCCCGGCCAGGACCACGCACAGGGCGAGCGCGGCCAGCACCAGCAGCGGGCGGACCGATTCCGAGAAGACCAGGCCGATCACGGCGACGGCCACGATGTCGTCGATGACGGTGATGGCCAGCAGGAAGACGCGCAGCTGGGTGACGAACCGGGGGCCGACCACGGCGAGCGCCCCCAGCATGAACGCCGTGTCCGTGCCGATGACCACCCCCCACCCGTTGCTCGCGTCGCCCCCGGGGGCGATCACCAGGTACATCAGCGCGGGGACGAGCATGCCGCCGATGCCGGCCAGGGCCGGGATCACGACCCGCCGGCGGTCGGTCAGCACGCCCACGGAGACCTCGTAGCGGACCTCCAGGCCGATGACGAAGAAGAACAGGGCCATCAGGCCGTCGCTGACCCAGTGCCCCAGGTTCATCGACAGGTCGGCGCCGCCGATGGAGAACGACGCCTCGGTGGCCCAGAGCGATGTGTACGAGTCCGACCACGGGGAGTTCGCCCACACCAGGGCCACCACGACAGCGGCCAGGAGCAGGCCGGCGCTGCCCGCCTCGGTGGCCAGGAAGGAGCGCACCGGGCCGGAGAGCTGGGCCACCAGGGTGCGCCTTCTGGAGCGGGTCTGGGAGTCCTCCTGGACCAGGGTCTTCCGCATGTCAGTCACCCGCATCACCATGACGGCCGTGCGGCTTCGCCGCCCCCGTGGAGGCGCCCGCCCCGGCGAGGGGGAGGCACCCGCGCTCCGGGGCGGGACCGGCCTCCCGGTTCACCGGGGTGCCCGGTGCGGTGCGGCCGCCCCGGGGGCGTACGGTGGTCGGGTCGCACGTGGCGGAGAGAGGTCGCACCGGTTCCGTCGTGCTCCGGGTGCGAGATCGGTGATCCTCCGGTTGGAGGAACCGGCGGTGGCTTTCCGAGTCGTGGACGGGGCGGACGGCGATGGTCATGGGGGACCCTCCTGGGATTCACCGGGCCGGCTGCGGACGGTGCGGCGACCGTCCGGTTCGGCACGGGGCGGCTGACTCTTCACTGCGGTGGAACGCCTCGGTGGCGACGACGGTCCGGGCCGGGGCCGGGGACCGCCGGGTGTCAGGTGTCGGACGGGCGGGACGGTTCCGGCGTGGTCCCGGTCCTGCGTAAGGGGAGGGGACGGACGCGTACCGCCAGGGCCCGCAGGCCGGCGGTGCGCCGGGCGGGCGGGACGGCGGGCGCGCCGGCGAGGACGGCGACGGGCACGTGTCCGTGCGCCGTCTCCGGTGGCCGACCGGGCCCGGCGGACCGCTCCGGACCGGGACTGCGGTGGGAAGGGGCCCGGCCGGCGGTCGGCCGGGGGGCGGGCCGTGGGCCGGTGCGCGGGCGCCGGGTCCTCACCACGCGGGGGCCCCGGCGGGCAGGGGACGGTGGGCGCGGGCCGCGCCGACGGTGGCCCCGTGACGGCCGGGCACCCGCGGGCGCGGCGGCCGGCGCCGGCCGGCCCCGGTCCGGTCGGCGAGATCGTCGACCGGGTCGTTCATCGCACAAGACCTCCGCCCGTGGCCGGCGCCGCCCCTCAAGGACCCTCCCCTTCTCGTCGGCTCTCACACCGTGTCGAGTGTCTCGGCGTACCCGGCCCGGAGGCGCGCGGTCGTGGGCGGTGGCTGTTCGCCGCTCGGCCACCGGTCCGTTCGGGCACCAGGACGGGTCGATGTCTTTCAGTTGTCCGCGGCACCCCGCGGCAGTGCGCCGCACGAGGGCCTCGCGGGCGGGCCCCCGGCCCGGCGCCGCTCGTTCTTCCGTCGCCGCCGGGCGGCGGCCCAGGTGTCACGGCTGCGCCCGACGGCCCGGAGCGGGGCCCGCGCATCCCCTGACCGGCGACCGCGTCCTCGGGGGAACCGCCGCCGGAAAGCGTTCGTGGGAGAGAACTTTCAGTTAATTTCTCTCGCAAACAAGATATCATGCGGCACGGGCGGACCCCCGGCGGCCGACGCGCGCACCCCGCTCCCCCGGGGGCGCAACGGCCCCGAACTCCGGGGAAGGCACCGGGATTCGGCCCGGTCGAGGGTGACGACCGCGGTCGCTGCGGGTCGTCGTCTCCTGGGGACTCATCGAGTCCGGCCGGCCGTCACTCGACGCCGAGGCCGGCGTCGTCGACCTCGTCCTCGCCCCCGGCGCGGAGGACCTTGTTGAGCGGAGCGAGGCCGTCGATGCCCTTCAGCCGGGGCTTCTCCGGCGGACCGGCCCGCACCGCGTGCTCCGCCCGGGAGCCGGGAGTGGCTTCGGAACCGTAGCCGCGGGCGGCGAGCAGGAGCGGGAGCGCGGCTGCGACGGCGAGGGTGCGCAGGGCGGTGAGCGGTCGTGCGCCGGGCACGGTGCGCCCTCTCGGGGGACGGGCGGCGCCGGTGCGGGGGAGCGGGGTCCCGCGGAGTCGGAAGGGCCGACAGAAGTCACTGGACGTACGGCCGGGATCGATGTGACGGCGCGAGGTCGGCAGGGGCGGCGACCGGGCCGCGCGATCGAGCGCTCCCATGGCCGCCCCCGTGGATCCCTGGTTCTCCCCCCTGGTTGCCGGGGATCGTGGCAGAAGGCGGCGCGCGTCCCGAGAGGGCGTTCGCGTGGTGGACGAAGCGATGCCGGCATGGGGGGGACCGGCGGCGGGTGTCCCGTCCGTCAGGGATTCGCCCAGGCGTCCGGAGCGTCGGTCAACGCGGACACGTCGGCGGGCAGCCGGGCCGAAGCGACGTCGGCGAGCGACACGCCCTCGAGGATCTCGCGCACGTTGGAGCGCAGCGCGATCCACAGGGGCAGCAGCGACTCGGCGGGGCCGGTGTAGGACAGCTCCGGCGGGCGGACGCCGCGCACCGAGACCAGGGGGCCCTCCACGACGCGGATGACGTCGGCGATGCTGATGGACTCGGCGGGCCTGGCCAGCCGGTAGCCGCCGTTGCCGCCGCGTCGGCTGTGGACGAGACCGCCCCGGCGCATGTCGTTCAGGATGCTCTCGAGGAACTTGTGCGGGATGCCCTGGGCGTCGGCGATCGCCTCGGCCTTCAGCGGCCCGTCCTCCTGCGACGCGGCGAGCTGCAGCGCGGCACGCACCGCGTAGTCCGCCCTGGCTGAGATCCGCATGCGCACATTATCCCGTACGGCATCCCGTACGGCCCCGGCCGGTGCCCGGCGCGGACGGGCCGCCGGCCGCGGGACGCCGCACGGTCGGGCCGGCAGGACGAACGGGGGGCGCGCGGTTGAGGAAGCAGTCCCCGACGTCACGGAGCCGGTGGGCGGCGGGCTCGTGCGGGGCGTGGACGCGGACGTTGCGCCCGAAGCGGTCGGAGCCCGGGGCTGTGGCCCCCGGACGGCGTGGCATCGTGGCCGTATGGCGACAGGAACGGATGTGGCCGTGTTCGTCGGGTTGCAGGCGTCCGGGAAGTCCACCTTCTACGCGCAGCGCCTGTCCGGCCGGTACGCGCTGGTCGGCAAGGACCTGTTCCCGCGGGGCGCCCGCAACAAGCAGCGGCGGCAGATGCGGCTGGTGGCGGAGCACCTGGCCGCCGGGCGGCCGGTGGCCGTGGACAACACCAACCCCTCACCGCACGAGTGGGCTCCGCTGGTGGAACTGGCCCACGCCCACGGCGCCACCGCGACGGCGTACTGGTTCCCCCCGGACGTGGCCGGATCGCTGCGGCGCAACGCCGCCCGCGAGGGCCGCGACCGGGTCCCGGACGTCGGCGTCCTGGCCACGCTGGGAAAGCTCCGCAGACCCTCGACGGAGGACGGGTTCGACACGGTGCACGAGGTGCGGTTCGACGGCCGCGGAGGCTTCGAGGTGCGCGCCGGGACGCCGCATGGACCCGGAGCGCCGGGTAACCCGCGCACACGGAAGGGCGGGGCGACCGGCGACGGCCGCCCCGCCGCCGGCGACCGCCGGACCGAACGGCCGAACAGGTGGCAGCGGTGCGGCGGACGGACGGGTGGTCCGTACGGGCAGTCCGCGGGGAGCGGCCGCCCCGCACACCACGGGGACCCGTTCGTGGAGGATCCGACACGGGAGGAACGGACATGACCGACCGGAAGAACGAGCGCGGGGACCGCTACGACCGGGCGCGCGGACAGGACGAGCCGGGAGCGCACTCGGGCGGGGAGAGCCGGGCGCGGGAGCGGTCCGTGCCGGGTACGGCGAGTGCCGGGGAGGGGTACCGGACGGAGAAGGGCACGACGGCGGGCAGGCCCCTGGAGGGCGTCGAGGCCGAGGAGCAGGACCGGCGGGAGCCGGACGGCGGGGACGGGGACCCCGCTCCCTGATCCGGCCCGAGCCGAACGAAAGGCCCCGGGGGGTCGGCGCGGGGGACCGGCCGCGGGGGCTCCGGTCACCACGGCGGGCGGCGGGCGCGGCGCACCGGAACACCTGGGAGGTACCCGGAACACCCGGGACCGGGCGGCCGTCGCCCGCCGCGGCCGGACGACGCGTCCGCACCGCGCACACCGTCCAGGGCCGTCTACGACGGCCGGTCGCTCCGCGCGGTGGGACGGATGAGGAACAGGGCGATGTCGTCGGTGTGCTCCCCGGAGCGGTGCCGGGCGTGCCGGAGCATCCCGTCGGCCATGCGGTCCAGGGAGGCGGCGGGGGCGCGGGTGAGGTGGCGGGCGAGATCGGTCAGTGTCCGGTCGAGGTCGGCGCCGGGGACCTCGACGAGTCCGTCGGTGTAGAGGACGAGGACCGCTCCCGGCGGCAGGGGCACGTCCAGGGCCGAGTACGTGACGTGGGAGGCGATGCCCAGGAGCAGGCCGGGGTCGGGCCGGAGGATCTCGGTGCGGCCGTCGGGGTGGCGCAGCAGCGGCGGGGGGTGGCCGGCGGTGGCGAGGCGGACGCGGTGCCGGGCCAGGTCGAGGTGGGCGTAGAGGCAGCTGGTGAACAGCTCGGGGGCCAGATCGGCCAGGAGCCGGTTGGTGCGGGTCAGGATCTGGTCGGGGGCGGCCCCGGCGGTGGCGTGGGCGTGCACGCCGGTGCGGACCTGGCCCATGAGGGCCGCCGCGGTGACGTTGTGGCCCTGGACGTCGCCGATGACGGCGGCGGCCGTGCGGTCGGTCAGCCGGATGAGGTCGTAGAAGTCGCCGCCGATGTCCATGCCGTGGGTGGCGGGCAGGTAGCGGGCGGCCACCTCCAGGCCGGGGACGGCGGGGAGCGCGTGGGGCAGGAGGGCGGCCTGCAGGCCCCGGGCGATCCGGTCCTGCCGGTCGTACGTCCGGGCCCGGTCCAGCGCCTGGGCGACCAGGCCGCTGAGGGAGGTGAGCGCCGCGCGTTCCTCCGCGCCGAAGGAGTGGGGCTGGGCGTAGGCGGTCAGCCAGCAGCCCACCGGGCGTCCGGACGCGATCAGGGGGAGGAAGGCCCAGGCCGCGTACGTCGTCAGGTCGGCGGCCTCGGGGAAGCTGTCCGCCAGCCGGCGGTGGGAGGCGAAGAAGGAGGGGGACCCCTCGTTGAGGGCCCGGGTGGCGGGGGTGTGCGCGGTCAGCGGCGTGTTGTCGAACCGCTCCCGGGCGGCGGGGCTGTAGCCGTGCGAGCCGACGACCCGCAGTCTGCCGTCCTCGGCCACGAGCAGGGCCAGTGCCTGGGCGTCGTAGGCGGGGAGGATGTGGTCGGCGACCAGGTCCACCACGTCCCGCACGCTCACGGCCTCGGTCAGCGCCCCGGCCAGGTGCATCAGGTGGTAGAGGGCGCCGACCCGGGAGGGGCCGGCCGGCCGCGCCGGCCGCGGGAGGGCGTCGGCGGCGCGGGTGATGCGGACGCTGATGCCGGTGGCGTCCGGGTGGAACTCGAAGGCGAGCTGCCGGTCCGGCGGCCGCAGGACGGTGAAGGAGGTGGTCTCCTGGCTGAGCAGCGCCGCCCGGTAGCGGTCCTCCAGGACGGGGTCCTGCAGCCAGGGCAGCACCTCCCACGGCCGGGCCCCCAGCAGTTCGTCCGCCGGCACGCCCAGGAGGTCGACGGCCTTGGAGTTGGCGTAGGTGAACCGGCCCTGCCGGTCGAGGGCGCAGCTTCCGCCGGGGAGCCGGTCGACCAGCACAGCGGCGCCGGCGTCCGCGGCGTACCCGTCCGGAGCGCCGGAGGGCTGGGGCAGGCTGCGGGGCCGGGGGCCGGGGCGCAGCCGCCGCCCCGCCCCGTCCACCAGCTCCAGCAGCCGGGCGAGCCGGTCGCAGGCCGCGTGGATGCGCTCCCGCTCGTGCGGGCTCAGTACGCCGGGCCGTGAACTCGGCCACAGCAGCAGCACCGCCCCCCACACGGTCGTGGCCGTGTGGACGGGCGCGGCCGCCAGCGCCAGCGGATGGGGCAGCACGAGAGCGGCCCGCGGATAGCGGCCGGCCATCTCCGCCTCCGAACCGACCCACATCAGCGTCCGCCGCCGGACCGCGTCGGTCACCGGGAGCGGCACCCCGATCCGCAGCCGTCCCCACAGTTCCGCGACCTCCGAGGGCGCTCCCGACATCACCTCCAGTTCCAGCGTCCGCCGGTCCTCGCTGAGCAGGTAGACGCCGCCCACATGAGCGCCCACCTCCCGCAGGAGGCCGCCGAAGACCTGGTCGAGCAGCTGCCGCCCGAAGTCCGCCCGCCCGTCCCCGGCGTCCATCACCCGCGCGCTCCGCACCCGCCGGCCCGCCGGCCACGGCACCCCGCGCCCCCGGAGGGGACCCCGTCCGAAGGGATCCGCGGCGGCCGGGGCCCGAAGACGTGGAGGCGCTGCGCTCCCGGCACGGCGGCTCCCGCGGTCTGCGCACTGCACCTCATAAGAAGACGGTACGCAGAAAACGGGACAAAGGTTCGTTCGGCGTCGCTCTTCCGTCGAGCGGCCCCGACGAGCCGCGGACTCGCTCCGGGGCGCCCGGCGAGACCGCGGCGCCCCGTGGTTTACGCCCGTCGCCGCGGGCTACGCAGGCGTCATGGAGCAGTGCGCGCGGCCACGGGGGCCGCGGACGGCCGGCGGGCCCCCGACCGCCCGCGGCCGTCGGCACGGTCGTCGACCGCGGGAGGAGCCACCGTATGAGTGACGAGCGACCCGGGCGGAGGACGGAGCCGGTGCCGCGTTCCCGTCCCGGCGCCCCGGGCGGCCGTTCCCCCAGGGCGGGCACCGAACCGCGGAACGCGCGGAGCGCGCTCGGCCTGCGCCTGGTGCTGTCCGGCGCCTTCCTGCCCCTCTTCTGCGCGGCGGCCGTGCTGTTCGGCCTGTGGGCCGCGGCCTCCGGGCCCGACGACAGCCCGGGTCCGGACGCCCTGGCCGCGATCGCCGCCGGGTGCGGCGTGCTGGCCCTGATCGCGGCGATCGACCTGCTGGTCGTGGTCCGCAGGCGGCGACGGGAACGAGGGACCGGCGGATGACCCCCGTCCCCTTCCCCCGGCGGGAGGGGGCTCCGGCTCGCACCGCCTCGTGCGGCGTCCCCGAAGGGTCCTTCACGCCCGGGCGGGAGGGACGGCCGCGTACGACGGGAGGGACGGCCGCGCGGGGGAGGCGGCGGGCGCACGGCAGAGGGCGGGCCGGGGGGGGGGGGGGCGGGCGCGGGGGGGGGGGGGGGGGGGGGCGACCGGGGGGGGGGGGGCCAGGACTCCCGGTCGGTTGGCATCCCGTTTTTCTTG
>NZ_JBVITR010000063.1:22300-33516 GCF_055574875.1 Streptomyces sp. NPDC034670
CGCAGGCGGGGGGGACCGCCCCGAGAAAGGGAAGGACACAGAGGAGGGGGAGGGCGGCGGCCCCACAAGGAAGCGCGTGCCCACCCCCCCGCCGTCCGCGTGCGGACGATCGGGGCGCACGGTCCGCCCGGGGCTGCCCGGCCCGGCCCTCAGGTGCGGTCGCCCTTCGGCTTGCCGAACTGGTCCGGAGTGCCGTGCGGGGGCGGGCTGAACGGCTGCGGCGAGGTGGCGGGCGACACCGGGGAGCCCGTCCGGCTCGCGCCCTGCTCGGGGCGCAGCGCGCGCGGGTCGCCGGACGTCGGCTCGGCCCCCGCGCGCAGCTGTTCCAGCCGGGCCGTCAGCAGTTCGGCCACCGGGAGCCGGTCGGCGTGCGAGCGCTCGTAGGACAGGAGCTGCTCGACCTCGCCCTCGGACAACGAGCGGATCCGGCTCTCCAGACCGCCGAGGGGCAGGTGGTCGTAGTCGGGCAGCGGCAGGGCGCCGCGGGCGGGGTCTGTCATCGTTCTCCTTGCTCCTGGGCTTTCCTTGCTCCTGGGTTTTCCCGGGTCACGGCGTGACGGGCACGGTGGCGGCCGGGGCCGCGGGGGGCGGTCAGCGGCCGCCCGGGCCGCCGCTGCCGAACCCCCCGCTGCCGCCCTCGTCCCAGCGGGGCCGCTCCTGCGGTGCGCCGGTGCGGGTGCCGGAATTGCCGTGGCCGTTCAGCTCGTGCGGCGTCAGGCGCGTGTCGCTGCTGGGCACCTCGTCGGGTTCCCGGTGCTCCCGGACCTCGCGGACCGGGCCGCCCTCGGGCATCCGGGGCTGTTCCTCGGGGAGGGGCCTGCGGTCCCGGTTGCGCGCGACCCGGCGGCTGCCGAAGGCGAACGCGCCGATCAGCAGGGCCACGACCACCACGGCCGCCACCACGAGCCCGGTGCCCAGGGCGCCGCGGCTCGCGGCGAGATCGGCCGACTGCATCCATGAGGTGTTCGTCATGGCTCGCGGGTACCCCCGGGTCCGGCCGGCGAACCGGCCCGTCCGGCCCGCGCGGGCCCTTCGGCCGCGGGCCCGGGGAGTCGCGCGCGACCCCCGGGAACGCCGGGTTTGAGCGCGGGGGACCGCGGCTACCCGCGCAGTGTGACGACGACATCCCAGGAGGAGCTGTTCCGGTTCCTGGAGGACCGTTTCGCCTGTGCCCAGGCGTGCACCGAGTGCGCGCGGGCCTGCGCCACGCGGGCGAGTCTCGTGGACCCGGACGGCACCGAGAACCAGGAACTCGTACGGCGTAAGGGCATCATGTGCGCGGAGGTGTGCGACGCGACCTGCCGCGTGCTGTCCGAACAGAACCAGGTGGACGAGGAGACCCTCCGGGTCCAGGTCGAGTGGTGCCGGCAGGTGTGCCTGGAGAGCGCGCACGTGTTCGACGGGCACCCCGGGGCGGAACGCACGGCGGAGGCCTGCCGGGCCTGCGCCCGGGCCTGCACGGAGTTCCTCACCACCCTGAACTGAGCGCTCCGGGACGCACCGCGCCCCGGCCGGGCACCTCCGCCGGGCCGCGGCGCCGGGGCCCGGCGGACCGCACCGCCGGACGGCGGCCCCGCACCGGCGGCGGGCGGCCGGGAGGGCGTGAACGCCCCGGCCGGACCGCCCCCTGGCCGGTGCGGAACACCCCGTGCTACCAAGGACCATGACCGCGCCCGAGCCGTCCCGGACCTACGACGCCGTCGTCGTCGGCGCAGGCCACAACGGCCTCGTCGCCGCCGCCTACCTCGCCCGGGCCGGACGCTCGGTGCTGGTGCTGGAGCGGCTGGACCACACCGGCGGAGCCGCGGTGTCCACCCGTCCCTTCCCCGGCGTCGACGCCCGGCTGTCCCGCTACTCGTACCTGGTCAGCCTGCTGCCCCGGAAGATCGTCCGCGATCTCGGGCTCGACTTCCGGCTGCGCGCCCGGACGATCTCCTCGTACACCCCCGCCGAGCGCGACGGACGGCCCACCGGTCTGCTCGTCGGCGGCGGCGAGCGGCGCACCCGCGAGGCGTTCGCCCGGCTCACCGGCTCCGACCGCGAGTACCGGGCCTGGCAGCGCTTCCACGACATGACCGGCCGCGTCGCCCGGCGCGTCTTCCCGACCCTCACCGAACCGCTCCCCACCCGCGAGGAGCTGCGCCGCACCGTCGGCGACGAGGAGGCCTGGCACGCCCTGTTCGAGGAACCGATCGGCGTCGCCGTCGAGGAGCACTTCGCCGACGACCTGGTGCGCGGCCTCGTCCTCACCGACGCCCTCATCGGCACCTTCGCCGACGCCCACGATCCCTCGCTCAAGCAGAACCGCTGCTTCCTCTACCACGTCGTCGGCGGCGGCACCGGCGCCTGGGACGTACCGGTCGGCGGCATGGGCGCCCTCACCGACGCGCTGGCCGACGCCGCGCGCGCCGCCGGCGCGGTCGTGGCCACCGGCCACGAGGCGGTGCGGATCGACACGGACGGCCGCACCGCCGAGGTCGCCTACCGCACGGCCGGCGGCGAGGGCGTCGCCGCCGCGCGGCACGTCCTGGTGAACGCCTCCCCGCAGCACCTGGCGGCCCTCGTCGGCGATCCGCCCCCGCCGCCCGCCGAGGGCGCCCAGTTCAAGGTGAACATGCTGCTCGAACGGCTGCCCCGGCTGCGCGACACCTCCGTCGACCCGCGCGAGGCGTTCGCCGGGACCCTCCACGTCGCGGAGGGGTACGGGCAACTGGCCGCCGCGTACGCCCGGGCGGCCTCGGGCGAGCTGCCCGCCGAGCCGCCCTCGGAGATCTACTGCCACTCGCTCACCGACCCCACGGTCCTCGGCCCGGACCTGGCCGCGCGGGGCTTCCAGACGCTCACCCTGTTCGGCCTGCACACCCCGGCGCGGCTGTTCGCGCGGGACAACGACGCCGTGCGCGAGGAGCTGCTGGAGGCGACGCTGGCCCGGCTCGACGCCCACCTGGCCGAACCGCTCGCCGACTGCCTGGCGACCGACGCGCGGGGACGCCCCTGCCTGGAGGCCAGGACCCCGCTGGACCTGGAGCGCGACCTCGCACTGCCCGGCGGCAACATCTTCCACCGCGAACTGTCCTGGCCCCACGCCCAGGACGGCACCGGCCGCTGGGGCGTGGAGACCCGGCACGCAGGCGTCCTGCTGTGCGGCGCGGGAGCGGTGCGCGGCGGCGGGGTGAGCGGGGTGCCGGGCCACAACGCGGCCATGGCGGTGCTGGAGGCGGGGGAGGGGTGACGGGCGGGCGCCGTCCGGGGGCGCCCGCCCGGCGGCGCTCCCTCAGTCGGCCGACCGGGTCCACCCCACCGCCCGGACGCGCCCCGCGTCCGCCGGCCGGTCCTCGTCGAAGAGCACGCGGCCCGCCGCCTCGACCCGCACCGCGTCGACGTACGCGCCGCGTCCGACGTACAGCCGGTCCGTCGTGTACCGCCAGCGCAGCGTGAGGTCCGGTGCGGCGGGCAGGGCCGCGGTGAGCGCGTGCCAGACACGGCCCGACCAGCCGGTGGCCGTGCCCGACGGGTGCCGCTCCGGTTCCCCGCCCCGGCGCTCCGTGGTGAACGGCACCGCCCGCCAGGTCGTCCCGCCGTCCGCGCTCGCCTCCAGCACGAGGACGTCGGCGCGGGGTTCGGTGTCCCACCACAGCGCGCAGCGCAGCCGCGCGCCGCCGGGCGCCGTGTCCAGCGCGGGCAGCGTGAGCGTCGCCGTCGCCGCGCTCGCCATCCCGGAGAACCACGCCGTGCGCCCCCGCGCCGGCCGGACCGGGACCGCGCGGGCGAGCCGGTTCGCGGCGGCCACCCGGGGTGCGGAACCCGAGCGCCAGTTCCGCACCGGGTGGACCGAGTTGCCCAGCACGACGAGGAACGAGTCGGTCGTCGGGTCGAGCACCAGCGAGGTCCCGGTGAACCCGGTGTGCCCGGCCGTGCGCGGGGTGGCCATCGCGCCCATGTACCAGTGCTGGTGGAGCTCGAGGCCGAGCCCGTGCCCGTCCCCGGGGAAGGTGGTGTTGAAGTCGGTGAACATCAGCTCCACCGACTCGGGCCGCAGGATGCGCGTCCGGCCGTACGCGCCGCCGTTCAGCAGGGTCCGCCCGAGCACCGCCAGGTCCCAGGCGCAGGAGAACACGCCCGCGTGCCCCGCGACCCCGCCCAGGCCGTGGGCGTTCTCGTCGTGCACCTCGCCCCACACCAGCCCCCGGTCGAGCCCGGACCACGGCCGGCGGGCGTCCTCCGTGGCCGCGATGCGCGGCCGCCAGGAGGCGGGCGGGTTGTAGCGGGTGCGGCGCATGCCGAGCGGGCCGGTGATCTCCTCGCGCAGGAGCACGTCCAGGGGGCGCCCCGTGATCTCCTCCAGGACCAGCTGGAGCGAGATCAGGTTCAGGTCCGAGTACAGGTACGCGCCGCCGGGCGGGCCGACCGGCGCCTCGTCGAGGACCCGCCGGACCTTCTCCTCGTACGTGGGCGCCTCGTACAGCGGGAGCCAGGCGCGCAGACCGGAGGTGTGCGTGAGCAGCTGGCGCACCGTCACCTCCTGTTTGCCGGCGCGCCCGAAGTCCGGCAGGTACGAGGCGACCGGCGCCTCCAGCGCCAGGGCGCCCCGTTCGATCCGCTGCACGGCGAGGATCGAGGTGAACAGCTTCGACACCGAGGCCAGGTCGAAGACGGTGTCCCGGACCACCGGGACCTGCTGCTCCGCCGGGAACTCGACGCCGGTGTCGGTCTCCTCGTCGTACGCGCGGTAGCGCACCGCCATGCCGACGGGCTCGTGCAGCGCGACGGTGCCGCCGCGCCCGGCGAGCAGGACGGCGCCCGCGTACCAGGGATGCCGGGGGGAGGGGCCGAGGAAGGCCTCGGCGTCGGCGACGAGGTGCCGCAGGTGCTCCGGGAGCAGCCCGGCGCGCCGGGCCGGTCCGTGCCGCAGGGTCGGACGGCCGCCGCCCGGCGGGCGGGCCGCCGAGACCGGGCCGGCCGGGAGGGCGGCGAACGCGAGGGCGCCGCCCAGGGCCAGCGCCCGCCCGCCCAGCCGGCGGCGCGTGATTCCTCTCGCCCCTGCGTCCGTCATGCGGTTCCTCCCGTGTCGTCACCCTGCGCGGCTGGAAGAATCCTTCGGGGGTCGCCCTGCGGGGTGGAACTCTCCTGTCGGGCGCGGCGTGTGTCAACGGGGCGTGCGGGTGCGCGGACCGGTGTCTTGACCTTCCCGGCCGGCGGACCGAGGATCGTCCGTCATGACGCCCGGACACGGCAGTACGGTCGACGGAGTCCTGCGCCGCAGCGCCCGGCGCACCCCGGCACGGGTCGCCGTCGAGTACGGCGACCGCACCTGGACCTACGAGGAACTCGACACCGCCGTCTCCCGCGCGGCGGGCGTCCTCCTCGCCGAAGGACTCGCCCCCGGCGACCGGGTCGGCGCCTACGGCCACAACTCCGACGCCTACCTGATCGGTTTCCTCGCCTGCGCCCGCGCGGGCCTGGTGCACGTGCCGGTGAACCAGAACCTCACCGGCGACGATCTCGCCTACCTCGTCGGCCAGTCCGGCAGCGCCCTGGTGCTCACCGACCCCGGCCTCGCCGCCCGGCTGCCGGACGGCGTACGGACGCTGCCGCTGCGCGACGCCCGCGACTCGCTGCTCGCGCGGCTGGCCGGGACGCCCCCGTACGACGGCCCCGAGCCGCGCTCCGAGGACCTGGTGCAGCTGCTGTACACCTCCGGCACCACCGCGCTGCCCAAGGGCGCGATGATGACCCACCGGGCCCTGGTGCACGCGTACCTGAGCGCGATCACCGCGCTCGACCTCGCCGCGGGCGACCGCCCCGTGCACGCGCTCCCGCTGTACCACTCGGCGCAGATGCACGTCTTCCTGCTGCCCTACCTCGCCGTCGGCGCGACCAACGTCGTGCTCGACGCCCCCGACGGCGACCTCCTCCTCGACCTGGTCGAACAGGGCCGCGCGGACAGCCTGTTCGCGCCGCCCACCGTGTGGATCGGGCTGTCGAACCGCCCCGACTTCGCGACCCGGGACCTGAGCGGGCTGCGCAAGGCGTACTACGGGGCGTCGGTCATGCCGGTCCCGGTGCTGGAGCGGCTGACGGAGCGGCTGCCCTCGCTGGCCTTCTACAACTGCTTCGGACAGAGCGAGATCGGCCCGCTGGCGACGGTCCTCGGCCCCGACGAGCACCGGGGGCGCATGGACTCCTGCGGGCGCCCCGTGCTGTTCGTGGACGCGCGCGTCGTCGACGAGGACGGCGAGGACGTGCCCGACGGAACCCCGGGCGAGATCGTGTACCGCTCGCCGCAGCTGTGCGAGGGCTACTGGGACAAGCCGGAGGAGACCGCCGAGGCCTTCCGCGACGGCTGGTTCCGCTCCGGGGACCTCGCGGTGCGGGACGCCGACGGCTACCTCACGGTCGTCGACCGGGTGAAGGACGTCATCAACTCCGGTGGCGTGCTGGTCGCCTCGCGCCAGGTCGAGGACGCGCTCTACACCCACCCGGCCGTGGCCGAGGCCGCCGTGATCGGCCTGCCGGACGAACGCTGGGTCGAGGCCGTCACGGCGGTCGTCGTCCCGCGCGGCGAGGTCACCGAGGCGGAACTGCTCGCCCACGCGCGCGAGCGGCTCTCCGGCTTCAAGGTGCCCAAGAGGGTGCTGTTCACCGACGAACTGCCGCGCAACGCCAGCGGGAAGATCCTCAAGAGGGAGCTGCGCGACCGCCTCGGGGCGTGAGGGCTCCCGCGGCCGGCCCCGCGCCCCGGCGCCCGCGGTGCTCCGGGTGAAGCGGTGTGCCCGTCGTGCCGCACGAGGCAGGGGCGCTCGCGGGCGCGACGGCCGGCGGCGCACCGCCCGGTGGCGGCCGCGGCCGAACGCGTCGCGGCGGCGCAGCCGGACGGGCGGACCGGCCGGGGGAGGGGAGCGCCCGCCCGCCGCCCGCTACCCCCGCCGCTCCCGCAGGTCCACGATCCGCCGGATCTTGCCCACCGAGCGCTCCAGCGTCTCCGGATCGACGATCTCCACCTCGGCCGACACCCCGATGCCGTCCTTCACGGCCGTCGCGATGGACCGCGCGGCCGCCTCCCGCACCGCGGCGTCCGCGTCGGGCCGGGCCTCCGCGCGGACGGTGAGGCGGTCCAGCCGCCCCTCCCGGGTGAGCCGGAGCTGGAAGTGCGGCGCGACGCCCGGCGTGCGCAGCACGATCTCCTCGACCTGCGTGGGGAAGAGGTTCACCCCGCGCAGGATCACCATGTCGTCGCTGCGGCCGGTGACCTTCTCCATCCGCCGGAACACCCGCGCGGTCCCCGGCAGCAGACGGGTCAGGTCCCGCGTCCGGTACCGGACGATCGGCATCGCCTCCTTGGTCAGCGAGGTGAACACGAGCTCGCCCCGCTCGCCCTCCGGGAGCACCTCGCCGGTGACCGGGTCGACGACCTCCGGGAAGAAGTGGTCCTCCCAGATGTGCAGGCCGTCCTTGGTCTCCACGCACTCCTGCGCGACACCCGGCCCGATCACCTCCGACAGCCCGTAGATGTCGACCGCGTCGATCGCGAACCGCTCCTCGATCTCCTGCCGCATCCGCTCCGTCCACGGCTCCGCGCCGAAGATCCCCACGCGCAGGGAGGTTCCGCGCGGATCGACGCCCTGCCGCTCGAACTCGTCGAGCAGCGTCAGCATGTAGGACGGGGTGACCATGATGACCCTGGGCTCCAGGTCCTGGATCAACCGCACCTGGCGGGACGTCATCCCGCCGGACGCGGGCACCACCGTGCAGCCGAGCCGCTCGGCTCCGTAGTGGGCGCCCAGACCGCCGGTGAACAGGCCGTAGCCGTAGGCCACGTGGACCGTGTCCCCGGGCCGGCCGCCCGCGGCGCGGATCGAACGGGCCACCAGGTCCGCCCACAGGGACAGGTCGCCCTCGGTGTAGCCGACGACCGTGGGGCGCCCGGTGGTGCCGCTGGAGGCGTGGATGCGGCGGACGCGGTCGCGCGGCACGGCGAACATGCCGCAGGGGTAGTGCTCCCGCAGGTCCGCCTTGGTGGTGAACGGGAAACGCGCCAGGTCGGCCAGCGAGCGGCAGTCGTCCGGGTGGACGCCCGCCCCGTCGAACGACGCGCGGTAGAACGGCACGTTGTCGTACGCGTGCCGCAGCGAGGCCCGCAGCCGCTCGAGCTGGAGCGCCCGCAGCCCCTCCGCGTCGAGCCGCTCCGCCGGGTCCAGCAGGTCCGCCGCCTCGGTCATCAGCACCTTCCCCTCGCCCGGTCCATCCGCGCACGATCCGGTCGACCGATCGTTCGGTCGATCCCCGGGGATCAGTAATCCAGGTCGCCGGGCCCGGTGCAAGACCCTGGCCCGCGCATTTTCCGCGCCCGCGGCGGACGTCCTGCCGGGGGGACCGGTCGGGCGGCCCCGGGGACCGCGGATCCCGGGGGGCGCCGCGGCGGAAAGGCACTTCCCGCACGGCCTGTCGGGGGCGGGAACCGATCGCTAGGCTGGCCGCGGACGACGGAACCGGGAGGAGCACGGACGTGGCCGAGAGCACCACCCAGCAGCGCCCCCTCATGGGCTGGGACAAGCCGGACCTGGACCTCAGCAACGCGCAGTGGCGGTCCAGCAGCCGCGGACTGGGCGATGTCCAGATCGCCTTCGTGGAGGGCTTCATCGCCATGCGCAACAGCGACCGCCCGGAGAGCCCCTCCCTGATCTTCACCCCCGCCGAGTGGGGCGCGTTCGTGTCGGGGGCCCGGGAGGGGGATTTCGACCTGACGTGAGCCGGACCCGCGGCGGCCCCGCCCGGTGCCCCTCCGCCGTCACCGCCGCGGGACGTGTTTCCCGGGTTTTTCCGGACACGCGATCACAAGCGCCTCCCCCGGCCCCCGCCTGAGTCAGGCTGGTCCGGGAAGGCGGAGGTCGTACACCGGAGGCGAGGAAACATGAGCACCCAGCCGGTCGTCGCGGCGGTCGACGGTTCGGACGACAGCCTGCGCGCCCTGGAGTGGGCCCTCGACGCCGCCCGGCGGCGCGGGGCCCCGCTGCGGGTCGTGCACGTACGCCAGTACGCCCCCTGGGCGCCTCCCGAGGTCCTGGCCGCCGGCCCGCCCGACCCGGACGAGGACCCGGTCCTGGAGCAGGCCCGCACCCACCTGGAGGGCCACACCGACCCCCCGGCCGCCGAGTACGTCGCCCTGGTGGGGGCACCCGGCGCCGCCCTGCCCGAACTGGGGGCCGAGTCCCGGCTGCTGGTGCTCGGCTCCCGGGGCCGCGGCGGCTTCGCCAGCCTGCTGCTCGGCTCGAACTCCCTGGCCGCGGCCCGCGACGCCGAATGCCCCGTCGTCGTGGTGCCCCGGCCCGGACGCGGGGACGGCGGCGAACCGCCGGCCGGGCCGGACCGGCCCGTGGTGGCCGGCCTGAACGCCGACAGCCCCGACGAGGCCACGCTCGCCTTCGCCTTCGCCGAGGCCGCCCTGCACGGCGCCGGGCTCCGGATCGTCGTCGCCTACCCGTGGCCCCCGCAGACCTGGCTGCTCCCCGGGGAGATGCCCCTGCTGGAGATCGACCAGGGCGCCGTCGAGCACGAGACGCGCGTCCTCGCCGAAGGCTTCCTCGCCCCGCACCGCGAACGGCACCCGGAGGTCACCGTCGAGACGCGGGTACGGCCCGGTGACGCCGCCGGCCACCTGGTCGCGGCCTCCTCGGACGCGGCGCTGGTCGTCGTCGGGCGGCACCGCCGCCGCCTGCTGGCGCCGGCCCGCATGATGGGCTCCGTCACCCAGGCCGTCCTGCTGCACGCCCGGAGCCCGGTCGCGGTGATCCCGCCGGCCCCGCCGAAGGAGGAGTAGACCCGCGCCGGACCCGCCCGCGCGGGTCCTCCGGCCGGGCGCCGGAGGACCGGCGACCGCTCCCACGGCTCCCGGCGCGCCTATCATCGGCCCATGCGGGATTCCACCGGCAGGGACGCCGGACTCACCCTGGACCTCGCCCTGACCGTCCGGCACGACGGCAACGGCGGCGTCGCCGACGACCTGGCCGACCCCGCGGGCCTCACCGCCTGGGTGCGCGCCCACCCGGACGTCCTGCCCGGCGCGGACCGCTTCGCCGCCGGCGCCGAGGACCTCGCCGCCGTCCGCGAGCTGCGCGCCGCCGTCCGCGCCCTCTTCGCCCGCGCCGTGCGCCCTGACGAGCCGAGCCCCGCGGATGCGGCCCGGCCGCTGCCCGTGCCCGAGGCCCTGCGGCGCCTGAACGACGCGGCCGCCCGCACCCCCACCGTGCCGGTCCTGCGGTGGGCCGAGGGGACCGGGCCCGTCGCGCACCGGCGCCCCGTCCGGGGCGGGGACGACCTGGCCGCCGTCCTGGCGCAGGCCGCGATCGGCTTCCTCGCGAGTCCCGACCGCGAGCGGCTGCGCGCCTGCCACGCGCCGCGCTGCGTGCGGTACTTCCTGAAGGAGCACCCGCGCCAGGAGTGGTGCAGGCCGTCCTGCGGCAACCGGGCCCGGGTGGCCCGCCACCACGAGCGGCACCGGCGGACCGCGTAGCGGCGGGCGCCGCCCGGCCGGTCGCCGACCCGGCCGGCCGACCCACCGGCCGTCCGTCCGTACGCGGGTCCGGCCACGTACCATGGCGGCATGTCGTTCCTCCGCCGCCGCAGTGCCACTCCCGCCGGGCCCGACTTCGACGTACTGGCCATGGACCCGGGCGACTGGCCCGGCAACCTGGGTGCCGGGCTGCTGCCCGCCCCCGACGGCAGTTGCCAGGGCGTCTTCCTGCGCTACGACCTGTTCGGCGGCCGCGGCCCCGCGATGATCATCGGGAACCTGCCGGAGGGCTCCCCGGCCCGGGACGTCCCCGAGGGCGAGGTCCCCTTCGAGGTCGGGCAGCTGCTGCTGGCGCTGGAGAACGACGAGGAGGTCACCGTCGTCGGCACCGAGGACGTGCCGGTGATGCAGGGCGACAACCTGCTGATCGTGCGCCGGGTCAAGCTCTCCGAGAGCCGGATCTCCTGCGTGCAGTTCGACCGCAGCGACAACGTCCTGGTCACCATCGCCGCCTGGGACCGTCCGATCACCGACGACCTGTACGCCCTCCTCAAGCCGCTGCCCGCGGAACTGTTCCAGCAGGGCTGATCCCGACCGCACGGCCGGGGGGGGGGGGGGGGGCGGGAGGGGGGGGGGGCGGGGGGGGGGGGGGGGGGGGGGGGGGGAGGCTGCGTGCGTAGGGCTACCGAAAACAACACGAGGGTGG
>NZ_JBVITR010000063.1:33526-35946 GCF_055574875.1 Streptomyces sp. NPDC034670
TCCTGCTACCTCAAACTCTCTCTACTCCCTCCTCCCCCCCCCCCCCCCCCCCCCCCCCCCCCCCCCCCCCCCCCCCCCCCCCCCCCCCCCCCGCGGCGGCGCTACGCGGGCCGCACCGTCACGTCCGCCGCCCGCACGAAGCCGACCCGGTGTCCGAACTGGATCTCGTAGTACGAGTCCTCGCCGGTCACGACCCGGTGCGAGGCCCCGTCGAAGGTCACCGCGTAGTAGTACTCGCCGGGGACCCTGCCCCCGGTCACGTACCGCTGGCCCTTCGGCAGCGTGTACGGCAGCGGCGACACCGCCTGCACGGGCACCCCTTCCGGGTAGGCGGTCTCCTCCGGGTACGCGCGCCCGTACACGGGCACGGAGTCGAGCCCCTTCCTCGGGGTCACCACCAGTCCCGAGGCGGGCACCGCGGTCGGCTGCTCCCCCGGGTTCTCGAACCACGCCTTCTGCCCCAGGTACCAGATGGCGGTCCAGTCGCCCCGGCGCTCGGCGACCGCGTACTGCTGCCCCGTGGAGACGCGCGACGACAGGTCGTTCACCCCCGTGGTCGGGGCGGAACCGAGACCGGCGTCCCTGATCAGGGGAGCGTTCTCGTCGGGGGCGGAGTACAGCCGCACCGCGCTCGACCCGTGCGCCGCGCACGGCTCGCCCGCCTTCTCGCAGCCGGTGAAGACCGGCCGGTTGGCGGCGTAGTCGGGCCGGATCGTCACCAGGCCGGCGTTCTTGCCGCCCGTCGCCCCCAGGGGACGGCCCAGCAGCTCGAAGTAGTGCCGCCAGTCCCAGTAGGGGCCGGGATCGGTGTGCATCCCGGGGACGGCCCCCGGAGTCGGCCCGGGCACGGTGTCGTGACCGAGGACGTGCTGCCGGTCCAGGGGGATGCCGTGCTTCTCGGCGAGGTACTTCACCAGACGGGCCGAGGACCGGTACATCGCCTCGGTGTACCAGGCGTCGGGTTCCGCCAGGAAGCCCTCGTGCTCCAGCCCGATCGACGCCGCGTTGACGTACCAGTTGCCCGCGTGCCAGGCCACGTCCTTCGCCCTCACGTGCTGGGCGACGTGGCCGTCCGTGGAGCGCAGGCTGTACTGCCAGGACACGTAGGCGGGGTCCCGCACCATGTCGAGGACGCCCTCCCAGGCGCCCTCCGTGTCGTGGATGACGATGTACCGGACCGGCTGCGAGGCGGGCCGGTTCCCCAGGTCGTGGTTGCCGTAGTCGCCGTCCCCGAGCTCCTCGTACGGCGCCGGGACCCACTCGCACGACACCGTCGCCGGGCACTCCGTCCCGGCGGCCGGGGCGGTGCGCGGACCGGCCCGGTCCAGGGCCGAGGTGTCGGGCGCCAGGCCCGGGCGGGCGGCGAGGGCGACCCGCTGCCCCGCGTCGGTGACCCGCTCCCCGCCGGCGCGGATCACCGCGAACACCTCGTCGGCGTACGCCGCCGCCGCGGTGCCGTCCGCGCCGGAGAAGCGGGCCACCGCCCCGTACCAGTCCGCCGGGTCCTCGCTCGGCGGCCCGCCCAGCCGGCGCTGGGCCTCGGCCAGCAGCGCGGCGCCGCCCGCCACGTTCGCGGCCGGGTCCTCGCGCAGCCGCTCGGGGCTCAGCCCGGTCAGCCGGGCCGCCCTCGGCAGGGTCGTCAGACGGGCCGGGAGGGCGCCGGTGCGCGGCGGGCGCGCCCCGGGCCGCAGCGCGGAGCGGGCGCCGTCGCCCCGGGGGTCCGCCGCGCCCGCTCCGTGGTGACCGGCCGCGGCGAGCGCCGTGCGGGCGTCCGTGAGGTGCATGGGGCCGTAGCCGCCCACCACGCTGGGGGCGCCGCCGTGGGCGTCCCAGCGGGACTGCAGGTAGGAGACGCCCAGCAGCACGCTCTGCGGCACGTCGTACGCGGCGGCCGCGGCGGCGAACGCCTGCTGGAGGCGGGCGGCGCCCGGCGGGGACGGGGCGGGGGCCGCGCCCAGCAGGGGCAGGGTCAGCGCCGCCGCGGCCAGGGCGCACACGGCGCCGCGGACGCGTCGGGGCCCGGCCGCGCTGCCGGGTTCGGGAACGGACGGTCGCAATGCAGCCTCCTGGGACGGTGGGGCGCGGGGAGCCGAGCGGTGGGTCAGTGGTACCGACCGGCTGACAATCCGTCAATCATGCCCAGGAGGCGGCGGCATCCCCGGTTGATCGGGGCGCGGGGAGGTTTTGTGGCGACGGCGGCGGGGCCTGCGGTGCGTCAGTGGAGTGAACCCGTGGTCCCGGCTCGAATAATTTTCCGGACGTGGACGCGGACGTGGACATGCGGCGGGGGGGGGGGGGGGGGTTGGGGGGGGGGGGGGGGGGGGGGGGGGGGGAGTGGGGGGGGGGGGGGGGGGGGGAGGAGGTTCAGGCCGGAGGCGCTGATCGACGCGATGCGGATGAAGTCGTGGGCGCGGGTCAGG
>NZ_JBVITR010000064.1:0-8825 GCF_055574875.1 Streptomyces sp. NPDC034670
CGAGGCAGAGCAAGCAAAGGGAGGGTGCCACCCACCAAGTACACAACACCCCCCCCCCCCCCCCCCCCCCCCCCCACCCCCCCCCCCCCAACCCCCCCCCCCCCCCCCGCGGCGTGTGGGGGAAGGATGTGTTCGAAACTTTCGAATGTTGGTGAGGTGAGTTCGGCGGCCATCTCCCACCTGTGGGAAAGTCTTCGGGATGGAGCGGTTGGATGAGTGATCTGAGCTGCGTGTTCATCGATCATCTCCAGGTCCTTCCGCTCTCGAACTTTTCGAAAGTTCTACCGAAACCGTTGACGGTTGACGCGAGCAGGCCAACACTGTCCGGCGTTGGTCCCCCACCCGCACCGACCGTCACGAGGAGGCGCACCCCATGAACGTGCTCGCCCGCCCGAGAGGCCGCGGACGCGGCCGCCCGGCGCTGAGTCCCAGGAGCACCTGGGCCGTCCTGCTGGCCGCCCTGGCCGTGATGCTCCTGCCCGGCACCGCCACCGCCGCCCCGGTCATCACGACCAACCAGACCGGCACCAACAACGGTTACTGGTACTCGTTCTGGACCGACGCCCAGGGCACGGTCTCCATGGACCTGGGCTCCGGCGGCAACTACAGCACCCAGTGGAGGAACACCGGCAACTTCGTCGCCGGCAAGGGCTGGAGCACCGGCGGGCGCAGGACCGTGAACTACTCGGGCACCTTCAACCCGTCCGGCAACGCGTACCTGACGCTCTACGGCTGGACCACCGGCCCGCTCATCGAGTACTACATCGTCGACAACTGGGGCACCTACCGGCCCACCGGTGAGTACAAGGGCACCGTCACCAGTGACGGCGGCACGTACGACATCTACAAGACGACCCGGTACAACGCCCCCTCCATCGAGGGCACCAGGACCTTCGACCAGTACTGGAGCGTCCGGCAGTCGAAGCGCACGGGCGGCACCATCACCAGCGGCAACCACTTCGACGCCTGGGCCCGCCACGGGATGAACCTGGGCACCCACAACTACATGATCATGGCCACCGAGGGCTACCAGAGCAGCGGCAGCTCCAACATCACGGTGGGTGATTCCGGCTCCGGCGGAGGCGGAGGCGGCGGAGGCGGCGGCGGCAACAACGGCGGCTGCACCGCGACCCTGTCGGCCGGTGAGAAGTGGGGCGACCGGTACAACCTCAACGTCTCGGTGAGCGGTTCGAGCAACTGGACCGTGACGATGAGGGTGCCCTCCCCGGCGAAGGTCTCGTCGACCTGGAACATCGGCGCCTCGTACCCCGACAGCCAGACGCTGGTCGCCAGGCCCAACGGCAACGGCAACACCTGGGGCGCGACGATCCAGGCCAACGGCAACTGGACCTGGCCGTCGGTCTCGTGCAGCGCCGGCTGACCCCGTCCGAGGAGGACCCACCACCCATGACGACCGAACGAGCACCGGCCCTGCGTCCCCTGGTGTCGGGGCTGACCGTCGCCGCGCTGACCCTGGCGGGCACGGTCACCTCCGCCCTCGACGCCGCCCCGGCACACGCCGCCGCCCCGGCGCGCGCCGCCGCCTGCACCGGGTACGTCGGACTCACCTTCGACGACGGCCCCTCCGCCGGCAGCACCCCGAGCCTGCTCAACGCGCTCCGGCAGAACGGGCTGCGGGCCACGATGTTCAACCAGGGCCAGTACGCCGCCGCCAACCCGTCCCTGGTCAAGGCCCAGGTGGACGCGGGCATGTGGGTCGCCAACCACAGCTACACCCACCCGCACATGACCCAGCTGAGCCAGGCCCAGATGGACTCGGAGATCTCCCGCACCCAGCAGGCGATCGCGAACGCGGGCGGCGGCACGCCGAAGCTGTTCCGCCCGCCCTACGGCGAGACCAACGCGACCCTGCGGTCGGTCCAGGCCAAGTACGGCCTGACCGAGGTCCTCTGGGACGTCGACTCGCAGGACTGGAACAACGCGAGCACCGACGCGATCGTGCAGGCCGCCTCCCGGCTCACCGACGGCCAGGTCATCCTCCTGCACGACTGGCCGGCGAACACCCTGGCCGCGATCCCGCGCATCGCGCAGAACCTGGCCTCCCGCGGCCTGTGCTCCGGCATGATCTCCCCGCGGACGGGCCGCGCCGTCGCCCCCGACGGTTCGGGCGGGGGCGGGGGAGGAGGCGGCGGGGGCGGGGACGCGTGCACCGCGAACCTGTCCGCGGGCAGCCGGTGGGGCGACCGGTACAACCTCAACGTCTCGGTGAGCGGTTCGAGCAACTGGACCGTGACGATGAGGGTCCCGTCCCCGGCGAAGGTGTCGTCGACCTGGAACGTCAGCGCCTCGTACCCCGACAGCCAGACGCTGGTCGCCAGGCCCAACGGCAACGGCGACACCTGGGGCGTGACCATCCAGGCCAACGGCAACTGGACCTGGCCCACGGTCTCCTGCACCGCCGGCTGACCCCGCACACCCGGCACGGCGCACCCGGCGCAGCACACCGGGAACACCGCACCCGAGGCGCGGCGGCCCGTCCGCCGCGCCTCACTCCGGTCCGGGGGCCCGCGTGGGGTCCCGCACCTCGGGGCGCTCCACCGTGGATCCGGGGGCGGCCCGGTCGGGGGCGGCGGGGCTGTGCGGGGACTGCGGCGGAGGCGGGGCGGAGGTGTCGCCGGGGGCTCCCGCGCCGGCGGCGGGCACGCGCAGGGCGAGCAGGGCGACGTCGTCCCCGCGGGGGTCGATCCGCGCCAGCAGTTCGTCGCAGAAGTCGTCCACGGTCCGATCGGCCAGGCGCCGGGCCAGGATCGCGGCGTGGTGCCGGAGCTTGGCCAGCCCCAGGTCGATGGAGCGGCCGCGGCTCTCCACCAGGCCGTCGGTGTAGAGGAGCAGGGTGGATTCCGGGGGGAGGTCCGCGTAGGCGTCGGGCCAGTGCAGGCCCAGGTGCAGGACGGTGCTCATGCCGATCAGCGGCCCGTGGCCGCCGGTCAGGAAGCGCGTCTCGCCCTCCTCGGTCACCAGCAGGGGCGGCGGGTGCCCGGCGGTGACCCAGTGCAACTGCCAGGGCCCGCCCGCCTCCCCCTCGACGCGGGCGAAGACCAGGGTGGCCATCGGGGCGTCGCTGGTGTGGGTCACGGCCTCGTCCAGGCGCTGCATGATCCTGCTGGGCGGCTCCTGGTGGTCCCACGCCAGGGCGCGCAGCATGTTGCGGACCTCCGCCATGTGCGCGGCCGCCTGCCGGTCGTGACCGACCACGTCCCCGATGACCAGGGCCGTGATGCCGTCCGGGAGGAGGAAGGCGTCGTACCAGTCGCCCCCGATCTCCATGGTGCTCTGCGCGGGGAGGTAGCGGGCGGCCATCCGCAGGCGGTCCACCTGGGGGAGGGGGGCGAGCAGTTGGCGCTGCATGGTCTCGGCGACGTTCCGCTGCTCGTGGTACAGCCGGACGTTGTCCATCGCCATCCCGAGGCGCCGGCCGATGTCGGACAGCACCCTGATCTCGGAGTCCGTGGGGGCGGGGGAGGACCCGTCGCGGCCCACGGTCAGGATCCCGAAGGACCACTGCCGGGTGCGCAGCGGCACCACGACGGCCGACCCGCCGCCGAACCGGTCGAACAGCATCCGCAGGGAGGCGGCCAGCGGGGCGTCCGGGTCCGCGGCGAGTTCCCCGGCGGCCACCCGGACGGGCTCGTCACCGCTCAGGCAGCGTTCCACCGCCCAGCGGCTCTCCTCCGGCAGCGGGGGGAGGGGTTCTTCCAGGTACACCGACCGCTCCCCGTCACGGGTGCCGCGGACGGCGATCCGCTCCCCTTCCCCCGACCCCGTGGGGCACAGGTCCAGCGCGGCCCAGTCACCCATCCCCGGGACCAGCAGCCGCAGCAGCCGGCGGCTCATGCCGGAGGTGTCCACGGTGGACATGAGCGCCTCCGAGACGTCCGCCACCAGGTTCAGCCGGCCGGTCAGCGCCTCCAGGGCGGCGGTGCGCGCCGCGGCCCGCTCCTCGGCCTCGCGCTGCAGGCTGAAGTCGTGGAAGACGATCACCATCCCGGCCTCGCGGCCGGCCGGCCGCAGGGGAGTGGCCGACCAGATGATCGGCACGGTCGTGCCGTCGGCGCGCAGGAAGTACTCCTCGCTGCCCAGCTCCCCGGACCCGCCCTCGCGCAAGGGGGCCAGCATCGAGCACCGCTCGCGCGGCACGGGGCCGCCGTCGTGGCGCCGGTGCAGCAGATCGTGCACGTCGCGGCCGCGCATCCGCTCCTGCGACCGGCCCAGCAGGTGCTCGGCCCAGGGGTTGGCGAACGTGATGCGCCCCGAGCCGTCGACCGCGATGACCCCCGCGCCCAGGTCGTGCAGGACGGCGTGCAGGAAGGCCGCGTCCACCGCCTGCTCGGTCCCGCTCACGGCTCCACCGTCCCTTCGGCGGTCCGGACGTCGGTCCGGGACAGACGCCACAGCCGTCACCGTGCTCCCGGGACCGTGTGCCCAGCGGATGCCGGGCCATGCGCGGCCGGGTGATCGACGGAGGTGGTCCCACCGACGCCGTCCTCGAGGCGGAAGGAAGGGACTTCGGCCCGGGCGAGCGGCCACGACGACGGGCGCGGGAGGGGGTGACCGGCGCATGCGCGGACGGGCCGGCTCCGACACGGGCCACTGCCCGGTGACGCCGACCGGGCACGCCCCTCCTTCCTGGACGGCGGCGCTCACGGCCGGTGGCGGCCACCGGGTCGTCGACTCCCGCCGAGCCGTCCTCGCGGCGACACGTTCCCCGGCGGTCTCCTCGACGGTCTCCTCGTCACTGAGCTCGACCGCCTCCGCGTGCCCGGCGCGAACCCGTGCCGAGGGGCGTGCGAGCGCCGTCGCGTCACCCGGCCGGGACCGCCCGGGCGCAGGCCGCGCGCAGGCCGGGCAGGTCGATGAACTCGGTGTGGGTGCCGGCGCTTCCGCAGGCGAAGGCGCCGGAGACGGAACCGGCCAGCACGCAGTCCTCGAGGGGCCGTTCCTCCAGCAGGGCGTGCAGGAAGGCGGTGACGAACGCGTCGCCCGCGCCGTTGCTGTCGACGACCGGCCGCTCCGGCCGCACCGCGGGGAAGTGCCGCGTCCGCTCCTCGCCCCGCACCCGCACGTGGCAGCCCGCCGCGCCGTCGGTGGCCACCGCGAGCCGGGCCCGGCCCTCGGTGACGATGCGGTGCAGCACCTCGTCGAGCCGGCCGCGCAGGGCCGCCGCGCTGAGGAACACGTAGTCGGAGGCGAGGGCGTAGGTGAGGTGGTGGGGTTCGTCCCCGTCCCAGTCGTGCAGATCGGTGGAGCTGGTGAGGCCCAGGCGGTGGACGTCCCCGTACATGTCGCGGTTGTGGCCGACGATCGACAGGTGGACGTGACGCGTCCGCCGGAGGTGGGGGAGGTAGAAGGAGCGGGGCAGCCGCAGGTCCGCCGGGTGCCGGGAGTCGTAGAAGGAGAACCGGCGGCCCTGCGCGTCGACCAGGTTGACGCCGCGCGGAGTGCCGTGCGGGGACACCAGGTGACTGAAGTCCAGCCCCCGCTCGGCGTACGCGGCGAGCACCGCGTGCCCCTGCGGGTCGTCCCCGAGGAAGTCGATGAACTTGGTGGCGAGCCCGAGCGCGTGCCAGCCGAGCGCGACCCCGTTCCCGGTGTGCGCGACGTAGTCGTACACGGGTGGGACGGGCAGCGAGTCCCCCGGGGGGACCTCCAGTCTCTCGACGCGGACGACGGTGTCCACTCCGGCGCCGCCGACCACCAGGACGTCGTAGCGGGGCAGGCTCATGGATGCTCTCCTCACCGGTTGCTGAAAATTTCAGTCGGCTCTTGCGGAGGGCGGGCCGTCCATCCGAGCCAAGGGGAGAGCGTAGGGGCTCGTCGTCCCCGGGGGCCCTCCTGGCTCCGGTGTCGACGGGCGACGGGCAACTCCGCCGTCGAGAACCCGAGTTGTTTCCTCCTCGCCGGTAACGGTCCTTTCCGGTCGATCCGCGCGCTCCGGCGGTGCCGCACGTCCGCGCGGCACCGCCGTGTCGAGCCGGCGTCGCCGGGTGCGGTAGCTGGGGAGTCGTGCCTCGTCCCGCGTTCAAGAAGTGATGCAAGCAGTTGCAGAAAGTTGCGTAAAGGTGGCGTGATCCGGCTCCGGGCGCCGCCGGCCCGCCTAGCCTGTGGTCCCGGCTCCATGCATGACTCCATGAAGTGAAGGGAAGCGGCTCAGTGCGCCAGACGATGCGTTCGTTCATCATGGTGGCGGCAGCGGTGCTGCCGGTCCTGGCAGGGGGTGCGGCAGCGCACGCGGCGCCGCCCCGAGCGGCGGCGGAGCCTCCCGCGGACGCCCCCGACTGCCTGGAGGTCGGCCCGGGCTGGCGCTACACGTTCGTCACCAGCCACTGCTCCGGCACCTACACGGTGACCGTCGCCTACAGCGACGGCCGGGACGTCCCGTGCCGCGTCGCCGGGCCCGGCGACCGCCTCACCTTCCCCGGCTACGGGAGCCAGGGCGCCCGGGTGCTCGGCGCCGTGCTGTGCCCGGGCGGCCCTGCGTCCTCCGGGCCGGGGGAACCCGCCGCTCAGCCGAACGCGGCGGCGAACGTGCCGGGTTCGTAGGAGCCGCCCCGCTGGTGCACGATCACGGCGAGCCGGTTGGCCGCGTTGATCAGGGCGACCAGGCAGACAAGCGCGGCGGTCTGGTCGTCGTCGTAGTGCTTGCGCACCCGGGCCCAGGTCTCGTCGGACACGCCGGGGTGGGCGTCGGCGAGCCGGGTGCCCTCCTCGACGAGCGCCAGCGCGGCCCGCTCCGCCTCGGTGAACACGGTGGACTCGCGCCAGGCGGCGACCAGGTGGAGCCGGACCGCGGTCTCGCCGGCGGCCGCCGCCTCCTTGGTGTGCATGTCGACGCAGTGGCCGCAGCCGTTGATCTGGCTGGCACGCAGCGACACCAGCTCCTGGACGGACCTCGGCAGCGACGACTGCTGGACCACCAGGCCGGCGCCGGCGAACCGCTTGGCGAACTTGGCGGCGATCTCGTTGTCGAACAGGTTGAATCGGGCGTCCACGACGTCCTCCTCGCTCGTGGTGCGGTGCTGGACGAACACGAGACGCCGGCGGCCCGCGCCCCGTGACGGCGGGGACGGTGTGACGTGCGACACCGGACAGGGGCGTCACAGAGCCCCGGGGACCGGCGTCCTGTGCGTGTGGACCCGTCGCGAGCGAGCAGGCAGGAGCAACCGGTGAAGAGCGAGTACGACGAACGCGTCCAGGACACGGCCGGAGGGCTCCCCGGCGGCGGGTCCACGGACGCGGGCACGGAAGGACGCGGGGACGGACGCGCGGACCCCGCCACCGAGGCGTTCCTCGCCCACCGCAGTCTGCTGTTCACCGTCGCCTACGAGATGCTCGGCTCGGCCGCCGACGCGGAGGACGTCCTGCAGGAGACCTGGCTGCGGTGGGCGGGCGTGGACCTCGCCGCGGTGCGCGACCGGCGCGCGTACCTGGTCCGGATCACCGCCCGTCAGGCACTGAGCCGGCTGCGCGTGCTCGGCCGGCGCAAGGAGTCCTACGTCGGCTCCTGGCTGCCCGAGCCGCTGCTCACCACCCCCGACGTGGCCGAGGACGTCGAGTTGGCCGACAGCGTCTCGACGGCGATGCTGCTGGTGCTGGAGACGCTCACGCCGACCGAGCGGGCGGTGTTCGTGCTGCGCGAGGTGTTCGGCCTCGAGTACGGCGAGATCGCCGGAGCCGTCGACAAGAGCCCGGTCGCGGTCCGCCAGGTCGCGCACCGGGCACGGGCGCACGTCGCGGCGCGCCGGCCGCGCGGGACCGTCTCCCCGGCCGAGGCCCGGGACGCGCTCGAGGCGTTCCGGCGGGCGGTCGAGACGGGCGACCTGCAGGGCCTGCTCGACGTCCTCGCGCCGGACGTCGTCCTCCTGGGCGACGGCGGCGGAGTCAGGAAGGCCGTCCCGCGGCCCGTCGTGGGGGCCGGGAAGGTGGCCCGCCTGCTGGCCACCGGGCTGAGCAGGGTCGCCGCCGGGGCGTCGCTGCGGCCGGCGGAGGTCAACGGCCACCCGGCGCTGGTCCTCCGGGTCGACGGTGCGGTCGACACCGTCGTGACGGTGCGCATCGACCACGGCCGCGTCACCGGGCTCTACGCGGTGCGCAACCCCGAGAAGCTGTCGTACATGCGACGGCAGACCCTCCTGCGCCGCTGAGGCCGGCCCGTCGGGGGCGGCGGCGGGCCGGCCGGGTCCGGGTCGGCGGCCACGGGGACCGCCCGGTCGCAGTACCGACGGGTCCCGGCCGGTTGCCGTGGCGCGCGTCACAACGGCTGGATTGAGTGGGGGCCGGGGCAGCCGGCCCGGACCCGGCCCGCACCGCTTCGAGGGACGCTCCTCGGCCCGCACCTGGCTGCTGTCCATCGCCCGCCGCGCGGTGGTCGACAGCATCCGCCGCACCGCCTGCCGCCCGCGGCTGTCGGACACCGACGACTGGCAGTCGGCCGTCGAACGCACCCAGCTGAGGGGACTGCCCGGCTTCGACGACGGCGTCGCCCTCGCCGAACTCGTGGACACACTCCCCGGCGACCGCCGGGAGGCCTTCGTCCTCACCCAGCTGCTGGGCCTTCCCTACGCGCAGGCCGCGAGCCTCAGCGACTGCCCCGTCGGTACGGTGCGCTCACGCGTCGCCCGCGCCCGCACCGCGCTGATCGCACGGCTCGACGAGGCCGAGCGCTGCCCCCCGGCGGGCACCGCGGCCTGATCCGCCCCCACCGGGCTGGGGGCCGGGGGGGTGTGCGGGGGGGAGCCACCCACACCCCGAAGGGGGGGGGGGGGGGGGGGGGGGGGGGGGGGGGGGGGGGGGGGGGGGGGGGGTGT
>NZ_JBVITR010000064.1:8835-24400 GCF_055574875.1 Streptomyces sp. NPDC034670
TCCCCCCCCCCCCCCCCCCCCCCCCCCCCCCCCCCCCCCCCCCCCTCCCCCCCCCCCCCCCCCCCCCCCCCGGGGGCGGTGCGGTGGGCGTAGGGCGTGAAATGGGCAGGGGGGTGGTCGACGGGCAGGTCGGGGCGCCAGGCGGTGAGGATCTGGGCGCTGCACACGAACAGGCCGTCGGGCAGTCGGTCCAAGGGGTACCAGGCCCAGTCGCCGACGCTCTCACCCGGCTGTGTGGCCGGCTCTCCCCGCCAGGCGCTGACGAGGGCGCCGACCGTGACCCGCACGACGTCTCCGGCGTGGTCGACGAGCGTGCCCAGGAGGGTGACGTCGTCGGGCCGGGCGATCAGACCGGTCTCCTCGGCCAGCTCACGGACCACGGTCGCTTCGAGGGATTCTCCGGCCTCCACGGTTCCTCCCGGTAGTTCGAGGGTGCCGTGACGGTGGCGGCCGAGGAGCACCCCGTGGTCACCGAGGATGACGGCGCCGACACCGACGGTCGCGTGCGGCACGGGCGGGCGCGTGGTGCGGGGCCGGCTGGAGAGGCGTGCGGGGCGGGCCGGGACGCGGCGGGCGCGGATGAGCTGCTGCACGACGGGGTTGTTCTCGTCGCGGGGACGCAGGAGGTCGACGGCCTCGACCCGGAAACCGTGCGCGGTGAGCAGGGTCTCCCACAGCTGCGGCGCCAGGACCCACATCCGGACGGCCAGGGGCGGGTCGTCCCGGAGCCCGATCAGCTGCTCCCGGGGCGCGACCGCGGTGGACGGGCCACAGCCGTGCAGGTCGGTGTGGAGGAGGGAGAGGACCAGCGGTGCGTCGGGGCGCAGGCCGTCACGCAGCGCGGGCAGGACGCGGTGCGGGTCGGTGAAGGCGAGGCTGCCGATGGCGTACGCGGCGTCGAAGGGATCGGCGGCGCGGAGGTGGTCGACCACGTCGCCGTGCACGAACCGGACGCCGGGCGTGCCCGCGTGCGTACCGGTGGCGCGCCGGTGCTGGGTGAGGGACAGCTCGATCGCGGTGACCCGGGCGCCGTGGGCACGGGCCAGGTGCACGGCGTGGTGGCCGGCGCCGGAGCCGATGTCCAGCACGCGCCGGCCGGCGACATCACCGAGGACCTCCGCGCCGGGGCCGACCCCCTCCCACGGAGTCCACTCCAGCCGTTCGGGGACGGGCGGCACGTACCCGCGATCGAGCTGACGACGGCCGTACGCGGTCCAGGCTTCGGCGTTGAGGTCCTCGACGGACATGGGGACTCCTGGGGGCAGGGAGGAAGAAAGGACTGCGTGACTTCATCGTCCTGTCCCGGGAATCAGGGACCGGTCGTCAGCCAACCGGGTCCCCGGTTCCGACGTGCGCGTTCGACGGCGTCCAGGCGGGTGAAAGGTCCCTCGCCCATCAGACGTCGCCACTCGGCGAGGTCGTGGGCGGCCCACAGGTCGTGCTCGGCCGGATCGAGGCGGACCCGGCGCAGCTGTCCGAGGGTGAGCCGGCCGCCGTCGAAGACGAAACCGATCTTGCCCAGTGGCCGGCGGGGCCCGGGGCGGAGAAAGTGCGTCAGCAGCAGCCGGGGTCGGTCCCGGCCGAGTTCGAGTCCGGTCTCCTCGGCTGCTTCGCGGCGTGCGGTCTCCCACGGGTCCTCCCCGGCCTCGGCGTCGCCGCCGGGGAACTGCCACAACCGGTCGCCGTACACGGAGCGCAACTGCACCGGGCGGTCGTGCTCGTCGCGCACGTACAGGCATCCGTACACCGTGCAGTGGGGCACCGTCTGCACGTACTCCGCGGCAGTCATGGGCAGGGGACGTCCGGGTCTTCCCGGCCGGTGGTCGAACTCGAGGACGAAGAGGCCCGGTTCCTCCTTGAGCGGCGGGTGGACGCGGGGGAGCCGGGCGAGCAGCTCCTCGCGGGTGGCGTCGGGATCGACACGTGCCGGGTCCTCGGCGTCGAGAAGTTCGTCGAAGGACGTGTACGGGGTGACCCGCTTCGCGATGACGTCGAGTTCCCGCCCACTGTCCGGTTCGTGGAAGACGATCGTGTCCCCGGTCCTGACGCCGGCTCCCTCGGGGGTGCCGACGCGCACCTCGATCGTCTTGCGCCCGGACTCCACCTGGGCGTAGGAGCGTTTCCGCAGGCTGAGGCGGTGCTGCCGCGCGGTGGGCGTCGCGTCGGCCGGGGACGCGACGCCGTCCCGGTGAGGGCCGCGCAGGACCACGAAGGCCAGGCCCTCGGTGTCGTGGCGGTCGGTGGTGGACCAGCCGGCCCGCAGTCGGGTGAGTTCGTGCTCGTCGAGCGCGATGCCGCGCCGCTCGGCCGGGGTGGCTGCGGCGAGGGGGGTGACGACCACGAGGGCGCCGCCGGCGCGCAGTCGGCGACCGAGCAGGGACAGGGTCAGGTCGCGGTTCCCCAGGAACGGGTACACGAACCGGAGGGTGATCAGGTCGTAGCCGTCGGCGTGCAGCGGTGACAGGTCGTCACCCTCGATGTCCAGGCACAGCCACCGGGCGGCCTCCCCGTGCCGGCCGGCTGCTTCGGCGAGGGCGTGGTCGGACCAGTCGACGGCGTCGACGCCGTAGCCGAGTGAGGACAGGTGGGCGGCGAGTTCACCGACTCCGCACCCGACGTCGAGGGCCCTGCCGCCGACCGGGGCGGGAACGTGGGCGGCGAGCAGCGACCGTTCGGAGTCGCTGAGCCGGCGATAGCGGCGGCCGTTGGCGTAGCCGGTGTTCCATGCGTCCTGCGTGGTGAACACGGGGCACGTCCTTCCGGGAAGTGGTGAACACGAGGAAACAGCGCAACAGCGCAGAGGACCGCGGCAGGGCCGGGCGGACCGGAAACCGGTTGTCACCGCCCCCTGCGGCAAGCGCTCGGCGGGCGGTGCAAGGGATGCGTGGGCGCTCCTCTTGTGTGATGCGGCGGGTGATCGGATAACTGGGTGGTTCCGGTCGCCGTCACGGGTCCGGGGGAGCGAAGTCCGGAACGCGATGCCGATTGACCGGTCCGGCCTTGGGGGAGGGGAGGGACGGACGCTGCGGCGCCGCGTTCGATCACTCCTGTGGGTGCGGGTACCGCTTCCGGGGGATTGCGGAGACGCCCCGGAGTGACGGCGCGGTCCGGGCATCGGCGCCACCGGGGTACACCGCCGGAAAGGCAGGACGTGGGCTGACCGCTCCTGCGGCCACGCAGGAGCGGTGCCGGTTCTCCCGTGTGCCGTGGGGGGCGCCGGGGCGGGGGCGGGGGCGGTCGGTGCCGGCCCTGTCTACTGCGTGCGGTGGGGTTTGTGCCGGGCGACCCGGAGGCGGACCTCGGTGGGCAGGTCGGGGAGGCCGGTGGACCGGAGGGCGGTTCGGAGCGGGCCTTCGCGCAGGGCGTCGAGGGCGGCACCGGGCACGCCCTGAGGGGTGAGGGCGAGTTCGACGCGGGCGCGGGGGCGGGCGGGCCGGCCGGTGATGCGCACGGTCGCGTGCTCGACCTCCGGCAGAGCGCCGGCTTCGGCGGCGATCGCGTCGCCGAGCGCCCGGCCGCGCAGTGCGACGCCTTCCTGCGGGGACGCGCCGCCGACGGGCAGGACTTTGGGGCGGCGCCTGCGCAGTTGGGCGACCAGCCACCCCAGGGCGAGCAGGGCCGCGAGGGCGAGGGCGGCGATCACGGCGGGCCACCACCACCAGCCCTGGTCGCTCCAGCGGATCCGGTCGGCGGAGCCGAGCAGGACGTCGTCCGCGGCGGTCAGGGGCCAGCCGACGGGCGGGACCAGGCCGCGTCGCCGGTAGACGTCGAGCCCGGCGGACAGGATCAGCAGGCCTCCACCGAGCAGGACCAGTCCGGTGAGGGCCAGCAGACTGCGGTTGAGCACGGTTCGCGGCGTCATGGTGCGGGCTCCGGTGCTGGGGTTCTCCGGTCAGTCGGTGCGTTGCCGCACCCGGACGACGATGCGGGGAGGGCGGGCGAGGGCGAGCCGGTCGCGCTCCTCGTGCAGGGCGGTGATGAGGTCCTCCTTCACCTGCCGGGGGTCGCGGAAGCGGACGTCCGCGCGGGCCTTGACGCGGTGGCGGCGCACCCGGACGCGGGCCCTGCCGACCCCGGGCACCCGCAGGGCGGCGTCGCGCAGCAGGTCGGCGGCGCCGTCGCGGTCCAGGGAAGCCCGCACCCCGGGCGCCGGGGAACGCAGGGGGAGCCAGTGGCGCAGGCCGGGGGTGAGGGCCAGGAAGAGCAGCCAGACGCCGACGGCGGCGGCCACGGCGGCCCCCGTGAGCATCCACACGTCGTCCACGGGGCGGGTGGCCAGCGCGTCGGCCAGGTGCCGTCGCCAGGCGGCCGCGGGGCGTCCCGCCCGTACGGCGACGACGTCGACCAGCGCCGCGCCCGCCGCCAGGAGGATCACCGTGGCGACCAGCGCGGCCGGGATGCGGCGCGCGGACCACGGGCGGCGGGACCGGCGCCCCCCGCCGTGCGGAGGCGCGCGGTGCCCGGACGGGCCGGGCTCCCCCGGCTCCCCGGCCCTCTTCGTCAGCGGCACGGTGGCACGGTGCGGGGAGGACGCGGAGTCACGGGCGGGAGGGGCTGGGTCGGTCGTCATGCCGGTCCTCCTGTCTGCGCGGTCCGTCCGCACGGTTTTCCGCACCGCTTCGCGCGCGGCGCCCCGCGCGCGCCGCGGTTCACCGGACCCGCCCGCGGTCCCCGGCGGCGGTCACCAGCCGTTGGACGGTGAGCGTGACCTCCCCCACCTGCAGGCCGGTCAGCCGGGCCACCCGTTCGGCGACGTCCTGCCGGATCCGTGCGCAGACCCGGGGGAGGTCGGCGGGGTAGGGGAGTTCCATGGTCAGGTGCAGGCGCACCGACCCCGTGCGGACGGTGGCGAAGGCGCCGGGCGCCGCCACCCCGGCCCCGCCGGGCGGTACGGCAAAGTTCCGGGCCCGGGCCGTGCGTGCGGCCTGGACGGCGATACGGGCGACCACCCTGTCCGGGACGACGGTGGCGCCCCGCTCGGCCGGCGGCGGCAGGCCGGCGGCCCGGTCCGGTGGGCCGGACCCCTCGTCGAAGGCCGAGGAACCGGTCCGGGCCCTCACCGCTGCCTCCGGTCCCGGAGGTCGAGGTCGCCCTGCAGGACGAGACCGACGACCAGCCCCACCGCGCCCAGGACCAGGACCAGCAGGAACGCCCAGAAGCCGCCGAAGTAGCCGGCGAAGCCCAGGGCCACCCCGGCCGCCAGGCCCGTCGTTGCTGCGTTCATCATGCACTCACCCGTCTCGCGCACGCGCGTCGTCGTGCGCGCGATCACCCGCGTCCGCCCGGGGCGGGGCGGTGGATCACCTCACGCGGCCCTCGTCCGGTTCGCTCTCCTCCTCGTCGGGGAGGTGGACGTCGTCGACGGCGATGTTCACCTCGACGACCTCCAGGCCCGTCATCCGCTCCACGGCGCCGATCACGTTGGTGCGGACGTCGCCGGCGACGTCGACGATGGAGGCGCCGTACTCGACGACGACGTCCAGGTCCACGGCGGCCTGCCGCTCGCCGACCTCGACCTTCACCCCCCGTGTGACGGTTCCGCTCCCGCCCCCGCCGGGGACGCGCTCCCGCATGGCGCCGAAGGCGCGGGCCACGCCCGCCCCGAGGTTGTGGATGCCCGGTACCTCGCGGGCGGCCATGCCCGCGATCTTGGCCACCACGCCGTCCGCGATGGTGGTCCTCCCCCGTGTCTCGGCCGGGGTCCCGGCCCCGGGACGGCCCTTCAGCGTGCTCACGTTCGCATCGGAACGGTTGCCCCCGCCGATGCTCGTGGTGTTCTCGGTCATGGCGGTCGCCTCGATCGGTTGATCGGTCGGTCGGACACCGGTGCGGCATCCGTCGAAAGGTTGGACGTGGGGGGCGACGCGCCCCTCACACGCATGTGGTGTGACGTGCGTCACATTCCCGTGTGGGGGTACCCGTGCGTCCGAGCCTGCGCGGGAGCGACATGAGCGAGCGCACTGCCTTCCCCCGGACGGGACGCGACCTGCCGGACAGCCTGCTGGCCGTACGGGCGGCCGAGGGGGACGAGGACTCCTTCGCCGTTCTCGTCCAGCGGCACGGGAGCCCCCTCCTCGGTCTGGCCCGCTGCATGCTCGGCGATCCCCGGGACGCCGAGGAGGCCGTTCAGGACGCCTTCGTCAGCGCCTGGCGGCGACTGCCCGACTACCGCCACGGCGCGGAGTTCCGCACCTGGATGTACCGGATCACCGTCAACCGCTGCCTGACCATGCGCCGGCGCCGGCCGCCGCCCCTCCCGCTGGACACCGTCGTCGAGCCCGTGGCGGAGGACGCCCGGAGCCAGCCGGCCCGGTGCGCCGAGCAGGACGCGGCCACCGCCGCCCTGTCCCGCGCGCTCGCCGGGCTGGACGCCGGGCAGCGGGTCTGCTGGGTCCTGCGGGAGGTGCAGGGCCTGTCCTACCGGGAGATCGCCCAGGTGACACGGACCAGCGAGCAGACGGTGCGCGGCAGGTTGTTCAGGGCGCGCCGATCCCTGCAGGAGGCGATGGGCCCATGGCGCTAGACGACCCGAACACACGGCCCCCCGGGCCCCCCGGAACCGGCGGCGTGCCCCCGTTCGCGGGTGATGAGGCGCTGCCCTGCGGCCGCCTGCTCAGCCGGGTCTGGGAACGGGCGCGGGACACGGAGCCGGCCGCGGATCCGCACGCCGCCTCCTGTCCTCACTGCCGCGAGGCCGCCGCGGGCCTGGCCGCGGTGGACGCGGCCGCGCGGGCGCTGTGCGCCGAGGACCCCCGGCGCCTCCACGCGCTCGCCGCCCGCGTCATGGACGCCGTCGGGGCGGAGGTCCGGCCCGGACGGGTGCTGCCCCTGGCCGATCCGGACCGGGACCTGCGGATCACCGAGGGCGCCGCGGCGAAGGTGCTGCGGCGGGCCGCGGACGCGGTCCCCGGTGCCAGGGCCGCGGCCTGCCGGCTCGCGCCCGAAGCAGGAGGCGCCGGCGTGCGGGTGGCGATGACGCTGGCCGCCGCTCTCGACCACCCGCTGCCCGACCGGGCCCGCCAGGTGCGCCGGTCGGTCCTCGACTCGGCCGGGCGGGACCTGGGCCTCGCCGTGACGGCCGTCGACATCGACGTGGTCGACGTCCTGGTGCCGGGTCCGCCGCCCTCCGGCCCCGGCCTCCCGGCCGGAGGCGGTGCGCGATGACCGCCGTCCGCGCGACCGCGCTCCTCGGCGTCGCGGCCGAGGCGGCCCTCGCGGTGCCCGGGGTGGCGGGCCTGCAGTCCCCTCCCTCCCGCAGCCTCGCGGCCGCCGCCGCGCCCGCCCGGGCGGACCCCGCGCCGCACCGTGCGGCGTCCGGTACGGGCGTCCGCGCCGACCGGGCGCCGGACGGTTCGGGATGGCGCGTCGAGGTGCGCTGCGTCCTGGCCGAGGGCCGGCGGGCGCTGGACACCGCCCGGGACGTCCACGACCGGGTGGAGGCCGCCGTCGGCTCCCACCTCGCTACCCTGGGCTCCACGGAACGGGTCGGCGTCGCGGTCACGGTGACCCGCATCGCCCCCCGGCACGACGCGGTCTGAGCACCCGAGCCGGTCCCCGGTCCCCGCCTCCGGCGGGACAGCGAGCCAGGGCACCCGGTGCCGTCCGGCAGCGGCACCCCGGTGGCGGCTTCCCGCGACGGCCTCCCGTCACGGCTCACCCGCCACGGCCGCCCCTGCGGGCAGGTCCGGGGGGCGCGTCCGCGTCCACCGCCCCGGCCCCGGTCGCCGCCCGCGGTCCCCGCCCCTCACCCGCCGGTGGCCGTGTTCCCGAACGCGGGCCGGCGCTCCGGGGCGTCGGCGTCCGGGGCGTCGGCGAGGGGGATGCGGGCGGTGACGCGTTTGCCGGCCGGCTCGCTCCGCACCTCGAAGCCCTGGGCGACGGCCATGACGATCTCCAGGCCGTGCTGCCCGACCCGGCCCGGGTCGGTGGCCCGGGCCACCGGCGGGGCCGGGTCGCTGTCCCAGACGGTGACCTCCACCAGCTCCCCGGCGACGCGCAGTCCCATCCGCAGGGGTCCGGGGGCGTACTTGCGGGCGTTGGTCACCAGTTCGCTGACCACGAGCTGGGTCAGTTCCCCGGCGCGCGCGGAAACGGGCAGGCCGTACGTGGCCCGGACGTGGGCGAGGAAGTCGACCGCCAGGCGGCGGGCCCGGGCGATGCAGGAACCGTCGCCGCCCAGGGCGACGGCGGTCTCCAACGCGTCGGCACCCGGCACGGCGTGACCCTCACTGCCGAAGGCTGGTTCCACGGCTCACCTTCAGTCTCCTGCTTCACGTGGCTGTGTGCGTGTACCCCGCACGGTGTCCCGCACACCCGCGCGTTCCCGTGAGAACGGTCGCGGGGCGTCCGGGCCCGCGCCCCGTCGCCGGCCGGTACGTCCGGTCTCCCGTGGGTACTGGTGACGGATCCGGCGGGTCGAGCGGTGGGGCGGGGCGCGCGCCGGCACGACGGCCGGCGACGGAACCGCGGGGCAGCCGCCCGGCCACCGCCTCACCGACGACCGCCCCACCGCCCGAGCCGGCCCCGACCATGGAGCGTTTCGATGACTGCCCAACCGCCCCCGCCCCGCACCGACCGGCCCGTGGTCGGGTCGTACCCCACCTACGAAGGAGCCCAGCGGGCCGTCGACTTCCTCTCCGACAGCGGCTTCCCCGTCGAGCGCACCGCGATCATCGGCTCGGACCTGCGCATGGTGGAGACGGTGCTCGGCCGCCTCACCCGCGGCCGCGCCGCTCTGGCCGGCGCGGGCTCCGGAGCCTGGTTCGGCCTGCTCATCGGTCTGCTGCTGGCCCTCTTCGCGGCCGGCTCCCGCGGCTCCCTCGTCCTCCTGCTCAGCGGGATCGCCTACGGCGCCGTCTTCGGGGCGGTCTTCGGCTTCATCGGCCACGCCCTCACCGGCGGGCGCCGCGACTTCACCTCCCGCAGCCAGATCGTCGCCGGCCGCTACGACGTCGTGGCCGACCCCCAGGTGGCCGAGGACGCCAAGAACATGCTGATCAAGCTGGGCTGGCGGGAGTCCTGAGGGACGCCGGGGCCGGGTGCCCCGCGCCGGGCGCCGTCATCCCGGGGGACGCCGTCGCTCCGGGGCGAGGGCCACCGTCGTCGTCACCCGGGTGACGGCGGGATCCCGCGGCGTCGAACCGAACCCGAAGCGCACGGGCGGTTCGACCGGCGCCATCGTTCCGAGGTCGGTGCCCCCGAAGGCGGCCGACACCGCACGGATCGGCAGCAGGTCCCGGGCGCTGTACCACTCGCGGCGGCCCCCGCCGGCGCTGCCCCGGGTCCGCACGCCCGGCAGCAGCAGCCGGGCGGGCCGGTCGGTCAGCGCGCTCCACGCCGGACGGCGGGCGAGCACGCCGGGGACGGCACGCAGCACCAGGCCCAGGAGCCGTCGCCGGCCGGTGGCGAAGCGCAGGTCGAGCGGTCCCGCGGCGACGGTCCAGGTGCCGTCCGCGACCCGCACGTCGACCGGGACGACCCGCACCGTGTCGAAGACGTAGGTGCCGCCGATGAAGTCGGCCGTCTCCCGCGTGGGGGCCAGCAGCAGCCTCTCCCCGTCGGCCCGTTCCAGCATCACGTCGCTGAACGCCCCGAACGGTGAGCGCTGCCAGTGCCCGAGCACGATCCGCGTGCCCGAGGAGGTGCCGAGGCCGGCGATCCAGCCGTCGAAGCGCAGGCGCGGGCGCCGAACGGCCCCGCCGGGCATCGGGCTCATCCGTCCCCCCTCGTTCGGAAGGCCCTCCGGGCCCCGCCCGGAGCGCGGCGCGGAGGCACCCGGCCGGTACGGGCCCGTCCCCTTCCGGAACGTGCGCCACGGGCTCGCGCGGAGGGCGTCCCGGGGGACGGGCGGCGGGGGCGGGGCGGTGGTCGTCGCATCATTCTCCGGGGCTGAGGAGGAGCAGGGCGACGTCGTCGCCGGGGGTCGGGGCGTGGCGGACGAGGAGGTCGGCCGTGGCGTCGAGATCGGCGGGGTCGGCGTGTTCGAGGAGCCCGGCGAGGGCCGCGGTGGCGTCGTCGAGGTCGACTCCGGGGGCTTCGACGAGCCCGTCGGTGTAGAGGGCGAGCACGCAGCCCGGCGGCAGGGGGACCTCCAGGACCGGGTAGCGGGTGTCCTGCTCGATGCCCAGCAGGAGACCGGGGGGAACCGGAAGCAGTGCGGTGCGTCCGTCGGCGTGCCGCACCAGGGGCGGTGGGTGGCCGGCGGTGGCCAGGTACGCGCGGTGGGCGGCGAGGTCGAGGTGGACGTAGAGGCAGCTGGTGAACAGGCCGGGGTCGAGGTCGGTCAGCAGGCGGTTGGTGCCGGCCAGGACGTCGTCGGGGGACGCGCCCACGGTGGCGTGGGCGTGGACGGCGGTGCGGACCTGCCCCATGAGGGCCGCGGCGTCCACGTTGTGCCCCTGCACGTCGCCGATGGCGGCGCCGGCCGTGTGCTCGTCGAGACGGATGAGGTCGTAGAAGTCGCCGCCGATGCCCAGGCCCCGGGCGGCCGGCAGGTAGCGGGCGGCGACCCTCAGGCCGGGGACGTGGGGGAGGGCCTGCGGCAGGAGGGCGGACTGCAGGTGGTGGGCGAGGTGGTGCTTGGCGTCGTAGAGGCGGGCGCGGTCCAGTGCCTGCCCGACCAGACCGGCCAGCGACATGAGGACGGCGCGCTCGGCGGGCGGGAAGAGGCGGGGCCGCCGGTAGGCGAGGAGCAGGGAGCCGATCGGGCGGCCGGACGCGACCAGGGGCAGGAAGGCCCAGGAGGCCATCCCGTCCGCGTGCAGGACGAGCGGGTAGGCGCGCCGGAGTTCCTCGAAGGAGGTGAAGAAGTCCGGGACCCCGGTGGTCAGGACCTTGCTGCCGGGAACGTCCGAGTCCAGGGGGGCGGTGTCGAAACGGTCCACGAGGTCGGCGCGGCAGCCGTGCCGGCCGAGGATCCTCAGACGGCCGTCCTCGGCGGTCATCAGCACCATGGCCTGCGCGCCCAGAGCGGGCAGCGACTGGTCGGCGGTCTGCTCGACCACGTCCTGCACCCCGGCGGCCTCGGTCAGGGTGGCGGCCAGGTGCATCAGGTGGTACAGCGAGGGGGCCCGGCTGGGGGCCATGGCCGGCGCGGACTGCGACGGGGGAGCGTCCCCGGGCGGGGCGCCGCGCGTGATGCGGACGCTGATGCCGGAGGGATCCGGGTACAGCTCGAAGGCCAGCCACACGTCCGGGGGGCGCAGGACGGTGAACGCCTGCGGCCGGCGGCTCACCAGCGCGGCCCGGTAACGGTCCTCGACCTGGGGGACGTCCATCCACGGCAGCGCCTGCCAGGGCAGGGCGCCCACCAGGCCGGCCGGATCCCCGCCCACGAGGTCGGCGGCGGCCGGGGTGATGAAGGTGATGCGGCCGTTCGTGTCCAGCGCGCAGGATCCGCCGGGCAGGCGGTCGACGAAGGCCGCGATCGCCGCGGCCTCGGTGGGCGAGGGGACCCGCCGGGCCGGCGACGGGAGGGACCGCGGCCGGTCGGCGGGCGGGAACGGATCACCGCGGTCCGCGGCCTGGCGCAGAAGGTCGCCCAGGCGGCGGCAGCCCCCCTCGATGGCCCTGCGTTCGTGGGGGCTCAGCTGTGGCGGGCGGGCCCCGGGCCACAACAGCACCAGCCCGCCGCGGAGTGCCGCCCCGGAGAGGACCGGAGCGGCCGACAGCGCGAAGTCGTAGGGCAGCACGAGCGCCGGCCGTGGGTAACGGCGCGCCAGCTCCTCCTGGCCGGCGATCCACACCAGGCGCCGTTCACGCACCGCGTCCGCCACCGGTATCGGATCGGTGAGCGCGACCCGCCGCCACGGGGCCGCGATCTCGTACGGCATCCCCGCCGCCCGCACCAGCCACAGGGCGTCCTCGTCCGGCGAGAGCGCGTACAGCAGACCTCCGAACGCGCCGCTCGCGCGCACCACGGCGGCCATCGCGGTGTCCATCAGCCGTCCACCTCACCCGCGGCAGCAAGGACGCCGGCCCGACCGCGTCCGGCCGGCTCCGGGAGGGCTGCCCCCGCCGGTCCCACCGGGCATCGCCCACAAGGGACACTACGCCCAACCCGCCGCGACGGCACTTCGCCCCGAAGCGGCCGCGCCGCCCCGGGGCGGGGTGTGCCCGGGCGGGCTACGCCTCCCCGCCCCCGGCACGGCGGGCGGCGCGGCGGCGCAGGTACAGCGGCAGCGCGTACCAGCACAGGCCGAACCACAGCATGACCCCGCCGGCGAGCACCTCGGCGAGGACGCCGGGGACCACGACGCGCAGGATCAGCAGCAGCGTGCAGCCGATGGTCAGCGCGAGCAGGACCATGCCGCACATCATCAGGCGGCCGGCGATGCCCACCACTTCGTCCTTCATGCGCTGGCCGGACAGGAAGCGGTGGAGGGAGACGGGCGCGATGAGCGTTCCCGTGGCCGACGCGCCGAGCACCACGGTGACGACGTAGACGGCGCGGTCGAACGTCTCCAGCTCCCGGAACAGCGGGGTGAAGGCCACACTGAGCAGGAACCCGAAGAGGATCTGCACGCCGGTCTGGGTGACCCGGGTCTCCTGCAGGATCTCGTTCCAGCGGCGGTTGACCCGCTCATGCGGTGTCTCCGGCGCTTCGCCGCCGGGCTGCGGACCGCGACCTTCATGGCGCGCGCAGCGGGCGGTGTCCTCCTCCGCCGATTCGGCCGGCTGCCCCGTCATGGCCATGGCATCCTCCCCGATTCCAGGCTGACCGCTTGCCCCGCCCGGGCTCCTCCCATGCAGACCACAGGTGGGGGGAGGGCCTCCGGCCGCCGCCCGGGCCCCGGACCCGTTTGCCGTCCCGGCAGGTGGGGACCCGGCGGACCATGAACGCCACGAGTGCGAAACCCCGTCCCCGGATGCGGCAGGGCCGGGCCCTGCGGCTGCTGGACCGGCTGGAGCGGGAACCACGGGCCGACCGGCTGATCGGCGCGCTCCGCGCGGGAGTGCGGGCGCTCCCGCTGGGACGCGGCAGGGACGTGCTGCACGGCAGGTGGCTGGGACACCCCGTGCACCCGCTGATGGTGCAGGTCCCGATCGGGAGCTGGATGTCCGCGGCGGTGCTGGACCTGCGGCCGGGCCGCTCCCGCGAGGCCGGGCTGCTGGTCGGCGTCGGGCTGGCCGCCGCCGCGCCCGCGGCCCTGTCGGGCGCCGTCGACTGGGCCGAGCTGCACCGTCAGCAGCAGCGCGTCGGCCTGGTGCACGCCCTGGCCAACACCACCGCCGTCGGCATGTACGCGGCCTCGCTCGCCTGCCGCCTCAAGGGGCGCGGGGCGGCGGGCCGGACGTTCGGCTTCCTGGGACTGACGGCGGTGGGGCTCGGCGGAGCGCTGGGCGGCCACCTGGCCTACCGGCAGGCCTCCGGCGCCAACCACGCGGAGGAGGTGCCGCACGTGGTGACGCGGGGCTGGCACCGGATCGGGAGCGTGGACGAGTTCCCGGCCGACCGTCCGGTGCGGCGCAGCGTGGACGACGTGCCGGTCCTGGTGGTGCGCGAAGCCGACGGCACCGTCCACGCGCTGGCCGAGCGGTGCAGCCACCTCGCGGGACCGCTGTCCGAGGGCACCGTCGCCGACGGGTGCGTCCGGTGTCCCTGGCACGGCAGTGTCTTCCGGCTCTCGGACGGCTGGAACGTCCGGGGCCCGGCCACCGCGCCGCAGCCCTCCTTCGAGACCCGGGTCGTCGACGGCCACGTCGAGATACGGCTGAGGCAGCAGGACGGGCAGGCGGACCGGCGGGAAGCCGGAGCGGGCGCGGCCCGCGGGAGCACCGGCTGACGGCCGGACCGGCCCCGGGCGGCCGGGCGGGCGAGCAGCCGCACGCGCGGTCGGGCCCTTCCGGGCATCCGGGAGGGCCCGGCCCCCGTGCCGGTCCGCCCGCGCGGCCTCAGCGCCGCTTGCGCAGCACCGCGGCGGCCGCGGCCGCCGCGACGAGCACCCCGGCCAGACCGGTGACCGCCTTCCCGGCCCTCCCGGCCTTCCCGGCCGCGGTGGCGGAGCCGCCGGGACCGAACGCGTCGCGCATCCGGTCGTAGACGCTCAAGGGAACGCCCAGGAGCGCGTTGCCGGGGGGACGCCGGGGGATGACGGGGTGGGGATGCGTGGGGGCGGTCCGCCGCACCGTCTCCCAGGCCCTGCCGAGGCGCCGCAGCCGGGCGGTGTCCATCGCGTCCCGCAGCCGGGGCAGGAGAAGGTCCTCCTCGTCCCTGATGTCCTGCCGTATCAGGGCGAAGGCCTGCTCCACCTTGGCCTCGCGCTCCGGATCGCCGGGAGCGAGGCGTTCGATGTCGGAGACGAGATCGTTGATCTGCTGGTGCTCCTCCTCGACCCGGGAGGTCAGGTCCTCCCCGCCCGGCACCGTGCTCCGCACGGCCGGCCACAGCACGGTCTCCTCCGCGAAGGCGTGGCTGAAGACCAGCTGGACGAGGTCCTCGAGGACCCGTTCGCGCCGCGGGCCGTCCCCGAGCGTCCTGTACCGGTCCATCAACCGGTCCATCTCCGCGTGCTCGCGGCGTTGCCGCGCCAGGATGCTGCTCCGGCCGCCCAACTGCTCGACGGTCTGGTTCCCGATGGTGTCCGACATGGACCGCTCCCTCTGTGCGCCGGAGGCCGGCCGGGCGCCGGGGCTCGGCCGGACGTGCGTCCCGGCGGTCGCCGGGGCCTTCCGGTCGGCCCGGGTACCCCGGTGCGGTCCGGTCCACCGCCGGGCGGTACGGCGGCGAGGCACGCCGCGTCGGTGGTGCCGGGACCCGGGTGACGTGGCACCGCCGGGGGTGGGAGGATGGCCCGCGACAAGGCGACGGCGGTCCGAGGAAACCGGTGTGAATCCGGTGCGGTCCCGCCACTGTGATCGGCGAGCGGATCCCGACACGGCCACGGCCCGCGAGCGGGCGGGAAGGCCGGGACGAGCATCGACCCGAGAGCCAGGAGACTCACGCGGTCGCCTCCTCGACGGACCCCCGGGGCGGATCTCCCCGGAGAGAGGAACGGTGCGGCATGCCCGCGAGTCCGAACGGAGGGGCACCCGGCCGTGCGCCCGGGGCCGCCGCGACCGGCGCGGTGCCGTGCCGGGTCGTCGTGTGCCGGGACTGCTGCTGCGGCAGCCCGAAGGTGACCGGCGTCGACCATGCCGCACAGACCGCGCGCCTGCGCGCGGCGGCCCCGGTCCGCGTCTCCGACTGCCTGGACGTCTGCGACCAGGCCAACGTCATCGTCGTGCAGCCCTCCACCGCCGGCCGCGCCGCCGGAGCCCGGCCCGTCTGGCTGGGGCTGGTCAACGACCCGGACGCCACGGAGGACATCGTCGCCTGGGTACGCGCGGGCGGTCCCGGCGTCGCGCCCCGGCCCGACATCCTCGACCTGTACGCCTTCGTGCCGCCGCGGCGCCGTGCGGCCCGGTGAGGACGAACCGTCCCGCCCGGGGCCGGGCCGGTACGGGAACGGCGCGCGTGAGCCGGCCGCGGGGGGGGGGGGGGGGGGGGGGGGGGGGGGGGGGGGGGGGGGGGGGGGGGGGGGGGGGGGGGGAGGCGGGGAAGACGGGCAAACGCGGCGAGTAGGAG